>JACQGL010000156.1 GCA_016199525.1 Armatimonadota bacterium
GAGCGGGTTCCTCACGCTCGCCCATGTCCATGCCCGGCATCTTGGCGAGGGCGCTCACCTGCGCTCCTTCCACGGGCTTGCCGGCGGAGTCGGTGACCTTGAGGATCAGCTTCGCCCGACCCACGGGGATCACAGCGGGGTCCGTGGTAATCTCCACTCGGTACGGACCCGCGTCCGCCCGCAGTCCGGCGAGCGCGGCTGAACCGGCCACAACCATCAAGAGCGCCGCGAGCGCCAGTAGCCAGGGTGATCGCGCAGTCTGTCGCATCATCTGAGGATTCCTTTGCCCGTGCTCACTGGCTGACTGTAAAGTGATAAACCGCCGTTCCTGTTTCACCGCCGGCGGTGATGGTTACTTTCGCTTCCCAGCCGCCGCCCATACTGAGGTTGGCGGTAGCTTCGTACTCACCGTCACCGGCAGGCTCCAGGGTGACCTCGGGACCGATCATCTTCATGGATGTCATAGACAGGCTCAAGTTAAGCTGCGCATCAGATACCGGTTGCCCGTCTCGGCTGACGTGCGCCCGGAAGCGCATCTCGCCCATCTTCGGCGCCGATGGCTCTGTGGAGAGCGTGACTTGGAACACCCCCGCTGGCTGCGGTGTCCCCAGACCGGCGCCCGCTTGCTTCGGCGCGCCTACGCTGGCAGGCGGCGTTTCCGTCTGGTTTTGCTCCGGGGCGCAGCCGGCGATCAGCCAGACCAGCACGCCCGCTCCCAGGAACAGCAAAACTCCCACGCTGCGTTTCATTTCAGGCCTCCCTCTGGCATACGTCCCACCTAGACTCGATCCGAACAACCGCAATAATCTTACTTCCTACATTCATCTTTGGACTGGTGACGTACGCAGGCCCCAAAGCCGCGCACGAAAGCCACCCAGCCCGTGTTCGCGCCGGGCGGCGCTTAATGATCGTGGCCGTGCTCCGTAGGCCCGTGCTGGTGCGACTCCGGCGCTGCTGGCTTCCCGTCCGCACTTTCTTCAGCCGCCTGGAAGTCAAACCGGGTGGCGGCAGCGCGCTGCCCAGGCCGTTCTACAGACACCTTCGCCCGCCACTCGCCTGCCATGCTCAGGTTCACCGTAGCCGAGTACACCCCCGCGCCCGCGTGGCGTGCGGCCACCTTCGACTCCTCCATCTTCATCGAGGGCATGGAGAGCGTGACCCGCACGCGCGCATCGGTAACTGACTGCCCGCGGCGATCCTGCACGCGGATCCGAAACCGGTTTTCGCCCATTTTCGGTAGTGGTGGTGTGCTATCCAAGATAATGGTAAACGTACCCACCTTCCGCTTCATCGGCAGCACGTGGGAGGAGGCGTGCTTGCCGTGCGTTCCGTGGCGGTGGTCCATGCCGCACTGGTCGGCCTTACCGGCATGCTCCATGTCGCACTGGCTCGCCTCGCCGGCGCAGCACGACGCCCCGCCATTCGCCTGAGTGGCGGCAGCTTCCGCAGCGTACGCATCGGCCTCTATCTCGTGCGGGCGAGCTGCCGCGCCGCGGGCTCGGGAAGCGGCCACGATCAGCGTGCTCAGCAGGAACAGTCCCGCGAACGACAGGGCCATCAAGAGTCGCGTTCGATGTTGCATCTTCAGTTCCTTTCCGCCGCCCCGGCGGTGGCAGAGCGGGCCGGCGGGGACGAAAGCCCTTTCCAAAGGGCTGCAGTGGGTTGCCAGCGCATCCCGGATGCCGGACCGGGCAGGTCTGGCGCGCGTTTCAGGGTCGTGGCAACCATTTCGGAAGCCAGAGCTACCGGTTTGCGGAATTTGTGGAGGCGGCGTGCCCCCGCCTCGCCGCCTCCACGATCCCTCCGGCGGCCTAGCCGTTCGGCCGATAACGGCCGGTCTTTACCTTGGCGATGCACCTCTTGCAGCAGACGTAGTATGTCTTGCCTTTATGTACTACCTTGATCGCTTTACTAATCGGGATATTTGATTTCATAACCGGACAGGTGATCGTCCGTCCCTGGGCTGTCTTTGCTTTGCCGTGCGCGTGACCTTGGTGGCCCTGGCTATGGGCCAGGGCGGGGCCCGCGGCTGCCAGAGCCAGGATCAGCCCGGCGGTCCGGATCGCCGTATCGAGTCGCATAGGTTCGTCCTTTCTCCTACTGAAGCGGCCACGGAACGGGGGCCGCTTCCCAGGATAACGCCGATGAGTTACTGGTGCGCGCGTGCGGGAGCCTTGCCGCAACGGTGAGGGCTTGTTCCCGGGGCGGGGGTCGCTTTGCCTGGCCGACCTTCACGTTGGCACGCCGGTGCAAATGGAGATTCCAGGCGTGCCTACCCTCGCAGGAACGGTGAACGGCTCAAGCACAGCGAGGGCCGGCCGGCAGGCGTGAACCCGAGCCACCCAGGGCGACGCGGGGAACGCTAGGCAGTGGGGGGACCGCGCTTAGGAGCGGGAGGAAGCAACGGGCCGGGTGGATACCCACCCCGTTCCATCGGGCGAACGAACTGCGCGAGTACCGGTTGCACCCAGCCGGGTACCGCCAGGGGCAGGATCCCGACCGGCTGGGGAGAGCGGAACTCTACGGCAGAGAGGGTTCCTGCAGGGCCGTGATATGCGGCGATCTTGAACTGGCAGTGGCGAACGGCGCCGATCCGCTCGGCGTTCGACCCCGAGGTACGGCCAGGGCACTGATTGCAGCCGGCAGCCGCGCTCGGGAGGGGGTCACCTTCGGCGGCGAGGGACGCCTCCACCTCTGGCGCTTGTGGAGCGTGCCCAGGATCGCCTGGCGGGCCGCAGGAGAGATGCTCACCACGGATGGAGACGCACGCGGTTCCGTCCGGGCATTGCCACTGCCCGAAGGCGAAACCCATACTGCCGGAGAGCACCGACAGAACCAATAGTAGGGGAAGTCCGATGCGTCTCACTTCAGCGGATCCACAGGCTAATAACCTTCTCTATTATATACGGGTTTGCACGTCGCAAAACCGACCACCAGCCAAGCGCTTTGGTGAGGCCTGGCTGGGACCGGGCACTGCCCTTGGATGCTGGCGCATGGCCGCCCGGCTGGCCGCAACATGCGCGCCGGATAGGCTCCTGGCACGTCGGACCTGTGCTCTGCCGCACACGGGGTACAGACCCAACCGGCGGGCGCAGCGTTCCCAGGAGAGCTGGAGGGAGAATTCGCCCGCGGTCGCCCCGGAGCGCGCTACGCCGTGTCTGTAACCTGCCGTGCTTCGCCGGGCGGCCAGTGGTCGCGGCACCGCTGGTAGTCCTCGGGGATGAGCGCAAAGACGAGGATATCGTGCGGCTGTCCGTCATTATCGATGCCCGCGTTGCGCAGGCAGCCTTCCAGCGTGAAGCCCAGCCGTTTCGCCACTCGGGCGCTGCGCTCGTTGCGGGAATGGCAGCGGATCTCCACCCGCCGGGCTTCTAGCCGCTCGAAGGCAAACCGCGTCAGGAGAGAGACGGCCTCGCGCACGTAACCGTGCCCCTCGGCGGATTTACGGATCCAGTAGCCGATTTCAAATCCGCACCTACGCCAGCCGCGCGGGTGCAGGCCGGAACCACCCAGCAACCGGCCCGATTCTCGTTCCCAGATGCCCGCGTGCAGATCTTCCCGCAATACCCACTCCCTGTGGGCCCGGCGGACGTACGCCTCGCTATCTGGCGGCGCACGGTGATTCTTCTCCCAGGGGAGCCATGGTTGCAGGTGCTGGCGCGATTCCTCGATCGCTTCCCAAAGCGCGGCGCCGTCCCCCGGGCAGTAGGGGCGGACAAGCACGCGCGGGCCGAGTAGCTCGTCCGGCAGGGGGATGAGGACCGGGATTGGTCGCCACATCGCTCACTCCGTGCGGCAGGCGCTATTCCCGCCGCCCGTGGACAAACCAGGTTGGATGGTGCGGCCGATCCATTCACCGCGCGCGAGGGACAGGCACACGCCGCTGAGCGCGGAGTCTCGGCGTAGTCGGGCCGGCCGGCCGCGCGCGGGAGGCCGGGCGGGGTCGCGCAGGGCCGGCGTCCCAGCGAACGCCATAAAACGACTCCCACTTCCCCACCAGCTCCCGTACCACCTCGGGGTAGATACCCGAGAGATCTGTCCCCTCCACGCGATCCACCGGCAGGTCGTAGAGGGCGGGTGGCTCACCGGCGATGCCGACCAGCTTCCAATCGCCGGCGCGGATGGCGCGCTGGTGCTGATATCGCCAGCAGATCTCCTCGCGGCCGCGGCGCGTGCGGCCGGTCAGCGCGGGGAGAAAGTTCTCGCCGTCAATGATGCGATCTGTGGGGAGTGGGGCGTGCGCGGCACGGAGAATGGTAGTGAACAGATCGGCGTCGCAGCCTAAAGCCTCCGTTTCCGTTCCTGGGCGGATATGGCCAGGCCAGCGCGCCAGGAGTGGCACGTGCACGCCACCCTCAAGCAGATCCCCCTTATCGCCGCGCCACGGGTAGTTGGAGGCGCCGCTGCGCAGCTGGCCTCCGTTGTCGCTGAGGAACAGCACCAGCGTGCTGGAGCGCAAGCCCAACTGTTCCACCGTGTACAGGACCTGGCCGATCGATTCATCCATACAGGTGATCATCGCTGCGTACGTCTGCCGCTTCTCGTCCGGGATTCGCCCCACGTAGCGCTGGCGGTAGGCGTCCGGCGCCTGCAGCGGTTCGTGCGGCGCGTTGTAGGCCAGGTACAGGAAGAACGGCTCGGGGCGATCCGCCATCTCGCGGATAGTAGCGGTGGCTGCCGCTGTCAGCTGCTCGGTGGTGTACAGAGAATTGTGGACCGGCGACTCGCCCCGCCAGAGGTCGTAATAATCGGCCCGCCAGTGAGTGTAGTAATCGTGGGATCCGCCCAGCAGGCCAAAGAACGTCTGGAAGCCCTGCCTGGTGGGCAGGAAGGGGTTGTGCTTTCCCAGGTGCCACTTGCCGATAAGGGCCGTGGCGTAGCCGTGCTGCTGGAGGACCTCCGCGAGAGTGACTTCCTCCGCGGGCAGGCCGCGCCGATCGTGCATGTAGAGGACGTCCTCGATCCCGTACCGGTGCGGCCAGCGGCCGGTCAGGAGGCTGGCGCGACTGGGGGAGCAGACGGGCGCGTTGACGTAAAACTGGGTGGCTTGTGTTCCCTCGGAGGCCAGGCGGTCGAGGTACGGCGTTTCCACGACCGGCGACCCGGTGCAGCCCAGGTCCCCGTAGCCGAGATCGTCCGCCACTATCAGCAGGATGTTCGGCTGGCCCGGGTCCCGTTGCCGCGCGGCGACGGGGCCGCCGATCACCCGCATTGCGGAAAGCACGGCCCCGGTAAGGAGCGATGGAAGCAGCCAGTTCCCGGTTCTCACCAAAACTAGATTCCGTTCCCGGCGCGAGGCGGGAGGAGAAGGAGCGGCCCAGACCCTTCAGACGCTGCCGGTGGCCCTCGGGTTCAGGCTTTGCCAGAGGTGGCCGCGAGTCCTCCGGGGTGGAGAGGCCCGATTGCGACCCGATGCCCACCAGAAGAGAACGTCGGCCGGAGCGGAGATCGAGAGGAGAGGCATTCGGAGGATCGTTGCGGGCGCCGCCGAGTGCTCGCCCAGCGTCGGGAGCGGCACCTCACGCGGGGCCGCAGTGGCGCGCGAACGGGGAGGACGCCACCCGTCCGGCAGCCGTCCCCGCGAGAGCAACCTATCCGGGCGCTGAGGCCCGTGGAGTAGGCGGGCGGACGAATCGCAGGTAGCCGAGGATGATCGCGAGAACCACCCCCACCCCCGCCACCAGTACCCCGGCCTTAGGGCCGCTCACGAAGCTCCAGCCCAAACTGTA
>JACQGL010000157.1 GCA_016199525.1 Armatimonadota bacterium
CGGGCACGTCGCCCATCACGTGGCCGAGGAGAATCGTCTCCAGGGAGGAGACCACCGGCGCGCCGATCGCCACCTCGGTGATCCCATAGCCGGCCAGCAGCTCCGCCTGTCCTTCCGCGGTAGCTCCGCCGTGGCTGCCCATCGCGGGGACGATGAACGGCCGCGTGCCACGTGCCTTCAGCTCGCGCACCACGGCGGTGATGATCTGCGGCAGCCGGGCGATCCCGCGGCTTCCCACCGCCACCGCCACCCGCAGGCCCGGCCGCAGGCGTCCCTCGATTTCCGGCCGCGCGAACTCCCCCGCCACCGTGGCGTCGATGTCCTCCACCCGCGGGCGCGGAAACTCCTGCTCCAGCCGCGTCACGGGGGGTAGCCCTGAGGCTATCAGGGCCAGTTCTGCGCCCAGGCCCGGCCCCAGAAGGTGGGACATCCGGGCCAGTTGGTCAATCCACGGGATCACACTCGTCATCTCTCCCTCAGGTCCCGATTGCCGTGGGACCGCCCTCACGGCATCCTGTTCCCGCCCGGTGGCGAGGTATTCCTGCCCGTGCCGGCGGGGTCTTTACAGCTCCGCAAGTCAGCGGGTCAATGAACCCCCTCACAAACTCATGCACGCGATGCTCTACGGTTTCGTTTACTGACTGCCCGGCAAACCCCTTCGCCTGTAAGCGCCAGGCAGGCGGGCGTTTTACGTCCGCCGGTGTAGATATTTGTCTGCCTGCGTGTGAAGCGCCCGCGGCCCTTGACCAGCATCAGGTCCATAGACGTGTGGTGCGGCGCCGGGTCCCAGGTCTTCTGGAGGTCCACGAGTTCCTCCGGCGCCGGCCGCTCAATCACCTGTGCTGCACACAGGACGGCCTACGGCGGGGCCATGGGCAGCATTCTGTTAATCGTCTGCGGATTACTCCGCCGCTAGTAGGGGTCGCACACCCAGCAGCTCTTGCAGCTCGCGGGCGTTCGTCACGGCGTGGCCTTCCACATCGTTATTAAAGTAGGCGTAGACATCGCGGTCTGCCCTCCGGAATGCCTCGATCCGCTCCGCCCAGAGGCGCAGATGCTCCAGGTCGTAGCGGCCTGCGTACTTGATCGCGCTCGGGCCGTGAAAGCGGACGTAGGCGAGCGGGCCAGTCACCCAGAGCGGGCAGTCGAAACCGTGCATATCGTGGATGCAGAAGTTCATCGCCGTCTCGGCCAGCAGCCACCGGATCTCCTCCGTGCACCAGGAGCGGTTACGGAATTCGAACACGTGGTGGAAGTCGCGGGGCAACGCGCCAATGAACGCGCGCAGCCGCGGCACATCGCAACCGAGGCCCGGCGGGAGCTGGTAAAGAATGGGTCCCAGGTGCGGCCCCAGCCGGCGGGCGCGGCTAAGGAGGAGTTCCAGCGGTGCCGCGGGGTCCAGCAACCGTTTGATGTGCGTCAGATAGCGGCTCGCCTTCACGGCGTAGAGGAAACCCGGCGGGGCCTTCTGCCGCCAGCCGTCGAAGGTCTTCGCTTGGGGTAGCCGGTAGAAGGTCGCGTTGATCTCCACGGTGCCGAAGTGCCGAGCGTAGAACTCGATCCACCGGTGAGACGGCAGATCGCTCGGGTAGAAAACGCCCCGCCAGTGCTGGTAGCTCCAGCCGGACGTGCCGATGTGGATCTGGCCTTCTTCCCCCAACGCTCTCTGCCTCTCCTGGAGAACGTGAATCCTAGCCCTGCTGCGCAGCGGCGCTCCTATTGGTTCCTGTGGGGCGCCGGCTGCTCCTTCCTCCTCAGGCTTACCGCACCGTGCCTGCTACACCGATGATCAATCCAGGAGGTACCAGCGCCTCGGGTGAGTTGTCTGTGCTGCCAGACCCGGGAAGTCACACTATGATCCGAACTCGTGAGAGCTACCACTAACGTCAGGAAACCAGGCGGTTTGGCGTCCGCATATTTTGATAGAGAGGCGGCCCTATTCTCTCGTCACCGAGTTCCTTCACTTCTGCTTTCTGGACACCGTCGTAATCTGGGACGCCCAAGCGGCAGCATCTGTACAGATGTGGAGCTGCGTCGCATTCGATACCAGGGGACCCGAGCGGGCGCGCTTCAGCATCGGCAGCATGGGGACCCTCACTGGTGAAGGGACGGGGGCGTTACCGAGTCCTACTGAAGGTTCTGGGCCGCCGCACCACCCGCCGAGCGTGACCCCCTGGCAATGGCGGCCGACTGCTTGTAGGAGTTCTGTCGGGCGTGCTCCGGGGCGCAGGACGCCAGGGTCACCGTGATCGATCTAATCGATAAGCTACTCTGGCAGGCCAACGGGGACCCGTGGAAGCTGGGACTGACGGTGCCGGGCAGCAGATCGCTACTGCTTGGCGGCTCCCAGCTTTCCCAGGTATATAGAACAGTGAGGCACAGAGAGGAGGAGAGGGAGCCGTGAAGCTGGATCGTATTACAATAGACCCTACAATTTGCTCGGGCAAGCCGTGTATCCGCGGTATGAGGTTCCCGGTACACCAGATCGTCGAGATGGTCGCCGCCGGCAACTCCTTCGCGAAGATCCTGGAAGATTTCCCTGCGCTGGAGGAGCAGGACATTCGACAGGCACTCACCTACGCCGCTATGCTGGCCCGCGATGAATGGAAGGCCGCCTGATGGCTGCCGGATTCCTGCTCGACATGGGTGTTTCACCAAAGGTCGCCGCTGTGCTTGCCAAGCGGGGGCTGACAGCGGTTCACATCCAGGACATCGGCCTGTCGACCGCCTCTGACAAAGCGATTCTCGAAGAGGCGCGGCGTCGAGACATGGTCGTTATTACCACAGACAAGGACTTAGCCGGCCACGTGGCCGTGGACAGGGCAACGTCACCCTCGGTGGTGACGCTTCGGCTGGATAAGCCGGCGGCCGAAGGGCAGATCGCCGCCCTGGAGGGCCTCCTTGATGTCCTGCCGCCGGGAGGGCTGGACGCCTGCCTCATCACTCTTGAGCCGGGGCGCTATCGCCGGCGGCCGCTTGTCCCTGACGGAGCATAACCCCCTTATTTCGTATCCCCGGCAACGGTGCAGGGGCGCCGTCCCCACCCCCGGCGCCGCCTGCCTGCCCAGCGTGCGTGGTTGAAATCCCCCCTTGCGTGGGGTATAATTGCGCGGCCGTCCCGACGCAGTCGGGACGCTCTGTTTGTGCACGGTCGCCCGGCAGACTCCTCGGCCGCGCGCCCGCCTGATCACCTGCCGGGCCCCCAGGCGTAAACGACTGTCAGCGGAGATCCACGGCTATGAGCCAGGGCAAACGAGTTTACCTGTTTCGTGAAGGCAACGCGCAGATGCGCGATCTCCTCGGCGGCAAAGGCGCCAACCTCGCGGAGATGACGAACATCGGCCTGCCCGTGCCGCCGGGGTTCACCATTACCACCGAGGTCTGCAACGCCTACCTACGGGAAGGCCACCTGCCGGATGGTGTCTGGGAGCAGGTGCTCGCTGCCATGGCCGAGGTCGAGCGGGAGATGGGCCGGAAGTTCGGCGATCCCGGTGATCCCTTGCTGGTGTCCGTACGCTCCGGGGCCAAGTTCTCGATGCCCGGGATGATGGATACCGTTCTCAACCTCGGGCTGAACGAGTCCACCGTCCAGGGCCTCATCCGCGCTACCGGCAATCCCCGCTTCGGCTATGACTCCTACCGCCGCTTCGTGATGATGTTCTCCGATATCGTAGTCTCCGAGGGACGCCCTGAACTGGAGAAGCGTGCCTACGAAGAGATTTTCGATGCGTTGAAGCGAGAACGGGGCGCGCGGTTCGATACCGACGTGGAAGCGGCGGGAATGGAAGAGCTCACCCGCCGCTTCCTCGCTCACTTCCGCCAGGCCCAGGGCGGCGACTTCCCCAGTGATCCCTACCAGCAGCTGCGGCTGGCCATCATCGCCGTGTTCAAGTCCTGGAACAACGACCGGGCCATCGCTTACCGGGAGCGGGAAAAGATCCCGCATGACC
>JACQGL010000030.1 GCA_016199525.1 Armatimonadota bacterium
CCTCAAGGATTTTCAGCCGACCGTTAATATCGGGGTTGTCTACCACCACGCGGCGATCGAAGCGGCCGGGGCGCAGCAGAGCCGGGTCCAGCACGTCGGGGCGGTTGGTAGCGGCAATAAGGATGACGCCCGCGTTCGGATCGAAGCCATCCATTTCCACGAGGAGCTGGTTCAGGGTCTGCTCGCGCTCGTCGTGGCCGCCGCCCAGGCCGGCGCCCCGCTGGCGCCCCACAGCGTCGATCTCATCGATGAAGATCAGACTTGGCTTGTTCGCCTTGGCAGTATCGAACAGATCCCGCACGCGTGAGGCGCCCACGCCCACGAACATCTCGACGAAGTCGGAGCCGCTGATGTGGAAGAACGGCACGCCTGCCTCTCCCGCGATCGCGCGCGCGAGCAGCGTCTTGCCGCATCCTGGCGGTCCCAGCAGAAGCACGCCCCGGGGGATTTTCGCCCCCAGCGCCTGGAACTTCTTTGGGTTCTTTAGGAACTCAACAATTTCCTGGAGTTCGTGCTTGGCCTCTTCCACCCCCGCCACATCGTCAAATGTGACCTTGGGCACGTTATCGCTGAGCCGCTTGGCGCGGCTGCGCCCGAAGGAGAGCGCCTGGTTTCCGGTGCTCTGCGCCTGGCGCAGGAAGAGGAGCCACAGCACCGCCAGCGCCACCACAGGAATGATCACCGAGAAGGCGATGTTCTGCGCCGTCTCGCTGAAAAATGGGTGGGGGTAGTCCACGGGCACCGGCGGCCGATTGGGGTTCTTCACCCATCCGTTCGGGCCGGCGTCATAGCCCAGCAGCTTCTGGGTAACGAAGGCCAGGCTCATAGGGTCTGGGGGCAGGTCGACCCAGAACTCCTGCACTTCCCCGCCGACCGGCGGCCTCTCCGTGCCGCGTGCCTTGCCGCCGCGGTCGATGACTACCTTCTGGATCTCCTGCTTTTCGATCTCGGAGATGAAGTCGGTGAAGTTGATCTTCTTCGGCGGTCTCCGGATATTGGTGAGCGGGCCCTGCGTTACTGCGACGACCAACAGTACGAGGAAGCCCAGCCACAGGAGACTCCGCATGAGCCTATTCAAGACGTTCCCTCCCACGGGCTGTAGCCCAGTCGTTGAGGGATTATACCACGTCGCGGTGTGGATGACAAAAGCGCGGCAGCGCACCCTGGGAAGCCGCACACCCAGGTGGGGAACCGGCACGGCCCCGACCCAGATCAACCGATGCTGCCTATGCCACCGGTTCTCACAGCAGTAAGAGGCGAGAGGCGGGAATCTGGGATCCCCTCTGTTCCGCTAGTGGTATCGCCGCACGCAGAGAATGACCTTTCCCAGGATGCGCAGCGTCGCCGGGTCGGCAACGATGGGCTCGTAGGCCGGGTTCTCAGGCAACAGGAGGATGCGCCCATCCTCGCGCCGGAACCGCTTCACGGTGGCCTCGTCTTCGATGAGCGCGACGACAATCTCCCCGTTGTTGGCGGTGGGCTGGGAACGGACCGCTACCAGGTCTCCATCGAAGATACCGGCGTGGATCATGCTGTCCCCTTTGACGCGGAGCATGAACACCTCCTCCCCCTCACGGGCCATATCCAACGCCAGGGGAAAGCTGTCCTCGATGTTCTCCTGGGCGAGGATCGGCGCGCCGGCGGCAATCTGCCCGAGCACAGGGATGTTCACCGCACGGACGAAGGGCGCGATGGGCGAACCAGTCAGCTCGATGGACCGGTACTTGTAGCGGTTTCGCCGGATGAACCCCTTGCGCTCCAGGGCATCCAGGTGGCGCTGAACCGTGCAGCTGGACGCGACGCCGATCTCCTGGCCGATCTCGCGGACGGTAGGCGGTTGGCCGCGGGTGCGCATCCACCGACGGATTACATCCAGAACGCGCTGCTGCTTGACAGTGAGACCCTTCATCGATTATCTCCCTCCTGTTGCCAGTATAGCACAAACATCTGTTAGCATCAAACGGATGTAGTCCCTTCCCACTCCAGGGAAGTATAGTGCGCGCCAGAACGGGGAGCGGGGGACGCTGAAACCGCTCAATCAGGAGACGAGTGAACGCGAGGACGATCCAGCGGGGAAGAGGATGAAAGATGAGGCGCCCGCCTTCTCTCCCGAGCCGAGACTCTGTTTCCGCTTCTCCCAGTTGCGGCGTTGCATCGCCTCTCGGCGTGATAATAGAGGGGGTCTGTATCAGGGCCGGGAGGGAACGGTGAACTTCGATAGCTTTGTCCTGGCGGCGGTGGCCAGCGAGCTGAACCGGGGCGCGTTCATCGACCAGGTCTACCAGCCGGATGACCTTACCGTCGCGCTGGCGTTATCCGGCCGAGGGGAGCGACGATTGTGGCTCTTTTCGGCGGATGCCCGCCACGCGCGGGCGCACCTGATCCCGGCCGCCGCCCGGCCGCCCTCCCCTGCCTCACCGCCGGGCTTCTGTATGCTCCTGCGCAAGCACCTGCGCGGCGCCCGGCTTGTGGAGGCTGACCAGCCGCGCTTCGACCGCGTGCTGCGCCTGCGCGTGACGCGGGGGGATGGCGAGCGCCTCCTGATCCACGAGATCATGGGCCGGCACAGCAACCTGGCGCTGGCGGACGGGGCGGGCGTCGTGCTGGGGGTGCTCAAGCAGGTCTCGCCAGAGCAGAGCCGGGTGCGGCGTCTCGTTGTGCACAAACCGTACGTCCTGCCACCGGGCGAGCGGCTTGATCCGCGCGAGGCGGACGAAGCGGCGTGCCGCGCCGCGCTTGGCGAAGCGCCTGTCTTCCCTGAACAGCTGGTGAAGGCCTTCTCCGGCTTCGGGCCGTTCGCGGCGCGGGAAGTCCTCGCCCGGGCGGAACAGCCGATCCCGGAGGCGATCTGGCCCGTGCTGCGGGAGCTGGTGGAGGCGCTGCAACGGGGGGAGTTTGAACCTACGCTCCTGCTGGATGAGCGTGGACAGCCGGTAGACGCCTGGGCGTTTCACGCCCGGCAGTGGCCGGAGGATCGGCAGCAACGAGCGGAGACGATGTCCGCCGCCGTGGCAGCCACCCTGCACCGGGCCGCTGCGGAAGAAACCGTCGAGGCGCACCGGCGGGCAATCCGTGTGCCGCTGGCGCGGGCCCTGGCGGCGGCCCGTGAGCGGTGGGAGGAGGCGCGGCGGCAGATCGAGGTGCGCAGCCGCGCCGGGGAGCTGCGAATCCAGGGCGATCTGCTGGCCGCCGCCCCGGAGGCAGGCCGCGGGGCTACGGAGGCGCTCGTCCCCGACTTCTACGCTGCCGACGGCGCGCCGCGGCGCATTCCGCTCGACCCGCTGCTTACCCGGCAGGAAAACGCGGCGGCCTATTTCCGGCGCTATCGGCGGGCCATGGCCGCCGCGGCTGCCGCCGCCGCGCGGCTGCCGCTGCTGGAGGAGCAGATCGCGGATCTGGAGGCGCGCCTCGCGGCAGTGGATGCGGCCGCACCCGAGGCGCTGGAGGAGATAGCCCCGCCGGGGAAGCCCGCACGCGCCGCTCCTCGCCCGAAAGAGCGGCCGCTTCCCGCTGGTATCCGCATCCGGCGCGTGGATGTGGATGGCTGGGAGGTACTTCTGGGTGAGAACGCCGCCAGTAACGACTACCTCATTACCCGCCTGGCGCGGCCTGACGACCTGTGGCTTCACGCCCGCGCGGTGAACGGCGCGCACGTCGTCGTGCGCGGTGCACGGAGTGCGGATCGGGTCCCGCCCGCCGTCCTGCGCGAGGCGGCGCGCCTGGCGGCAACCCATAGCGATGCGCGGCACGCCTCCCTGGTTCTGGTGGATTTCACCCTGCGCCGGTACGTACGCAAGCCCCGAGGGGCGGCCCCGGGGCGAGTCACCTACCAACGAGAGAAGACCATCCCCGTCGAGCGGCATAAGGACGGTCGCGCGTGAGGCCCTTTCCCTGGTAGTCCATTAACCGCGCCGTGAAGGATAGTCAATGAGGCAATAACGTGGAAACGCCCGCTGACCCATCGACCCGCCAACCCGTCGTTCGAATCGTAACGTACTGCTAGCGAAGGGTCACCTGGTTAATGACGTCTCTTATCCCTGTGCGCTGCTTGAGAATGGTGATGACCGTCTCCAGCTCCTCTTTCAGATTGATATCGTGCCCGCGCAAGATGCTGATCTGGCCGTGAAGATAGACGACCCCTCGTGAGGCGTAGACGGCCAGCCGGGAGGCTTCTATCGGCCGCTTGGCGAACTCACGGTGGACCAGACGCATAATCTCTTTGTCCTCCGCCGCCATCGCTGTACCCCCGACCACCAGTTCTCCCCACGGCGAGCCTACCCCTCCGCCCCGGGGTTATGAAGGGGCAACGGATAGGCCAGGCCACCTGTCGTCCCAGGTACTCACCCGTTATATTTTATGCACGCGCGCCGCGTATTACGCTCTACCCGGCGCGCTCGGGGATAATCTAAAGTTCTTCGTAGAGCGGGAACCGGGCGGTCAGGTCGTGGACGGCGGCGCGGACCTCGGCCTGGATAGCGGGATCGTGACGGTGGGTAAGCGCGCGGTCGATCAGCTCCGCGATCGTCCCCATCTCCGGCTCCTGCATGCCGCGCGTGGTCACCGCGGGCGTGCCGATGCGCACACCGCTGGTCACCAGCGGCTTCTGGGTATCGAACGGCACCAGGTTCTTATTCACGGTGATGCCCGCCTGGTCCAGAACCGTCTCTGCCTCCCGTCCGGTAAGGCCGCGGGGGGTCAGGTCCACGAGCATCATGTGGTTGTCCGTGCCGCCGGAGACGATGCGGAAACCGCGCTCCGCGAGCGCTGCGGCGAGGGCGCGGGCGTTAGCGACGATCTGCGTCTGGTAGGCAGCGAAGACGGGAGTGGCCGCCTCGCGGAAGCACACCGCCTTGGCGGCGATCACGTGCATCAGCGGCCCGCCCTGGATGCCGGGCATTACTGCCTTGTCGACCGCCTCCGCGTAGGCCGCGCGGCAGAGTATGAACCCTCCTCGCGGCCCCCGCAGGGTCTTGTGCGTGGTTGAGGTGACGATATCCGCATAGGGCACGGGAGAGGGGTGCAGGCCTGCGGCCACCAGGCCGGCGATGTGGGCCATGTCAACCATCAGCAGCGCGCCAACCGAATCGGCGATGGCGCGCAGGCGGGGGAAGTCAATGATCCGCGGGTAGGCGGTGGCCCCGGCGAGCAGCAGCCGTGGGCGGTGCTCGGCGGCCAAGTGCGCCACTTCGTCGTAGTCAATCGTCTCTGTATCCCGCCGGACCCCATAGCCCACAATCCGGTAGAGCTTCCCCGAGAAGTTGCGTGGAGAGCCGTGCGTCAGATGGCCGCCCTGGTCCAGACTCATCCCCAGGATGATGTCTCCCGGCTGAAGGACCGCAAAGTAGGCAGCCATGTTGGCTTGCGAACCGGAGTGGGCTTGGACGTTGGCGTGCTCGGCGCCGAACAGCGCTTTGGCACGCTGGATGGCGAGCGTCTCGGCGCGATCTACCACCGCGCAGCCGCCGTAGTAGCGCCGGCCGGGAAGCCCCTCGGCATACTTGTTGGTGAGCGTGCTGCCTGTGGCTTCCAGGATGGCCCGTGAGGTGAAGTTCTCAGAAGCGATCAGCTCCAGGTTCTGACGCTGGCGCCCTGTCTCGTCCTGGATTACCTGCCAGATCTCGGAATCGACCTCGTGCAGGGGCGCGCGGCGCTGGATCTCGACCGCCTGCGGGGCCGGGGACACGGCGATAGTCATCGGTTACTCCTTCTCGCTCGCGCTGGTGTCCGGCGAGCAGGGGGCGTGAGCGCGTGCCAGGCGCTCGATCTTCTCCAGGCGCCGGCGGTGGCGCTCGGCGCCGCTGAATTCGGTTTCCAGCCAGATGTGAACGATCTCCTTGGCCAGACCCGGTCCGATCACTCGCTGGCCCAGGCTGAGGAAATTCGCGTCGTTGTCCAGGCGGGAATACCGGGCGCTGTAGGGATCGTGGGCGGTAACCGCACGGATACCGGGGATCTTGTTAGCGGCAATGGCCGGCCCCAATCCGGAGCCACAGGTGAAGATGGCGCGATCGGCGGCCCCCGAGAGCACCGCCTCCGCGGCGCGATCGGCAAAATCAGGGTAATCCACCGGCTCGTGCGTATTCGTGCCCAGATCGGTGACCTGGTGGCCCAGCTCGTGCAGGCAGCGGATCAGCTCGTCTTTCAGCTCGACTCCGGCGTGGTCGGCAGCCATAGCAATTCTCATTTTTCCATCCCTTACGCACGGGCGGGAAGGCGGGGGAGCGGACAACGAGGAGCCAGACCGGCAAGACGGGCAGTCAGCGCCCGGGTCCGCCCAATTATACACTCAATCGCGCCGCAGCGGACAGCGACACCCGGACGGTGCGCGTGGGCTTGTGCTATCATAACGACGGTCCCCAGGCAAGGGGGACCGTCGGTGCACAGGAACGATGGCCCACGCATCCCAGCATCTGCTTGAATTCGGCGGTAGCCCGGTGGGGACGGAGTTTGACGGCTCGCTCTCTTTCCAGCGGGTGGACCGGATTCCGCTCCTCCGAGTTTCACAGCTCTTTACCCCGCACACAGCGCGCCAGATTCGCTACTGCCTGGTAGCCACTGTGGGAGCGGAGCGGCCGTTCTACCACCGCTACCCCTACGTAGCGCTGGATGTGCGGATGGTGCAGGGTTGGGAAGAGGGCACGCCGGAGTTTGTCCGAAGCCTGCGGGAGCGGCTGCGCGAGTTAGGGGGCGAACTGGCCCTGGTGGTGCCGCCCAAGCCGGCTGCTAATTCTGCGGGCGAGGGAACGGCGCTCGAACCGGACCGCGGGCCTCTAGCGCCGGAAATCCCCGCATTCACCCACCCCGAGGACGCGCTCGCTTACCTGAAGGAGCTGCGCCGCGAGCGGCGCGCGGCGGCCATCGCCGCCGCCCTGGGCCGCTAGAGTCAGCGGCGCACCTGCCAAAAGGTGCCACCTCCCGGCGGCGCTCCCCGGCGAGCGGCAGGCCGGCCCCGAAAGCGTTCGGGGCCGGCGCTTTCCATGCCTACGTGTTGCCGCCCGCCCCACCATCCGGATCGGGCGGTCTCTTCCGTGGGCGGCGTGGCAGGAAGCCCCGCTCGGCATACTCGCGGGGTGCACCCTCGGGCATGGGCTCGACAAGCCTCGGGTAGAAGTGTCCGGCAACCACCTTCAGGCTCGCAGCGATGGGCACAGCCAGTACCATCCCCGGCAGGCCGAAGAGCCAGCCGCCCACTGTAAGCGCGAACAGCCCCGTTACGGGATGGATGCCCACCCGACCGCCCACGACGCGGGGGGTGATTACCTGGTCGAACACCTGCAACACCAGGAGCTCGGCGAAGAATACCCAGAGGATGTAGCCCAGATGATGGCCGGTCATCCAGGCCACCAGCACCACGGTGGCCAGCACCGTCCACGCGCCGATGTAGGGAATGGCGTAGAGGATCGCGGCCAGCACGGCGATGACCAGCGCATACGGCAGATGAAAGAACACGCCGAGCAGCAACCCGGTGGCGAGACCAACGCAGGAGCAAACGATGAGTAACCCGCGCAGGTAGCTCACGAACACGCGACCGACCTGCCCGAACAGATCCGCCACAGTTTGCCGGTGATCGGGCGGAACCAGGTACAGAACCCGCGCGCGGAAGAGGTCGTAGTCCACGAGAGCGTACAGGGTGAGGACGGGTATCAGAACGACCCACATCAGGCGGGATGCAGTGGCCCCGAACATTCCCAGCACGCCCTGGACGACGCCTTGGCCGGCAGCGGCGATGTTTTCGCGGTACTGATTGAGCGCGTCGGAAAGGGAAACGGGCAGACGGAGGCTGCGGAGCAGGCCCGCATTTGCCTGCGCCCACGCATCAAGCGAATCCAGGGTGCGATCCAGGTAGCCGCCCAGATTAGCGCTCAGCGCTTTGGTCTGCACCAAGGCGCGGGGCACAAGAATGCCCCCCACGGCCGCGGATAGCCCCAGGAAGCACCCGAAGGCCAGCGCAACCGCCACCCAGCGGGGCAGGCGCAGTCGCTGCAGCCGATCGATAAGCGGATCGAGCACGGCCGCCAGGGCAAAGGCGATGACGAAGGGCAGGATCGCCTCCCAGGCAACGGCCAGAACCCAGGCCACCAGGCCCAGGGAAGTCAGGAGGATCAGGATGCGGGAGGTGGGATCCTTGCCCATCGAGGCCGGCCTGGTGGCGGTGAGGTTAGCGTGCCGCGCTGTTCGCCATGCGGTATTGTCGTCCCCGACGAGTAGAGGCGCCACCGCGGGCCCTGCGGAGTGAGCGGGCGTAGGTGGCTCAGCGCCCCACGTACTTCACCATCCGCAGCGTATGGGTGCCCGCCTGCAGATCGTCCTGCGACTCAACCTCGTCCATCAGGATGCGGATCAACACCCCCCCCAGCTGGGCTTCGTCCAGCACGGGAGTTTCCGCAGAAGGCGGTGGTCGGTCTCGCTGGGGAGCGGAATCGGTTACCTCAATGGAAAGGCGTTGGGGTTCGACCAGGCAGCGCAGGCGGATAGTCGCGCCGGGCGACCCGGGCCTATTCATACGCTCGATAGCGTTGGCGCACGCTTCACCAACGGCCAGGCGGATATCCTCCACCTCATCGTAGCTGAAACGCATGCGGCTGGCCACCCCCAGGATGGCCAGCCTCGCCACACCCACGTACTCCGGCCGGGCGGGGATCGTCATTTCCACCACGGCGGCCCCAGCACTGGTGGACACAGCGGTCTCTGCCTCTCTTCAACGGGGTGCAGCCAGCGCCTCCTCCCGGCTGCGGTGGATCTGGAAAATGCGAGTGAGGCCGGTAATCTCGAAGATGCGCAGGATCCGCGCGTTGTTGCAGATCAGCTGCAAATCACCGCCTCGCTCCCGCGCTCGCTTCAATCCGCCGATGAGCACGCCCAGCGCGGTGCTATCCAGGTACTCGACGGAGTTCAGGTCCACGATGATACGAGTCTTGCCGTCGTTAAGCTGCTCGACAATCTCTTGCTTGAGCCGCGGAGAGGTGTACACATCCACTTCGCCTTCGACGCGAACGATAACCATCTCCGGACTGGGCATATCCCGATCGACTTCCACGCGCAGATTCATCCGCACATCTCCTGGCGCGCCCGGGTTGGATCCGCCCATGCTGCGGCGGCCGTTGCCCTGGTCCGCGCCCTCCACGCCGGATTCTTAACCGGAGAACCGGCTGGCGTGCCGCGAAGTCCACTACGCGGTGCCTGGCGTGACCTCTGTATCCTGCGCGACGTCTCCGTGGCGCCGCTCCCCCTCGTCGTGCCGCCGCACGTGGGTCACCACTTCTTCCAACCGGTTGCGCAACTCTTCAAGCGAATCGCGCAGGTTATGTGTCAGGTCGTCAGCACGCTCGCGCAGCTGGTTGCGGGTTTCTGCTCCGGACTGAGGGGCAAGAAGGAGAGCAACGATCGCGCCGACCAAAACGCCAACACCGATTCCTGCCAGCAAGCTGAGCATTCCGTCCTGGGACTGTCCGTCCTCGCTCACGGCCGCTGTCCTCCGTATTCACGGTGAGAGTATTCCCCGATTTCTGGCTGATTAAGCCTGGGAAACGAGGAATGGGTGGCTCGGCGAGAAAGCGACCCCGTGTCAGGTCACTGCCTCTGTGGGAGGGGTTGGGCGCTACCGATTTGGGGACCAGCCCGACCTAGACGGCGTGTCGGATTATGCCTCCGCACACCACGATGTCACCCTGGTAGCAGACGAGAGACTGACCCGGCGTTACCGCGCGCACGGGCTCGGGGAAGCGGACGCGGATCTGATCGACCGGTGTACCATCGTCCGCTTCCAGCACAGCGGGTTGGTCGGCCATATTATAACGAATCTTCGCTGTCACCGTCACAGGCTCCGTGAGCCGCTCGACTGCCACCAGGTTCGCCTGGTCGGCCTCAACCACCGAGCGGCGGAGAGACGGGTGGTTCCCGGGCGCCACGGTGACGCGCCGCGCCTCCGGCTCGATCAGGGCCACGTACAATCGCTCTCTGGATCCCAGCCCCAGCCGACGGCGCTGGCCCACCGTGTAGAAAGCCACACCCGGATGCTCGCCCACCACCTCTCCTGCCGGGTTCACCACCGGCCCGGGGACCAGCGTATCGGGCGCAATGAGCTGCAGGAGCTGCGGGTAGTCGTTATTGGGCACGAAGCAGGTTTCCTGGCTGTCGGGCTTGGTTGCGGTGGGCAGATCCAGATCCGCCGCCCGCCGGCGCGTGTCCGCCTTGGCCCACTCCCCCAGGGGGAAGAGGGCGCGGGAGAGCTGCTCCTGGGTCAGGCAGTAGAGGGCGTAGGACTGGTCCTTGCTCCGGTCGCGGGCGCGCAGCAGCAGCCAGCGGCGGCGGTCTTCGTCGTAGCGAACGCGGGCATAGTGCCCGGTGGCGACGTAACGCGCGCCCAGGGCATCGGCGCGCTCCAGGAGAGCGCCGAACTTGATGAACCGGTTGCAGCGCACGCACGGATTCGGGGTGCGCCCGCGGCGGTACTCGTCCACGTAGTTCTGGACGATGTCGCGGTAGAAGATCTCCTTGAAGTCCAGGACGTAGTGCCGGATTCCCAGACGGGCGGCTACGCGGCGGGCATCCTCGGCGGCGCCCAGGCCGCAGCAGCCTTCGGCGTTGCCCATGTCGAAGCCGGGGGGGCTCCAGACGAGGATCGTCACCCCGATCACCTCGTAGCATTGCTCCTGCAGCAGCGCGGCAGCGACGGAGCTGTCCACTCCCCCGCTCATGCCGACCACCACTCGTTCTCGCTGCGCGGCTGCCATCCTGTCACTCAGCTTAGCCGCAAACCCACCACGGAGACACGGAGGGCGGGGAGAGAGAATGGGGGAACGGGAGAGCGCAGAGCCGGAGCCGGACTGCGTTGGGACCCCACCAGATCAGCGCGGGTGGGCCCCCAGCTGCTCGCACTATCCGCCTACGGCCAACGGCCAACATGACGCCAGTTCCCTTACACCCTCGTGCCACGCCTCTTCGTCCGGCGCTTCCTCCGCCAGACGCCGCGCTTCCCGGAAGAACGCCAGGATTTGCTCCGAGCGGATCGGTAGCCGCCGCGCGGCTGCCTGGACCATTGGGATGAAGTCCTCAAGCTCAAGCGGCACGATACTTACCGGACCGCCGAACTCCCTTACGGGCACCCGGTGGAGCGTGAAGAAGTGCGTGACGACACTGCGATGCAGGCGTTCGGCGATGAAAAGGCCGAACACGGGGCGGTCGTCGCTGCCGTCCCTCTTCTCGCGCTGAAGCCTCCCGACGTGTCGGTGAACCGGCTCCGCTTCCGTGTCGTACTGCCGCGCGCCGAAGGAAAGCGTGACCTCGACAGCCAGGTGAAAGCCGGCGTACTCGCACACGATGTCCGATTGCCGCCCCGATGCGCCTGTCGTCGGGTACCCGAACCGATCCATGTGGAAGTTATTACGGATGTCTCCGTCATCGAGCATGGACAGGGCACGCCAGACGTTCCATTCGAACCAGAGCGGCCGGTCCGGCACGTCTCCATCCCTTATCTGCTGAAACACCTCGAGAATGTTGGCCGCCATCCTCCCTTCCAAGAGGTTCTGCTGCTGCTTCTCGACGGCGTCAGCCTCCGCGATCCCGGTCAGACGGCGGTATTGCTCCTTGAGCGCGATTGGGTCATCTGTCCCGATGATGTCAGCGAGACGCGGCCCGAAGGCCTCGCGGACCTGGAGTGAGACCTCGCTGTACAGCACAGCAATTCGGTTCCGGAGCACACTCAGCTCGTCGCTGGGGAGGCGAGGGATCTGCGGGTCGCCGAGGGACGCCAGAAACGCAGCGGCATCGGAGTAGTCGGCCGGTTCGCGCGGGGTTTCTTCGAGGATGTGGGAAGCCTCCTCAAGTCGCTCCGGGAGCAGCTCCAGCTGGTACTGCCGCGTGGAAACGGTGAATAGACCGGTCGCCCGGAAGTACCGCATCGCGGCGCCGGCGTAATCGCGGACGTTGCTGGCCTTCGTGCGGATGAACCGGTCCAGGGAAGCTTCACCCGGGGCGGCTTCGCGCGGGCGATTCTGCCCGCCCGGATATCCGCGTCGTAGATTTCCCGGATGCGCCGGCGCAGGGCGTCTCGGGCGAACTGCTTTCGCGCGGCGTTCCCGCGCACCCTGGAGAGCGCAGCCCTATATGCGCGAATACTGGCCGTTACGTCTTCATAGTCCTCGTATCGGATGAGCGGCACGGCAAAGATTGCCAGCTCGGTCTTCGTGAGGCCACCCAGATCACGAACCAAGCGGAGAACTTCCAGAAACGGCCGAATGCAGAACAGTTCCCGATAATCCCGGCCGCCGTGGTTTGCCGACGGATACTGCCACTTCAGGAGTTGGCGCAGCAACAGGTCATCGACGTTACGCCGCCCGATCAGTTCCCTCCCGGCAGGGGTGATCTCCAAGGGAGTGCCACGCTGGATTCGGACAAACCCGAACGTCTTTGGCGCTCTGTTTACCCGGTCTCTGGCAGAAAAGTCGGGCTCCGTTGCGGAAACAGACCCTTCGAAGAACTCCGCCTCGGCCAGTGCCCGGGCGAAGCGTGTCTGCGTGTCTTCGTTCCAGAGCTGGCCCTCGAACCGCGAGAGGAGAGCGAGTTCGTCGGGCAGCTTCTCGGGGCTACGCGGGGATGTCGGAACCGACCACGTATGCGTCCGTGATTGTGCGCCCGCCATCTCAACCTTCGTCCAATTCCATAGATAGCTGCACGGGGACCGCTGACGATGGTTGATAAATGTCAATGCCAGAAGAAAGGAACCGCTCACATCGGGTGCGAGCCATCCTGACAGCACGTTCCGACACGTCGGCACCAACGAATGAACAGCATTGACGAAAGGCAGCAATAGCCGATGACCCGCTACCGACGAACGGGTCACAAACTATAAAGCCCGGCTCAACACTTCCAGCTAGCATCGCCTCAAACAACTCCACGGGCTTCTGCGTGGGATAAGGAGCGCGATGGAGCCGCTTGATGCGCCATACGTCGGGCAAGTCTCTCGTCAACAGCTTCCGTTTCCCCTTGGTGGCAAAGATTATGTGCTCGTGCCTGCGGCGGAAATAATGCCCCATCCCGAGGTTGACTTTGTCCCATATGATGATGTTCTTCACATCGAATACTTCGCGCACAATCGGACCGAGTGTGAGGAGGGAGAAGCTATCGAACATAATGTACACGTGCCGGTGATTCTGGAGAACCCGGTGGCACTCGCGCAGAAACACACGGTAGTTGTCGGGGTCGTCGTGGAACTCCTCGAACCATTTCCCATTTTTGTCAGTCTGGTAGTGGCCGACGATCCGCCCGTGCCCGAACTGGAGGTGTTGGTTCATCCCGGAGTACGCTGGGTCGGTCACGATAATATCGACTGACTCCTCTGGGAGCGAGCGCAGGAAGTCGATGCAGTCAGCCTGCTCGATTCTGCAGGTGGTCGCCGGCATGGTGGAGACGCAGATTGTTCCCAACGCGCCATTCGCGGCCTCTGTGGGCAAGGTCCGGTTGCGGCCGTCCTGGGGGCCGGAAAGTTCTGTATCGTCGCGAGTTATCACTGAAGGCGTCTCCGAGGGGTTGTTCACCTGGGACCGGCTCAGTCCCTGCCACTTCAGGCCTCCCCTGGCTCGCCGTCCGGCCGCGCCTTCTCGCCGCCCCTACGCCGCCATGCCTCCAGCCGCTCACGGACGGTGGCCTCGTGGCCGTTGTCCGTCGGCTCGTAGTACGGGCCGCTGGTGGCGCCTTCAGGGACGTACTGCTGGGGCACGTAGCTGCCGGGGTAGTCGTGCGGGTACTTGTAGCCCGCGCCGTGCCCCAGGGCGGACGCGCCCCGGTAGCTGGTGTCTCGCAGGTGCGGGGGCACGGGCGGCTGGCGGCGCTCCCGCAGGTCCTGCTGGACTTTGCTAATGGCGCGCACGACGGCGTTGCTCTTCGGCGCGGTGGCGATGTAGATCGCCGCTTCGGTCATAGGAATCTGCGCCTCCGGCAGGCCGACGTACTCCACCGCGTGCGCCGCTGCGGTGGCCACCACCAGTGCCAGCGGATCCGCCAGCCCCACATCCTCTGCGGCGTGGATGACCATCCGCCGCGCGATGAACCGGGGATCCTCCCCGGCGGCCAGCATCCGGTGCAGCCAGTAGACGGCGGCGTCGGGGTCCGAGCCGCGCATACTCTTGATGAAGGCGGAGACCACGTCATAATGCTGGTCCCCTGTCTTATCGTAAAGGAGCGCGCGCTGTTGGATAGCCTGCTCTGCCAACTCCAGGGTGACCCGGCGCGCCCCTGCCTCGTCCACGGGCGCGGCCTGGGCCGCCAGCTCCAGCGCGTTCAGTGCGTTGCGAGCGTCCCCATTGGCCACCGCCACCAGGTGCGCCTCGGCCTCCGGGTCCAGCCGCACGTTCATTCGGCCCAGCCCCCGCTCTTGGTCTTCCAGAGCGCGGCGGATCAGCTGGCGCACATCTTCATCCGCCAGGAGCTCAAACCGGTAGATGCGCGACCGCGACACGAGGGGCGCGTTGACCTCGAAGTAGGGGTTCTCCGTAGTGGCGCCGATCAGCAGGACAGTGCCGTCCTCCACGTGCGGCAGGAAGGCGTCCTGCTGGGCGCGGTTGAACCGGTGGATCTCATCTACAAACAGGATGGTCCGCTGGCCGGTGGCGCGCTGTCGCTGGCGGGCGGCCTCGATGGCTTTGCGCACCTCGGGGATGCCGGAAACGACGGCGCTGAACGGTTCGAAGTGCGCCCGCGTGTGGGCAGCGATCAGCAGGGCTACGGTGCTCTTACCGCAGCCGGGTGGCCCCCAGAAGATGGCCGAGCCCAGCTCATCCCGCTCGATGGCCCGCCGCAGGACGGTTCCCGGGCCCAGCAGCTGCTGCTGACCGACCACCTCATCCAGCGACCGCGGCCGCAGGCGAGTGGCTAACGGCGCCGGGGCCGCCTCCCGACGTAGCGAGGCTTCCTCTTCGAACAGCGAGCGGTCCCCCATCGCGGCCGACCTCCGGTACGTTAAATCGGGGAACAGTCGGCCCACGGTGCTGAACCGCGAACCGCGCTGTTCCCCGATCCAATACGTCCCCGCCGTGCCGTGTGTCCTTCAGTTTTTGAACCCGTAGCAGCACGGGCGGATGCCGCTCCAACCGCATTGCGATTCCGGCCCCGTGGCGCCCCATGGACCCCGTGGGTATGCGCCGGCTACCACGCTGCGGCGGTTTAGACATCCTGAGTATTGAGTGTTGGCTCAAAACTCAAGTGACATCACGTACACGGCAGGGCCCGCTGTGGTTTACCAAATGCCGACGGCGCTATCATACCAAATCACGGGCGTACTGGCAATGGGTGTTGTGGGCTGAGCAGTCCCCACTTTCAGGCTAAAGTGGCGGCCCCGGGTTGAGGCTAAAGTGGGGATTGCTGCGGTGTTGTGGGCGCTGGAATCCCTCTTGTTGCTTGCGGCGTCCATTCCTGCTGATAGGCGGGTGCGGCGTGGAAACCGACTGATAGGCGGGCGCGGCGTGGAAACCGACAGCCTGCGGTAGCGGTGCTAGGCTGGATAAGCACTTCCTGTGCCAGCCCGCCATAATAATCATGCCGCCGTGAGGAGCGGCGTCGAGCATGATGACCATAGAGGAAGTACGGGAGCGGCTCCGCCAGTCCATCAACGAATGCATCCGGCTGGAGTCGGTTCTCCACGCGATTGAAGACACCAACTTTCGTGTCTGCATCTTTGGCTCCGCCCGCCTCCGGCCCAACGACCCGATTTACCGGACAGTGTTCCGCCTGGCGCGTGGGCTGGGGAAGCGGGGTATCGACGTGGTGACCGGGGGCGGCCCCGGGTTGATGGAGGCGGCGAACCGCGGCGTGCACGCGGCGCGGGCCAGCCACAGCAAGTCGTACGGGCTGCCGATCGATTTGCCCACGATTGTCGAGCCACCCAACCACCACCTCGACATCAAGAACAGCCACAAGCGGTTTTCGCACCGTCTGGACGAGTTTATGCGCCTCTCGCACGCCGTGGTGGTGGCCCCTGGCGGGATCGGCACGATGCTCGAGCTGCTCTACGTGTGGCAGCTCCTGCAACTGCAGGTGGTGGAGGGCCGGCCGGTCATTCTCCTGGGACGCTCCTTCTGGCAGGGGTTGCTGGCCTGGGCGCGAGAGCAGCAGCTGGCATGGGGCCTGGTGGATGCCCGCGATCTGGAGATAATCCACCTGGCCGATACCCCGTCCGAGGCCCTGGAGATCATCGACGCCGCCTACATTCGTTTCTTTGCCCGGCGGAACGCCTGGAGCAGCAAGAACGGCAGGCGCCCGGCGGCGCACCCCGCGAAACCGGAAGCGTGAAGCGGCCGTCGTGAAGGGACATTCAAGGGCTGGGGTGTGCGGGAGGTTGGGGGGAGCGGCGGGCGCGGGACTTCCACTCCGCGCCCCATAGCAGCATGGCGTTCAGCAGCGCGATCAGCCCCGCCTGCAGCAGGCCGTGGTGCTTGCGGAAATAGAGGTAACGGCTGCGGAAGTAAATCCGGCTGTTCTCCAGACCCCGCTGTCCCGAGCTCTTGCCACCGTGGTGCACGACCACCACCTCCGGCACGTAAAAGACCTGCCACCCCGCGGCCCGCATGCGCCGGTACCAGTCGATCTCCTCGTAATACATGAAAAACCGCTCGTCCAGAAGGCCCACCTGCTCCCACACCGCCCGCCGAACAAGCACGCAAGCTCCCAGCACCCCGTCCACTTCGACCACGTGATCGAAAGAACGGCGCTGGAAAGTGAGCCGGTGTCGCCAGCCATCCAGCCAGCGCAGGCTGCGCAGTCCCGGGGCGCAGAGCACCTCGCGGATCAGGGTGGGAAAGGCGTCGCCTGCCTTCTGGAGGGAGCCATCCGTATTCAGCAGCGTAGGACCCGCCGCGCCTGCACGGGGCTCACGTTCCATAAACGCCACCAGCCGATCGAGGGCGCCCGGACGCACTTCCGTATCCGGGTTCAGAAGGAGCGCGTACTCGGTGCAGCACGCCTTCAGGGCACGGTTGTTTGCTCGAGCAAAGCCCAGATTCTCGCCCGCTGCGTCCAGTCGCACCCAGGGGAACTCCGAACGGACCATTTCCAGCGTGCCGTCCGTCGAGCCGTTATCTACCACGTGCACGCAGAGCCGCTCCGGCGCCGCCACGGCGCGCGGCAGCGAGGCGAGACAGCGGCGCAAGTAATCGCACGTGTTCCAGGAAACGATAATAACGGTGATATCCGGGGTCAACAGAGTCTCTCGGTGGGGAGTGCCGCTACCCACGCTGGGCGAATAGGACGACTCCGGCACTCGCCGGCAGGCCTCTGGGCGCGGGCCGTCCTCAGGCAACCTGGCCCGGCCGTCCGTAACCTCCTCCGGTGGCGGTGCGGCGTGCATTCAGAGCGCGCCGCATCCCCGTAAGCCGGCAAAACGGCGGCACGCTCCCCGCGCTGGCGCATTGGGAAACCAATGGATCTAACGGCGCCCGCGGCACGGCGCTTGTGCCTGGCTCCGGATGCTGGTATCATTCGGTGTCGAGCTGAGAGAGCGCACCTATAGGGACGGATCGTCACGCTTGCTAACGCCTTATGGGACCTCACAGGTTGCCCTTGCTGCTGATGCTGGGCGGGATCGTACTAAGTCTAGCGTGGATGAGTGGGCGGGCCCGACCGGCGCCGCCGTCCGCCGAAGAATCGCCTTCGCCGGCGGTTGTGGTGCCCGCAACCTTGCTGCCTCCTCTACCGCCGACGTCCCCCTCCCAGTCGATGGTGGTCATCACTCATCTGGCCATCGGCCGGCCGCCGTATCTCTGGGAGCCGCCCGACGCCAGCCCCGATCGCCAGCGCGTGCTCTCTTTTGTCACCGATTCGCCATCCGAATGCCGCCTGCAGGCCCGGGCACGGGCGTCGGGGCCCGGCGCATCTCCCGCTCGCATCCAGTGGCAGGTGACGCCGCCCGAGGGGTTCAGCCTGCCGCCGGACGCGCGGCTGACCGGCCCGGAAATCGACCTTACTCTGCACCGCGACACCGTGTACGCGGGTGGCGCGCCGCTCTCGCTGGTCATCCGCGTCACCCTGGATGGCACCTCCGCCGCCGACCACGCGATCGTTGCCCAGGATGAGCGCGATCAGCTCCGCCAGGAATACGTGGATCTCTCACGGGACCGCGTGCCGGACCGGGTGGAGTTTATTGATGAGACCGAGTACCAGCTGCGTTACGGACGCCGCTTCCCGGATCTGACCTTCTCACAGCTGAACGCCAGCGTGAACCGGTTCGCCGGTCGCCAATACCGCTGGGCGCTGCTGACAGAAGAACTCCTGCTCGCCCTGACGCGGCTGCAGCGGCTTGTGGGGCAGTCGCTGGTGATTGCCAGCATCTACCGGAATCCTGTGCGCCAGGAGGAGGTCAACGGGCCGGTGGACGAGAGCCACCACCAGTACGGGCGGGCCGCCGACCTGCACGTGTGGCCCAACTGGGCGCCGCCGCAGGACGGGCGAACCATCGCCACTCCCGTCGACTGGCTCCGGCTGGCGAACGCCGCCTGGCAGGCCGGAGCGCGCTGGATCGAACCGATGACGTTGACCCACGTGAACACCGCCCGCTGCCACCTTCACTTCGACGTGCGGGGAGCGGGATCCCTCACCGCGCCGGTGGGAGTGCGTGGGGAGGTGGTGGACGCCGCGTCCGGCAAGCCGCTGCCGGGGGCGCGGGTGGAGCTGGACGGGATGACGGCGCGCACGAACAGGCAGGGGGAGTTCTTCCTGCAGCATGTGCTGACGCCGGAGGAGCACACCCTCTCCGTCTCCGTTCCCGGCCGGACGCCGGTGGCGCAGCCGGTGCGCGTCGAGAGCCGGCAGGTGGTTACCGTGCGTATCCGCGTGCCAGCATGATACCGCCTTCCAGCCGCCGAGCGTACAGGTGTGGGTGTACCGGGAACACGCACTTTCCCTCGCTCTCTCTTCGTCTCCGCGCCTCCGCGACACCCCTGCCGGAAGAGCCCGCGCGGGTCACCCGTGCAGGGCGCGTCCCATCTCCCGCGCGCAGGCCCAGTGCCAGGCGCACATCCCCGCCGTGGTGATCGCGGCGAACAGGAACGCATCCCGCCAGGGGAGTCCTTCGCGGCGGTAGGAATGCAGGCGGCCCGGAGCGCCCGCCAGCGTGGCCGCTACGGCGCGATAGTAAATGCCGGGATGGCGCTCGCCCTTCTTCCAGACGTAGCGTCCGTGGCCGCGGCCGTAGTTCCAAAACGTGCGCGCCAGCCCGCCGAGACCCTCCCGGAAGCGCTGCTGAACAACAGCCTGGGGGCGGTACTCCAGCCGGTACCCTAGCTGACGAATGCGATATGAGAGGTCGGGATCCTCTCCGCCCGGCCGTTGGAACCCCTCATCGAAGCCGCCCGCGCGCGCCAGCACCTCCCGCCGGTAGGCGGCATTGGCGGTGATGATGTACTCCACGTTCGCGGGGTCTTTGTGGGGCGGCGCGGGCCAGCAGTGGGCGCAGTAGCGTTCGGCCAGGCTGACAACCCGCAGCGGACGCAGCGCGCCGCCTGCTCCGGCGAGATCCTGGGCCTCCGCCATTCCCCGGGTCAGCTCCGCCAGCCAGTCCGGGGCGGCGACACAGTCATCATCCAGGAAAGCGATGATTTTGCCGCGCCCCACCCTCACGCCGTGGTTGCGCGCCGCCGCCGGACCGCGGTTCGCCTGGCGGACGACGGTAGCGGACAGCGAGGTCCGCGCCAGCCATTCTCCCAGCCGCGCGGGGGTGTCGTCGGTGCTGCCGTCGTCCACAACGATCACCTCGAATGGCGGCGCGCCTTGCTGGGCCTCCAGCGAGGCGAGCGCCTCCAGCAGCCACCCCGCGCGGTTGTAGGTCGGCATCACCACGGTGACGCGGACTTTCCTCCCGGCGGCGGGGCTGCGTCTGACGTCGGGATCGAGCATGGGCTGTCATCTCCAGTGCTGGTGGGGCCTCGCCTGAAGATACGACGGTGGCCGCCCGATCTGATCCCGGCCCGGAGCCACGGGCCGCGCTAGGAAATCGTACGCCGTGGAAGACGGCGGCCATCCAGGGTGCGGAACAAATCGATTACCAGGTTCTGGAACCGCCGGCTAACAATCACCAGAATCTCTCCCACTGGTGTGAAGCCCACTTGCACGAGATTGCGTACCCCGCGGAAGAGAAGCGGCGCGCCGTCCGAGGTCCGGAACAACCGCACACGGGTGAAGTCAACCAGCGTGGTGGCCACCAGGAAGCGGTCCCCGGCGGGATTGAAGCCCGCGCTAAACGGCGCCCGAGCCGACTGGCGGACCAGCGTGCGGCCGGTATCGATCTGCAACAAGCGCACGGCGGCCTGCCCGAACAGCACCGGCTCGACTAAAGCGACCGTATCGGTACCGAAACCGATGCTGGTGAGCGGATCCACCAGGGCGCGGAAGACCAGCTCGCCGGCGTCGTTGATGAGCAGGAACTCCGTGCCGATGGATCGCCGCCGCACAACTGTGAAACCTTCGCCAAACGGCGACACAAACAGCTCTGCTGGCCCCGGGAACGTGAACCGTGCCCGCTCAGTGCCGTGCAGGGCATCGACAAAGCGCACCCTAAGCGTGCCGACGGAGTCCGTGGTCTCAATGATGGCAGTGTCGCCGTCAACCGAGAATCCCACCGTGGGCAGGTCGAACGGAAAGCGCTCTTCGAAGATCACTTCGGCATCCAGGGTGCGCACCAGGGTGAGGTGGCCACCATCGAAGAAGGCGAGCGTCTCACCGGTAGGCGACAGACCGAATTCATCCGGCGGGATGGGCGGGAGGCCAGAGGGGAGAGCAGGTTCCACCACGGATGGGATGATGGCGGGAGGAGGGAAGGTGGATTGGGCGCGCGCGGGGCCTGCAAGCGGCCACCCCGCGCCCGCGGTAAGCAGGATCAGGGCCGGCCACCATCGCCGCCCTGCCCAGGCAATGCGTCGCATTGGCTGATTACTCCTTTGGGTTCTGGCGGTTACGATCGGCTCGTAACCGCTGGGTTTCCCAACCGGGCGGGATTCAATCGCCGTGCTGCCCGGTAGCAGAGAGGGAAACCGATCCCCCGCGCTGTTCGCCCTCCCGCGATACCATAACGCGGGGCCGGCCCGCCCCCGGGAGCGATTGAATGCCCGCGCACCGCAATATCGAGGCGTTTGCCGCCGCGCTGCGGCCGCGTTTCACGGGCGAGATCCACCTCGATCACCTCACCCGTATCCTCTACAGCACCGACGCGAGCATCTACCAGATGATGCCGCTGGCGGTGATCCTGCCGCGCACCGCCGAGGACCTGAAGGAGGCCGTCCGCCTGGCCGCGGCGCACGGCTTGCCGCTCCTGCCGCGCGGCAGCGGCACGAGCCTGGGCGGGCAGGCGGTGGGGGAAGCGGTGGTCGTGGACTGCTCCAAGTACCTCACACATGTGCTGGAGCTGGACGCGGAGGGCCGCCGCGTCCGTGTGGAGCCGGGGGTCATCCTGGATGAGCTGAACACCCACCTGCGTCCGCACGGACTGATGTTTGCGCCGGATGTAGCCACCGGTAATCGCGCCAGCCTGGGCGGGATGATGGGCAACAACTCCTGCGGAGCGCACTCCGTGATCTATGGGAAGACCGTGGACCACGTGATTTCCCAGCGGGTGCTCCTGTCGGATGGCTCCGAGGCGCTTCTGTCCGAAGTTACCGCCGAAGAGTGGTCCCGACGCAGTCGAGACGGCGAGGGCGCCACCCTGGAGGCGCGCATCTATCGCGAAGTGGGGCGAATTTGCGAGCAGCACGCCGAGGAGATCGACCGGCGATTTCCGCGCCTGATGCGGCGGGTGGGCGGCTACAACCTCGACGAGATCGTGCGCCACCGCCGCTACAACCTGGCGCGGCTGGTGGTGGGATCGGAGGGCACGCTGACCACCATCGCCGAGGCAACGCTGAACCTGGTGCCCGTGCCGCGCGGGACAGCGCTGCTGGTGGCGCACTTCGAGGATCTGATCGAAGCGCTGGAGGCAGTGCCGCTCTGCCTGGAGATGGCGCCGTCCGCGATGGAGCTGACGGACCGCATCATCCTCAATCTCACCCGCCAACACCCGACCCTCGCCCGCGCTGCCGACTTCCTGCGCGGCGACCCCGCGGCCATCCTGGCGGTCGAATTCTCGCACGATCCCGAGCGCGGCGGGACACCGCTGGCGGAGCGGACGCACGCGCTGGAGGAGCAGCTTCGCAAGCACGGGTTTGGTTACGCCTATGTTCAGGCGCTGGACCCCGCCGCGCAGAAGGATGTCTGGAACGCCCGCAAGGCGGGTCTCGGTCTGCTGATGGGGATGAAGGGAGACCGCAAACCGGCGGGCTTCATGGAGGACACCGCCGTGCCAGTGGACCGACTGGCGGACTACATCCGCCGCTTCCAGGACATCCTGCACGAGCACGGCTGCGAGGCCTCCTGCTACGCCCACGCGAGCGTCGGCTGCCTCCACGTCCGGCCGATCCTCAACCTGAAGTCCGCCGCCGACATCCGCCGGATGCGCGCCATTGCCGAGGCGGTGAGCAGCCTGGTGCTGGAATACGGCGGCTCGCTGAGCGCCGAGCACGGCGACGGGCTGTCGCGCAGCGAGTTCCAGCGCAAGATGTTCGGGCCGGTGGTCTACGAGGCGTTCCGCGATCTGAAGCGCGCCTTCGATCCGCACGGGCGGATGAACCCCGGCAAGATCGTGGACGCCCCCCCGATGACCGAGAACCTGCGCTACGGGCCGGGCTACCAGACGATCGCCCTGGAAACGCACTTCGATTTCTCCCGCGACGGTGGCTTCGCCCGGCACGTGGAGCTGTGCAGCGGTGTGGGAGCCTGCCGCAAAAAGCTGGACGGCACCATGTGCCCGTCCTATCACGCCACTCTGGATGAAGCGCATTCCACCCGAGGTAGGGCCAACGCGCTGCGCGCCGCGATTGCGGGCCAGCTACCGGGTGGCTTCACGGATCCTGCCCTGTACGAGGTGCTGGATCTCTGCCTGGAGTGCAAGGCGTGCAAAAGCGAGTGCCCCTCTAATGTGGACATGGCGCGCCTGAAGGCAGAGTTCCTGGCCGCCTATCACGCCGCCCACGGGACGCCCCTGCGGGCGCGCCTGTTCAGCACTATCCACGCAATGGACCGGCTGCTCGCCCCGTTTGCGGGGCTGGCGAACGCGATAATGGGCACGCAGCTGAGCCGCCGCCTGATGGCACGCTGGCTGGGGGTGACGGAGCAACGCACGTTGCCGCGGCTGGCGGCAGTCACGTTCCACCGCTGGTGGACACGGCGCCCATCCCCACCCCATCCCGACGCAGTCGGGACCCCGCGGGGGCGAGTGGCGTTGATGGCAGATACGTTTACCAATTACCACGAGCCGCACATCGGGATAGCCGCCGTGCGCGTCCTGGAAGCCCTCGGCTACGAGGTGGTGGTTCCCCCGTTGAAGTGCTGTGGCCGTACGCTGATTTCAAAGGGGTTCCTGCGCCAGGCCCGCAGGCTGGCGGAGAGCAACGTGGCGCTTCTGGAGGGCTACGCGCGGGCGGGCATCCCAATGCTCTGGCTCGAGCCGAGCTGCGCTGCGGCGCTGGCGGATGACACCCGCGACCTGGTACCCGGCCCCGCGTCAGAAGCGGTGGCGGGCGCCACGCGGCTATTCGAGGACTTCGTCGGCGAGCGGCACGGCGAAGCGGGCCTCCCCTTCCAGCCGCGCGCGAGCAAGGCGCTGCTGCACGGCCATTGCCACCAGAAAGCGCTCTTCGGGACGCAGGGGGCGCGGCGCGCCCTGTCGCTGATCCCGGGGTTAAGCGTGGAGGAGATCCCCTCGGGGTGCTGCGGGATGGCGGGCTCGTTCGGCTACGAGGCGGAGCATTACGAACTCTCCCTGAAGATCGGGGAGCTCAGCCTCTTCCCGCACATCCGCGCGGCGTCGGAAGACGCGCTTCTGGTTGCCAGCGGGACCTCGTGCAGGCATCAGATCCAGCACGCGTGCCATCGTGTTGCCCGGCACCCGGCGGAAGTGCTGGCCGATGCGCTGGCAGACAGGCCGAAGGGGCCGTAGAAACGCAGCCACACGGGGGGCGGCGTCTGCCGCTCTCTACCCGGCTCTCACCGCGCACCATCCGCAACTTGCATCGGCCTATGGTCCCGCGGGCAGCGCCGCGGTGACCGCAGCCACGATGTCCTCCACCAGCGCCAGCGCCCCTTCCCCATAGTCGCCGCAGGCCAGCAGCGATTCTCGTGGGGCTACAAGGCGGTACTTGCCCCCCAACGATTCCAGAATTTGCACGTTGCGGCGCACAATCGGGTTCTGCCACATCTTCGTGTTCATGGCCGGAGCAAGCACCACGGGCGTCTGGGGCAGGCTGGCCATAACGACCGTGGTCAGCATGTCGTCCGCAATCCCGTGGGCGATCTTGCCGAGGACGTTGGCCGTGCAGGGGGCCACGACGATCACATCCGGCCACTGCGCCAGCGCGATATGCTCCACGGCGCCGTGCGCGGGCTGGTCCCACAGGCTAGCGGCTACAGGGTTGCGGGACAGCGTTTCAAACGTTAGGGGTGTGACGAACCGCTGCGCCCCCTCCGTCATCACCACACGCACTTCGTGGCCTGCCCGGCAGAGCTGGAGGACCAGCTCGCAGGCGCGGAAGGCGGCGATGCCGCCGGTAACACCCAGCAATGCTTTCATCTTGTTGCTTCATCCCTGCGTAGACGCGCGGCGAGCCGGCGGGTAATCTCACGCGCGAGCCGGCGGGCCAGCTGGTCGCGCGTCTGCACCTCCGCCACCACGCCCTCGGCGGCGAGGATAGCCGCCGGGTGGTGGCCTGAGGTGAACGTGGCCCGGTCATTGGCCACGATTAGATCGGCGCCCGCGCGGCGCCGGGCCTCCTCGGCGATGGCCAGCAGCTCCGGCCGCGCCCGCCCCACTTCCAGTTTGAACATTACCAGCAGCGCGTCCGGCGCGCGTTCGCGGATCTCAGCCCACAATTTGGGCAGCCGCCGGAGCCGGATAACCAGCTCTTCCTGGCCCGAGGGAATCTTGCTTTCCACCACCGCCGCCGGGCCGTAGTCCGCCACGGCGGCGCTGTGCACGATGGCATCATAGCGGCGCGCCGTCAGCTCCTCGCGCAGCAATCGCTGCAGATCGTCGTAGGTGATGTAGTCTACGATCCTCAGCCGGCGGCGGTCTCCCGGCCGGGGGCACACCCGCCCCGGTCCCAGGAGCAGCGTCACGCCCGCTCCCGCCTGCGCCAGCTGCCGCGCGATCCGCAGCCCGGTATCCCCGCTCGAGAAGTTCGTGAGGTAGCGGACCGCATCCAGCGGCACCCAGGTGGGGCCGGCGGTGACCAGAACCAACGGTGACGAAAGCGCGGATCCAGCCATAGCCAGAAAACGTGACGCCGGGCAAAAGCCCTTCTCCAGCTACCGTATCACAGATGCTTGAAATGCGACCCCGCACGTCGATCATTCCCGCGCGAGCGGGAACTCCTGCTCGCGGGATGCGTCAAAGTGGACGGTTGGCTTCGTATCCTTCTCCCACGGTGGGAAGAACCCCGCCCTCTTGAACGGCGGGGTTTTCTTCACCGCTTCCCGGCCGCTCAGGCGCTGTTGTGAGGCACAAACGCCTATGGTATGATAGCCCTACAGGCGTCTCTCCCGATCGATGGCCGCCGGCCTTGCTGCCCTCCCGAGGCACCGCAATGACCGTCATCCATTCGCTGGCTGAGGTCCCGCTGTTTGCTGGTTTAGGCGAGGCGGATCTGGCCCTGGTGGCGCAGCAGGCGCGCCTGCGCCGGTACCGGGAGCAGGACACCGTTTTCCACCGCGACGACCCGGGTGTGGCGCTCTACGTCATTCTGTCCGGCAAGGTTAAGATCCACAGCGAAGCACCGGATGGCGCCGACCTGATCATCGCGGTGCTGAGTGCCGGGGAGTTCTTTGGTGAGCTGGCCGTGATTGACGGAGACGAACGCTCCGCAAGCGCCACTACCCTGGAGCCGACCGAGTTGCTGATGCTTACCCGTGAGGACCTGCACACTATCATTCGCCGCCACCCGCAGATTGGCCTGAACCTGCTCGTTACCCTGGCTGGCCGCCTGCGGCGGACGACGGAAGCGCTGCGCGCGTTCTCCACGCTGGATGTGAACGGCCGCGTCGCCAAGCAACTGCTCGCGCTGGGCCAGCAGCACGGCGTGGAGACGCTAGAGGGCCGGCAGATCGCGCTGCGGCTCACGCAGTCAGACCTGGCGGCGCTGGTGGGCGCCTCGCGGGAGACGGTCAACAAGGTGCTGGGCTACTTCCGCCGGCGGGGCTGGATCGCCGTGGACGAGCAGCACCGGATTATCCTGTTGCAGCCCTTGGAGCTGGCGAAGCGGTGCGAGCAGGCGACCTGAGTCCTATGCGGCGCGGGAGCGTTCATCCAGATGCGCCGCCCCGCCTGCGGATATGCCTGCCAGCCAGCGTTCGACTTGGGCGCATCGGGCAGCGGGTTGGCAGCGCGCCTTTAGTGCCAGCGGTGGGGCCAGCTGGCGCCGCTGTCGCAGCCAGGCAGCGACGATCTGCACCTCGTCCAGAATCTCCGCTAGCAGGACTCCCTGGGGAGGCGACGCCGCCCAGCAAAGGGCTGCCAGCGCTGCAGATTGCCGCGCGCGCTGCGCCGGGTCCGCCAGCAGCGCAATTTCTTCCTCCGAGTAATGGTGCAGGCGGCCGCCCACAATTCCCAGCAGGCGAACGTGCGTGGGTGCATCCGCTTCACAAGCGATGAGCACGGCGCGCGCGGCCAGGGCGGTCTGCAGGGTGGCTTCCTGGCCGATGCCTGCCTGGAGTTCGGCGATCCCGTCGCGCAGCAGGCGCGCCTGTTCGAAATCCAGTCGCTCCGCGGCGCGCTGCATCCGGCTCACGAGGGCGCGGAGCGCTCCGCGGTCGCGACCCCGAATGGCGGCGATGGCGCGTGTTACCGCCCGCGGGTAAAGGGCGGCGGCTTCCCGCCGGGCGCAGGGCGCCAGGCAGAGACCAAGGTCGAGACGGTAACAGGGGGAGGTGCCGGGGAGGCGGTGGCCCGGCATGGCGCACGTGCGCAGGCCCAGGGCGTCGGAAAGGGCGCGCGCGGCGGTGTCCAGCGCTTCGGCGTTCCCGAAGGGGCCGAAGTAACGGGCCCCGTCCGGCGTGGGCGCGCGGGTTACCTCCAGCCGGGGAAAAGGATCGGCGGCGTCCACACGCAGGTAGGGACGCGGCGAGAAGACGCGCAACAATGCGTTGAAGCGGGGTTGGTGGCGCTTGATGAGGCGGGACTCCAGCAGCAGCGCCTCAATCTCAGAGGTGGTAACCTGCCAGTCGACGCCGGCGAGTTCGCTGCGGAGGCGACGCAGCTTGCGAGTCGCGGGCCGACCCGCGAAGTAGGAGCGCACGCGATCCCGCAGGCGGGTGGATTTCCCGATATAGAGAATGTCTCCGCGGGCGTCCAGGAACATGTAGACGCCCGGCGCCTGCGGGACCTGGGAGAGGGCGCGAGCGCGTGCCGCTCGCTGACGGGGCAGGGGGATGGCCATGGTATGCGCCGCCACAGGCCAACAAACGCGGCAGCTCCGGTGGCGATTGTCGGCCCCGTAGGGCGACACTGGCAGATCAATTGGAACGCACGTTGGCACGCAGGTGATCTACAGAGTGCGGAGGAGATAACAAGATGAAACGCAGGGCCCCTGGCGGGTGGCTCGGTGCGGCGGGCCTGGTTGTGCTGATGACCTCCCTGGCGGCCGCCCAGAATGGCGAAGAGGCAGTTGGTCCGCTCCCGCGGCAGATTTCCGTGCTGGTCACGCGGGAGCCCCTGGTGAGTGCCGCGTTCACCGGCCGCTATGGGCCGATGCGGTTGACGGGAACGCTGGTCGGCGCGCCCCAGACGCCGTTGACTCTGGCGGACCTGGCAGGCCAGACACGGGAAGCGCGCTGGGATGAAATCCGCGAGCTGACCGTGGTGCGCACCGTCACCGCCGACCTGCCGGCGGGCTCGTTCACGGCGGTGCTGAGCGGGGATCCCGGCGCGCTGTCACGACCAGGGCTGGGGGTTACGGGAGGTTATTCGCCCCCCGGCGTCCGAGTCCTCCGTTCCGACCAGCCGCTCTGGCGGGTGCGCAGCCTCCCCGAGGGGGAACTGGTTCTCCGCGGCGAGCCGTTCGGAGAGGCGCGCGTGCCCATCGCGCGGTTGACGGAGCTGGTGATGCAGCCGATCACCGGGAGCACCACCACCTTTCCGGACGGCGTGCTGCGACTGGAAGTGGAAGACGGCGCGACAGTGGATCTCTCTTTGCGCGCCGTGCAGTCCTACCGACGGGATACCGCCGCGGGAGTGGCGACCGTCACCCTCATCGATGGCCAGATGTTCAGCGGTAAGATCGTCCAGTTGCCCGCCGCCGCTTACGAGGTGGAGAAGGAAGGGACGGGAGAGCGCGTGCGGCTGCCTCTGGATCGGATTGCCCAGATGGAGATCATCGCGCCGCCTGCGGGGCCGCTGGCCGTCGGCAACAGCGAGTAGGGGCGCGGAACACAGGCCCCGAACGTCCCGGGCGAAGCCCGATCCCGAAAGCTTTCGGGACGGCTCTGTGCCGAAGCTTTCGGGGCAGGGAGCGACAGATTGGCTGGAACGGGTGTGATGGCTCGCTGCCGGCATCGCCGGACGTCCCGCTCGTGCGCACCAGGGGCTCGACAATGCCCGAGCAGACGGGCCATAATAGGCATGCGTATCGGCCGATGTGCTGCCTGGCAGATGAACGTGATCCAGGACGGAGGCCAGACGAGCACCCGGTTGTCATTGTTCCCGGCCGAGGGCTTCCGGAGGACCGTTCGCTGCCCTATTGTCCGGGTCCTGGGCGGGCACTGCGAGAGGTGTTACCCTACCGCCAGGACACAACGGATTCGGGAGTATGAGCGTGCGGACGAGCGGGAAGGAACGGTGATCTCTATCCGCCCGCGCGCTCACACGCTGGTATTTGCATTTCAGCAGGCGGCCAAGCAAACAGCAGAAGAGGAATCTGGCGTTCTCCCAGGAAACTTCTGATAGAGGCCGCGCGTCAAACTTGCGGTAAAGCGCCGGAATTGCCGGCGCTACGCCTACGGGTTCCACACAGGCGTCGAGGGAAACGGTAGCCGCTTCCGAGCGAGCAGGAGGCCCGTTCGCAGACGGGAACCCCCCGATGGCGGCTGAAGGGAGGAAGGTAAACGGCATGAGACGGAGAGTGGTTTGGAGCAGCCTAATCGCGGGCGCCACGGTGGTAGGCAGCGTCCTGGTCAGTCCCAGCATGGCGGCGCCACGGCCCGAGCGCTCGCTGGTGGGCGTGGTTCTGGGCCGACCGTTCTCGGAGGTCCTGCGGCGCTATGGCAACCCGAGCCAGACATTGACGGTTTCGCTCACCACGGGCGGCCAGGGGCCTCAGGCTTCCTCCTTCCCTGGCGGGCCAGCGGGGGGACCCGGTTTTGGCCTCCCAGGAGGCATTGGCGGCGCGGGGGGCGGGCTCGGTATGGGTGAAGCGGCGGGATTTGGATCCCTCGGGTTCGGCGCTGGCACTCCCTTCGGCGGCGCGCCTTTTGGCGGCGCAACGGCCGGGCAAAATAGGCCCGCCGGAGCCCCCTTCGGCGGCGCGGGGGGCGGCGGAACGACGGGCAGAGCGTCGGACGCCGAGATGTACGCCCGTATGATGAGCGGGGGGGGCATCGGGCCCATGGGTAGCGGCGGCACTCCCTCTAACCCCCCCGGTGGCTTTCCGATGATGGCCGCAGGGGGACCAGGCACAGGCGGAGGGCCGGACGCCGATATGTACGCCCGCTTCATGAGCGGGGGGGGCATCGGGCCCATGGGTAGCGGTGGCGCAATGCCTGGCGCGGGCGGCGGCTTCCCCACCCTGCCTCCGGTGGGTCCAGGCATGGGCAGCGTGCCATTCGGCGGCTTCGGGGGCGCCGGCCAGAGGGGCGGCGCGGGCCTATTCGGCGGGCAGCCGCAGGAGAACATGCCCGCCGTGAGCAGCGCGCTCCTGTGGCGTTATAACAAGGCGGGCGACGTCCGCCTCGAGTTCCTCGTCAATGAGGATGGCCGCGTGGCCCAGATATCGGTGGCCGCGCCTCCTGGTAAGGCGTTTCCACAGGCACGGACATCCAAAGGCGTTTCCCTTGGAAGCAGCTATATGCAGGTTCTGAACGCCTACGGATTTCCAGAGCAGACGAAAATGCTGGCGGGGGGCCGCTATCAGGAAGCCTGGTACAGCAAGGACTACCGCGTTGCCTTCACCCTGGAGAACATCGCCGGGAGCCAGCGCGTAGTGCGGATTACCATCGCCCTGCAGGATTGATTCCGGAAGAAGCGAAACCCACCGGGTCGCCCGCGGGAGCGGATGATCCGGTGGGTTTTTTGCATGGTACGCACGAGCGGATAAGCAGCAAAGCGGACGGCTTAGCACCGCGGAATGCCGGCACGAGCATGGGGGATGTAGTCCAGGAAATTAAGGAACGGACCGACCTGGTGGAGCTGATCTCCGGCTACATCACGCTTCGCCGCGCCGGAAAGAACTGGAAAGGGCTCTGCCCGTTCCATGCGGAGAAGACACCCTCGTTTCACGTGGACCCGGAGCGAGGCTTCTGGCGCTGCTACGGCTGCAACGCGGGCGGGGACGCCTTCCGGTTTGTGGAGCGCATTGAGAACCTGACCTTCATCGAGGCGGCGGAGAAGCTGGCGCGGCGGCTGGGGCTGGAGTTCGTCCCCCGGGGCGGCTCGCCGGAGCGCGCTTCCGAGCGACAGCGCCTGCTGGCAGTGACGGCCCTGGCGGAGAGGTTCTTTCGGGAGCAGCTGGCCCGCTCGCCCCGGGCACTGAACTACCTGCGCGAGCGCGGGCTGAGTCCCGACACAGTCGGGATCCTGGAGCGATTTCAACTGGGCTACGCGCCCGGCGGCTGGGAGGCGCTACTGCAGTATCTGCGCGCCCAGCGGGTACCGGTGGCGGAGATGGAACGCGCCGGACTGGTCACCCGCGGGGCTAACGGGCTGCGGGATCGGTTCGTAGATCGCCTCATCTTTCCGATCGCGGACGCACAGGGCCAGACGATCGCCTTTGCGGGACGGGTTCTGGACCCGGAGGGCGTGCCGAAGTACCTGAATTCACCGGAAACGCCATTATTCAATAAGGGACGGCTGTGGTACGGCCTGCATCTGGCCCGCGAGGGAATCCGGGCCGCCGGTTACGCGGTGGCGGTGGAAGGTTACATCGATGTGATCACCTGCCACCAGGCAGGCATCCTCCACGTTGTCGCGGGCATGGGAACGGCGATTACGGAGGCACAGACGCGCGCGCTGCGGCGCTATACGGACCGGCTCACGCTGGTATACGATGGGGATTCCGCGGGTCTGGCCGCCGCCCTGCGAGCGGGACCGATGTTCGAGGAGGCGGGGTTGGATGTGCGCGTGGCGGCGCTCCCGCCGGGAGAGGATCCGGACACGCTCGTCCGGGCGGGGGGGGCCGCGGCACTGCACGCTGCCATCGAGAGCGCAGAACCGCTCCTGGAACACCGGATTGGCCTGATCCGCCAACGATATAATCTTTTAGATGCGGGGCAGCGACTGGCGATGGTGCGGGAAGCAGCGCGCGCCATCGCGGAAAGTCGCAGCCCCCTGACTCGGCAGGCCGGCGCGAGCCGCCTGGGGGAAATCGTTGCCGGACTGGCGACGTTCGGCGGCGTCGAACGCCAGATGGACGAGCAGGCTGCTCTGCTCGCGGAGGTGCGGTCCCGAACGCTTTCGGGACTCCAGGATGCGGGCCGCCCCGGCCAACCCGGAGCGGCACCGCGGCAGCGAGGAGCAGCACGGCGCGGCCCAGCACGACGGGAGACTCCGAAAGGGGCGCCGCCGGGCGGTCCGGATGGCCTCGCCCTGGCGCAGCGCTGGGTGCTGCAGGCGGTGCTCAGCCAGCCGGAATGGCTACCTGCCCTGCGAGAGCGGCTCCGGCCGGAGGATTTTCCGGACGAGCAATGCCGTCGCTTAGCGATGGCATTGCTGGGGAATAATGAGGGCGAATCTGCAGAGCCACGCACACTGTTGCGTGACCCGTCGTTCGCCGAGGAGATCAGCGCCCTGCTGGTGAGGGACGAGGCCTCCATAGATGAGGTGACGTTCCAGGCAAGCATGGCGTTTCTAGAAAAACGGGCCAAAGAGCGCCGCTTCCAGGCGCTGCAGCAGGAGTTTGATAAAGGAACTCTTTCCCGGAACGACCAAAGGTATTCGGAGTACCTTCAGCTGGTTCGCGAACTCAAGGAATAGGGCTGATTGAAGGGAGTGGATGGCGGTGCCGGTGGAGCAGATTAAGGAAATGCCGGAGGTGAGTCGACTCCTGGACCGTGGCAGGCGTCAGGGGCAACTGACGTACGACGAGATCAACGAGGCCCTCCGTGCCGAAGAGGTCGACGCAGAACAGATTGAAGACATCCTCCAGAGCTTCGAGAGCGAAGGCATCCGGGTGGTAGACCGAGTGAAGGCTGCCGGAGCGCCCGAAGCTCCCGCCGCGCCGGCTGCGGGAGAAGCAACCCTGCTGAAGGACGTGGAAATCCGCGAGGAGGATCTCAACACCGTCGAGGGGATCCCCATCGACGACTCGGTGCGTATGTGGCTGCGGGAGATCGGCAAGACGCCACTCCTCACCACCGGAGAGGAGATCGAACTCGCGAAGAAGATGGAGAATCGCGAGCAGGACCCGGAGGGAGCCGACTGGGCCAAGGCGGTGCTCATCCAGGCGAACCTGCGGCTGGTAGTGAGCATTGCCAAAAAGTACAGCGGCCGCGGAATGTCGTTCCCGGACCTGATCC
>JACQGL010000151.1 GCA_016199525.1 Armatimonadota bacterium
CGCAGGCGTGCACGGATGAGGATGCCCCAGACCCCTGTGACCGTCTCCTCCACCCGCAGGCCCGCCTGCCGGGCCACGGCCAGCGTCTGGCGGTTGAGGTGGCAGCCCCCGGCGATATGTCGCCACACAGGGGTGAGCCAGTCCTGGAGCCGTGCGAGCCACCGGCGCGGCGCGCGCACGTGCTCCAGGAGGCAAATCTCGCCTCCGGGACGCACCACCCGCCGCAGCTCCGCAAACGCTTGCCGCGCGTCGGGAATGGTGCAGAACGTCAGCGTAGCGACCGCTGCATCGAAGACCTCTCCCCTGAACGGCAGCGCCTGCGCATCCGCGACGGCGAAGTAGACCGGCCCCGAGAAACCCGTGCGGGCGCGGGCCCGTGCCCGACGAAGCATCTCAATGGCCACGTCGGTAACCACCAGCGTCGTCGCCTCGCGGTAATGAGGCAGGTTCAGGCCCGTCCCCGCGCCCACTTCCAGTACCCGCCCGCGCACGGCGGCGACCGTGGCCCGCCGCCACCGGCGCAGTCCCGGCCACTCTGCGGGCAGCAGGATGAGATCGTACAGCCAGGTGATGAGGCGGTTCATATCGGTACACCGGCCAGACGCACGCGGGCGCCGTGCCCGCCGTGAGTCTTCCCCCGTTTAGGTTCTGTTACCCCCCGCACCGCGAAAGAGGAGGGCAACCGCCCCGAAAGCTTTCGGGGGCATTGCCGGCCGAAGCCGGCCTCGGGGTACGGCGCTTTAGCAGGAAAGACCCCGTGTCCCGGGCCCCACCCGTCTGTATCGGGTGAGTCTGTCTACCGCGGCGGCAGGAGGCGCAGGCCGGGCACGCCCACATCCAGCCGGAACAGCGCCCCGGGCTCTCCACCCGTGACGTAAACCTGGTCGAACCGGGGACCGGCGAAGCAGAGGTTGCTCGTCAGGCGATTGCCGCCGTCGTAGGTAGCCAGCAGCTGGCCGGACGGATCGACCACGTGCACCGCCTTCATGCCGTAGTGCGCGATCCACAACCGGCCCTCGGCATCGAACGCCATGCCGTCCGGCTGGTTCCACTCTGTGCCCGGCTGCTCCTGGTTTGCGGGCAGATCGACGAGCACCTCTGGTTCGCCCGCGGGCACGCCAGGCGCCTTCAGATCAATCACCAGGACACGGTTTTGCAGGCTCTCCGCGCAGTAGAGCCGCTGGCGATTCGCGCTGAGAACAATGCCGTTGGCGAAGTCGATGTTCCGCGCCACCACTGTCTTCTTCCCGTCCGTGGCGACGTGGTAGACTGCTCCCGTCTCGGGGATCGAATCCGTGAAGTAGAAGCCGCCTTGGGGGTCCAGCGTCAGGTCGTTCGGGAGGCGAATTTCCAGGTCATCCACCGTGCCGCTAGCCGCGACGCCGATCTCGTTACCGTGGGCATCCAGATGCAGTACCGCGTGCCGGTCGCCATCGCAGACCAGGTGGTTGCCGTTCGGCAGGATTCTGTGGCCGTTCGGCGCGCTGGCGGTCGCCCATAGCGTCCCCTGGCCATCCGGCGAAACGCGGGTGATGATCTGCTCGTGAGAGATGTAGAGGTAGCCCTCGTAATCGACCACCGCACCTTCGGAGTAGTCGTTGGTGCGGAAAACCTCCACCGGCCTGATGGTGGAGGGATCAGGAAGCGGCACGGCGGCCCAGGCGATCCCGGCGCACAGGCCGAAGAGCAGCAGGAGTATGAGCAGGCTGGTCATCGTAGATCCTCCCATTGCAGGTGATGGAGCGAGGCGAAGGGGGAGGCCGCCCCCAACGCCGTTAGTCGTGCTGCAATCGCTTTCCTGCCCTAACTGGCCGCACGTAGCGAGCGCCCGCCGCAGGTCCCCCGCGCCCCCGCGTCGAATGGCCCGCTGATACTTGCCTGCCCAGAGGAGAGTCAGCGCCCATGCTCGACGTACTTGCCGCCTTCCGCCGTCCGGGCCGCTGGTACCGTGGCAACGTGCATTGCCACAGCACCGCGTCGGATGGCCGTCTGTCTATCACCGACCGGTTTGCCGCCTACCGCGATGCCGGTTACGACTTTCTCGTGCTCACCGACCACCGCAAGGTGAGCGACGTCTCTGCCTGCTCGGATGGGGACTTCCTGGCTATCTCCGGCAGCGAAATCCACCCGCCCAACCCCTATGGCGGAGATCGCTACCACATTGTAGCGATCAACATCCACGAGCGGATTCCAGACGAGGAGATGCACCCGAACGAGGCGATCGCCGCCATCCTCTCCCAGGGCGGGGAGGCGGTGATCTGCCACCCTTACTGGTGCGGCCACACCTTCCAGGATCTGGCCCCGCTGCGCGGCTACCTGGCCGTGGAGGTCTACAACGACACCTGCATGGGAATCGGGCGCGGCTACTCGGAAAGCCACTGGGACGAGCTGCTAGACCACGTCGGCCCGTGCTGGGGGATGGCGACGGATGACGCGCACGGCACGGAGCACGACTGCTTCCACGCCTGGGTGATGGTGCATGCCCCTGAACTTAGCCTGGCGGCGATCCTGGAATCCCTGCGCCAGGGCCACTTCTACAGCACGCAGGGGCCCGCGTTCGAACACATGGAGATGCGCACCACCGAAGTGCCAGACGCAGATGACGGCGTGCGGGTTGTGCCCGCGCTGGCCATCCGCACGTCCCCCGTGCAGGCCATCTGCTTTATGGGGCACCGCTGGCGGGGCAAGCGAGTTCTGGCGTCGGAAGGCAGCGCGCTGGTGGAGGCGGAGTACCCCATCCTGAACGGGGAGAAGTACGTGCGCGTAGAGATTGTGGATGAGCGCGGCCGGAAAGCGTGGTCGCAGCCGGTATTTCTGAACGCGGAATCCCTCTAGCCCGGCGCTCCTGTCATTCCGCCATCCGTGTTCGCTAGACGTCCAGATCCTTCACCAGGCGGGCATTGGACTCGATGAACTCTCGGCGCGGCTCCACCTTGTCACCCATCAGGACGCTGAAGATTTCGTCCGCGCCGGCGGCGTCCTCCAGCTCCATGCGCTGCAGGATCCGCCGCTCGGCGTCCATGGTGGTGAGCGCCAGCTCCCTGGCGTCCATCTCCCCCAGGCCCTTGAAGCGCTGGACGTAGGCGTTCCGCCCGATCTCCTTCTGCTTCCGCTCCCGCTCCGCGTCGTTCCAGGCGTATTCGACCTTCTTTCCGACGGTGATCTTGTAGAGGGGCGGCTTCGCCAGGTAGACGTGGCCTTCCTCAATGAGCGGCTGCATGTAACGGTAGAAGAAGGTAAGGAGCAACGTGCGGATGTGCGCACCGTCCACGTCCGCGTCCGTCATGATGATGATGCGATCGTAGCGGAGGCGGCTCAGATCAAACTTCGCCTTCCGGGCGTCGGAGAGGTCCTCTTCCTCTTCCTTGCCGTTCCCGTTGCCGCTGAGGTTGATCCCCGTGCCGAGGGCAGTGATGAGGGAGCGGATCTCCAGGTTATCGAGGGCGCGATCCAGGCGGGCCTTCTCCACATTGAGCGGCTTGCCGCGCAGGGAGAGGATGGCCTGGTAACGGCGGTCCCGCCCCTGCTTGGCAGAGCCACCTGCGGATTCGCCCTCGACGAGGAACAGCTCCGCGCGGGCCGGATCCTTCTCGATACAGTCCGCCAGCTTGCCCGGCAGCCCGCCGCCATCGAGCGCGTTGGCACGCTTGATCGCCTCCGCCGCCTTGCGGGCCGCATCGCGGGCGCGGGCAGCGGTGAGTGCCTTGGCAATGATCCGCTTCGCCGCCGCCGGGTTCTGCTCCAGGAACTCGGTGAGACCCTCTCCCACGATGGAGTTTACGATCCCCTCGATCTCGGGATTGTTCAGTCTAACCTTTGTCTGGGCTTCGAACTGCGGGTTGCGCAGCCGGACGGCGAGAATTGCCGTGAGGCCCTCGCGTACGTCTTCACCCTGGAGGCTGGGATCCTTCTCCTTCAGCTCGCCGCTTTTGCGTGCGTAGGTGTTAAGGACGCGCGTGAGCGCCGTCTTGAATCCGGAAAGATGGAACCCCCCGTCCGCCGTGTAGATGTTGTTGGCGAACGTAAGGATGTTCTCCTGGAAGCCATCGTTGTACTGGAGGGCCACGTCTACCTCCACCTCATCCTCCTCCCGCCGCCGGAAGAAGTGGACCACACGGTGCAGCGCCTCCTTGGCGCGGTTCAAGTGCTCCACGAACGCCGACAGACCGCCCTCGTGGAGGAAGACGTGGCTACGGCCGCTGGCCTCGTGGGTGTAGGTCAGGCACAGGCCCGGGGTCAGGTAGGAGACGTCGCGCAGGCGGGCGAGGAGTGTTTCCTCACTGTACTCAATCCTGGCGAAAATCTGGCTGTCCACCAGCCAGCGAACGGTGCAGCCGGTCTCTCCCTTTGGGCACTTGCCGATCACCAGGAGGTCGGTTACCGGTTCACCGCGCTCGTAGCGCTGGAAGTAGATCTTACCGTCCCGCCGCACCTGCACTTCCAGCCACTCGCTGAGGGCATTGACGACGGAGACGCCCACGCCGTGGAGGCCGCCGGAGAACTTATAGCTCTTCCCCTCGAACTTGCCGCCCGCGTGGAGGCGGGTCATCGCCACCGTGAGCCCCGGCAAGCCGGTGCCCGCGTGGATATCGACAGGGAAGCCGCGGCCGTTGTCCCGCACGGAGAGGCTATTGTCGGAGTGCCAGGTAACGTCAATCGCGTTGCAGAAACCGGACAGAGCCTCGTCTACAGCGTTGTCCACTACCTCCACGAACAGGTGATGGAGCCCGCGCGCATCCGTGTTCCCGATGTACATCGCCGGCCGCTTGCGGACCGGCTCCAGCCCTTCCAGAACCGTAATCTGCTCGCTGGTGTACTGTCCGTAATCCTGGGCCATCCGCGTTCGTCCTCCATCCTCTACCCATGGGCGCTGGTTCCGGCAATCCCAACACTCTTCGGGACGCCGCGCGCGAGGTCTCTACTCTGTACGTCGGCGTCCGCGGACCTGGACTACCGTAGCCGTAACAAATGGCAGGTATCGGGTTATCCGCCAGTGGGTTCCAGCGGGGCCGGGCGAGGAGGAACTTCCCCGGCACAAGCCAACCGACCGCTGCCATCCAGTTCAAACCGCACGCTTGGGACCTGCTTCAGGTGGGCGAGATTGTGGCCCGAGTATAGCAGAAATCGGCGCTCAAGTCAAGCCTGGCGAAGCCGAATAGGCAAATTACCGTTCGCATTTCCGGCAGCAGACGAGCGGAAGAAGCAGAGCGAAGGGGTGGGAAGCCCCGCCCTGCCAGCCCTCCCTGGTGTTCTCCCGCCGGCGGCTGGGTATAGCGTACCGTGTGGCGCAGGCGCCGGGCCGACGATCCTTTCGGCCTGGCTCTACTCCGTGCGTCATCAGGAGGCAACGGATGGCACATACGGCACAGCGGATTAGCGTCGCCCGGTTGCGAGACCTGCTCCAGGGCCCCAATCCGCCCCTCATCCTCGACGTGCGCTCCGACCACGCCTACGAGGCGGCCACGGAGCATATCCCGGGCGATGTGCGCATTTCCCCCCGGGCTCTGGACGAGCGGATGGGCGAACTGCCCCGGAACCGCCCCCTCGTGGCCTATTGCACGTGACCGCACGAAGAGACTTCCGCCCGTGCGGCGGAGAAACTGAACGCGCAGGGATTCGAGGCCTACGCCCTTCAGGGGGGATTCGACGCCTGGAAGCAGGCGGGACTACCGGTCGAGCCAAAGCAGGTCATGGCCCGTGCCGCGTGAGGCGCATTCAGCCGCCCCTCCCGAGCACGCAGGACGCCCGCGCCCCGTGCGACCCGTTCCGCGAGAAGGGGGCAGGTCCCCCCCGTGAGGTGCCGAACCTATTTCCGAGCTCTCACCCGGAGGACCGATGATAATGAACGCCCTGCTGGCTCGCATTGATCCGGAGCGGATTGCCGCTCTCACGCTCGACCTCGTCCGCATCCCCAGCCCCACCGGGGACACCGCCGCCGTGGCGGCGCGGTTTTCCGCCGCTCTCGCCGAGGCGGGGATGGAGGTAGAGCAGTTCACCGGATTCCCCCGCACGCCGGTGGTGATCGGGCGGCGCCGCGGCGGGCCCGGCCCCTCGCTGATCTTCAACGGCCACCTGGATACCGTGCCGGTGCCGCACGCCGATCCCGAGCGGCGCGGGGATCGCATCTACGGGCGCGGCGCGGCGGACATGAAAGGCGCCCTCGCGGCGGCGGTGGAAGCCGTCCGCGTGCTGAGCGAGCATCCGGGCGGCTTTCCGGGAGAGGTGCAGATCATCGCGCATGGCCTCCACGAAGCGCCAGGCGGCCACGCGGAGGATCTCTCCGCCGCCATTCGCGCCGGCCGCGTGCGCGGGGACGGCTGCCTCGTGTGCGAGACGGGGGAGCACGCCCTGCCCGTGGCCCAGCTGGGGCTGGGGATCTTCACCGCCGTCTTCCGCCGGCCGGGAAGCGTGACGCACGAGCTGCAAACGCCCCCTGGCACACCGAATCCTATCTATGCCGCTGCCGCGTTCGCGGGCGCGCTCCGTCTGCTGAATGAGCATCTCTCAACCCGCGAACTCCCCTACGTGGGCAGCGAATCGGTATTTATCGGGCAGCTGCACGCGGGCGACTTTTACAACCGCTTCCCCATCGAGGCGCAGATCCAGGGGACGCGGCGCTACGCTCCCCAGCGCGATGCCGATGAGGTGGCCCGCGAGCTGACGGATCTGGCGCAGCGCAGCGCGGCCCAGTACGGGGTCACCGGCGAGCTGACGTTCGACAAGGTCCGCGACGGCTTCCAGATTACCCCGGATCATCCCCTGGTTCAGGCGGTGCGGGATGCCTACACGGCGGTGACCGGGCGGGAGCTGCCGCTCACGGGGAATAAGGTGGTCGCGGACGCGGGCATCTTCGCGCGGGAGGCGGACATTCCCGCCGTTTACCACGGCCCCGCGGGAGAGGGTGCGCACGGGGACGTGGAGTCGGTGCCTATCGCCGAGCTGGCGCGCGCGGCGCGAGTGTACGTGGCGGCCGCGTGGCGGTTTCTGGGGGCGGAGAAGGGCGAATGACGAGTCAGGAACGAATGACGAGTGATGAACGAATGGCCAGCTCCCGTACCCACTGCCAGTCGGCTGCGGACCAACCGTCGGCTTGCTCAGAGGCGCTCGGATGGCTGGACGGGCGGGGAAGGGAAGCGCGGGAACAGTGGAGCGACGTAAGGATCGATCCCACAACGAACGCCAGCGCCAGCGCGCTAAAGAATACGGCCGCCTTGGGCCAGAGGGACGTTGCGGACATCGGTCGGCCCTCCCGCGGAGCGAAGCAGATTCTGTGGGATACGGAAGAAACCGCTCCCCCGCCCTCGAAGCGTCCCGTTCCATCAAGCCAGGTATCACAGGCCGCTAGCTGCCGCCCAGCAGCGAGCGGACCAGCGCGTCGAGGGCGGCCTCGTCGTAGCCTGGAGCGCAGTAGCGCAGATTGCCCTCCCGGTCCAGCACCGCGTTGGTCGGGAGGGCGGTGCCGCCGTAGAGATCCATCGTCCGGCCTTCAGGATCGACGAGGATGGGGAACGTTAGCCCGTGCTGATCCCGGAACTGCTTCGCCTTTCCCGCCGGGTTTTCCACGCGCTCACCCGTGTTGATGCCCAGCACGACGAGACCCCGGTCGCGGTACTTCTCCCACACGTTCCGTTGTAGACGCGGAGCCTCCGCGTCGCAAGCCGCTCACCAGCTGGCGAACCAGTTGAGCAGGACCACCTTGCCGCGCAGATCGTCCCGCTTGACCGGCTTGCCATCCAGATCGGGGAGGGTGAACGCGGGACCGGGCTTGCCGACGGCAGGTCCGCCCTCAGGCGTCAGGTCCTGAGCGCCCAGTCCGGCAATCTTGGCCGCCGCCCGCTCCCGCACCTCCGCGGCGGTCAGCTCGTGGTCGGTCAGATTATAGAGGATCGGGATCTCGGCGCGGACGTCGGTCACCAGCGTGCCGCGCGGCGGCACGATTTTCAGCTCTGCCTCTGCCACAGCCCCGTTGAGCTGCGCCTCCGCCACGCGCAGCTCGTGGAGTGTAGCCTGCGCGCGCTCGCCCAGTCGACCTACGAACAGCTGGGCGACCCCCGAGGGATACGGGATGCCATCCACCGTGCTGTAGGTGATGCGCAGGGACTGGATAACGGTCGTCTCGCCGTCGGTGTTGCGGGAGAGAAGGAGGATCGTCGTAGGCCGGTGGCCGAGCTTCGGGTCGAGGAGCACCTCAACCTGGCGGCGACCCTTCGTGCCGCGCAGCAGCACCCCGTCCCGGGCCACTGCGGCGTCCTGCCACTCGATAGCCTGCAGATCCCACCAGAGCCGGCCGCGGAGCACTGATTCCAGCGTGGGCAGCGCGCCGCTCCCCCCATCCGGCTCCACGCGACCGTAGAGATTCTCCCCCACCCACTGGACGGTGCGGCGGATCCCCTCCGTGCCACCCAGCTGCGTCACCTGGCGAACGCCATCCGCGGCGGCAGGGGTGAACTCGGCGTCCACACGCCAGGCATCCCCCGTGAACCGCAGCCGCGCCGCCGTCTGCCCGAAGGAACGGCCCTGGCGCGCCAGGCGATCCAGCGCCGCCTGCGCGTCCACATCCCCATCCCAGGTAACGGTGCGTGTGGCGACGGTGTATCGGGCCTCGCCGCTTTTCAACGCCGCCTCCGCCACCTTCAGCCGCTCCAGCGTCTCTGCCGCCGGCGCGGGCGCGGCGACCGCAAACGCCTTAGGAATCGCCACACCGGCAGACAAGGCAATCAGCAGCCAGGCCCACGGGGGTCTCACACGAGGCATCCGTTGTCTCCTCTCGCTGGTCTTCATCACATCAGACGCTCAATCGCGACGAAAGATACGGCCCGGAAAGCGCAAAACGAGGGACGAAGAAGGAAAAACGAGAGACAAGGAACCCACGCCGGTGAAGGCTGGCCTCCGTTTCCTCGTGCTTCGCTTCTTCGCTTCCTCGTTCGCCGGCTGCGTTAGGCGGCCTTACCACCCTCGGCGGGAGCCGTTGCCACCCTCTCCTCCACGTCCTCCTGTACCTCGCGTTCGAGGGTGCGCCGGGTCTCCTGCGCTGCCTGCCGGTAGGCATCCGCCGCCGCCTGGACGGCGTGCATCTGCCCCTCTACCAGACTGCGGCCGCGCTGGATCACATCCCGCGCCCCGGCCCCCACCTGCTCCGCACGGGACTTGACCACCTCCGCCGTGCTCGCCGCCCGCGTGCGCACCTCCCCGGCGACCTCGTCGGCCCTCTCTCTGGCCTGATCGGCAAGCTGGGTAGCCTTCGCTTTAGCTTCCTCCGCTTTGCCCTTCAGCATCTCGCGCGTCTGTTCGCCCGCCCGGGGCGCGTAGACCAGCGCGACTACTGCGCCGATGGCGCTCCCGGCAACCACTCCTAGAATGAACTCACGCGTCCTTGCCATTAGCGTCCGTCTCCTTTCTCCGCGTGCTCGCGATAAGTCCGGACGGCGCGGCTGACGCCCGCCATCACGCTGGCGGCGCCAATCAGCGGCTGGCTGATCGCCTCTTCGGCCAGCGCCGTGGTGGTATCCACCCGCTGGGAAACTGTATCTACCACGCGCGTCGTGGTATCCAGAATGCGCTCCGTGCGCTGGTGAATCTGCTCGGTCAGGCGTTCTGCCTGCGCGAGGATCGCCGTCGTCCGCTCGATGAGCGGCGGCAACCGCCGCTCGATCTGCGCCAATCGCTGGTTGATCAGCCAGAACGCCACCGCGATGACGGCAACGAACACGGAGTTAATCGCCAGGATGGCCACGAGCGACCAGAACCCTACTGGGCCAATCGGTTCCATAAGCTACCTGCTGGGAGAGAAGCAACGCCGCGCCGGGCCCGCCGTGCGCCCTGGTTTTCATATACCCCTCACCACCAGGCCAAACACCTGCAGCCAGGCGGAGCTGAACCATAGCGCCTGCTATCCGGTTCGATATCTCCGGGCGAAGTCCTACTTTGAATCCTGCCTGGCACGGGGCGGCCACCCGTAGCCGCCGGGATAAGCCGCCACGAGGTTTATCAGTTCCCACCCATCCCCTGCGGGGGCGATCTCCGCCAGCAGTACATCCCCGGGACGCAGCGCCTCCGCCGCTTCGGCGGGCACGGGGACAGGGCCGCGCGCGCCTTCCCCCAGATAGCCTCCGGTAACCGATTGCAGCGTCAGCTGGTCGCCTTCGATGCGCTCCACCAGGAACCAGTCTTCCTCGCTCCGGCGGTAATCGATCGTCCTGGGGCGCAGAATGCGGCCCACCCCGGCGGCGAGCGACCCGAGGACGATCCCTTTCTCGTCGGTAATCTCAATGGCGCCGCCGGTCTCTCCCTCGCCCACCAGGCCGGCTTGCAGGGCAGAGGCGGCGGTGAGAACACGCGGCACGTCGTCCCGCAGCCGTTCGATCAGCGGCGGAACCTCATCCGCGACGCAGAAGCCCGGCTGCCGTGCGGCCCAGACGGCGAACTGCGCCAGCGTGGCCGCCAGCTCCGCCGCCGCCGCGGGAGTAGCGTCAGGGTCACGCAGAATACTGTCCAGCATCAGCTCCTGCACATCCGCCGCTCGCAGCTCCTCCGCCGCGCCCAAACCGGCGTAGTCCACCAGGAACTCACGCAGGACCGCCACCGCCATTCCCCCGGCGCGCCGCTCCTTGGCCGTACGGCGACCGGGCAGCTCGCGGCCAAATGCTTCCAATGCGGCGTCAAGATTGAGGGCTGGCTGCGACATCTTTCCTCCCAGTGTGGCTACAGGGTGTGGCTCGCTATCACTACCTGGCGGAATCCTATCCTCGGGCGAGGAAGAATGTGCAGCGCGTAATTGCCCGGCGCGTGGGAAAGCAGCATCCCTCAGAACAAAGCCGCGTCCGTGTTGCGGCGTCTGTGACGTCGGGATGTAGCGCAGGCATCCTTGCCTGCATCACAAGGATCGAGGATCCTTGCCTGCGGCATAGGCATCCTTGCCTGCAGCACACGCGTGCAGCAGGAGCGTCCCGAATCCCGAAAGCGTTTGGGACCGGTTCACACGGTCGCTCCCTGCGGCTATCCTGCCGCCCGGGAGACGCTCCGTACACATAGGCCCCGAACGCCTGCCCTCGGGCCGATAGGCTCGGGGCTTTCGGGGCAGGGGAGGCCGGCGCTCGATTCAGCATGGAGGCGGCGGCGGCGCGTGCCGCGAACCTGACGTGCGGGACCGCCGCCTCCGGCCACGGTCCACTCTGCGCCTGTTAATCAATGCGATGCGCGCCATCCCGCACTCTTCCCGCGTTCCCTTCCTGTTGTTCCCTGCCGCCGCCGCCAGCGCGATAGGGCCTATACCCGCCGCCCATGCCCAGCCTGCTCCATCCCAGCCAAACATCGTGCTCATCTTCGCGGATGACCTGGGCTACGGGGACCTGGGCTGCTACGGCTCACCCACAATCCGCACCCCTCACCTGGATCGGCTCGCGCGCGAAGGGGTACGGTTCACCGACTTCTACGCCGCCGCGCCGGTCTGCACGCCTTCCCGCGCCGCGCTGCTCACCGGCCGTTACCCCACGCGCACCGGTCTGACGCGCATCCTCAACCCCAGGAGCCAGGACGGCATTGACGCGGACGAGATCACCCTGGCGGAGGTGCTGCGGCCCCTGGGCTACGCCACGGCCTGCATCGGCAAGTGGCACCTGGGCCACCAGCCGCAGTACCTGCCCAATCAACATGGCTTCGACTACTTTTTCGGCCTACCCTACAGCAACGACATGGTCCCCACGCCGCTCATGCGGAACGGGGAGGTCATCGAGGAGCCAGCGGAGCAAGACACCCTGACGCGCCGCTATACGGAAGAGGCGGTGGCGTTCATCCAGCGGCACAGTGAGCGTCCCTTCTTTCTCTACCTGCCGCATTCTATGCCCCACGTGCCGCTGCACGCCTCGGAGGCGTTCCGCGGCCGCTCCCCACGCGGGCTCTACGGGGACGTAGTGGAGGAAATTGACTGGAGCACGGGCGAGATCCTGGCAACGCTGCGGGAGCTGGGGCGAGAGCAGGACACTCTGGTGGTGTTTACCAGTGATAACGGCCCCTGGCTGATCAAGGGGAATGACGCGGGGTCTGCCGGCCATCTGCGGGACGGAAAGGGAACGGTGTGGGAAGGCGGCATGCGCGAGCCCATGATTGCCTGCTGGCCGGGCGTCATCCCCGCCGGGCGGGTCTGCCGCCAGTGGGCGAGCACGCTCGATCTGTTCACCACGCTGCTTGTGGCTGCGGGCGGCCAGAAGCCGCGCGACCGCATAGTGGATGGGCGCGACATCACGCCGCTCCTCACCGGCACGGGAGCGATGCCGCGGGCCGACGCCTTCCACCCCTTCTTCTACCACCGCGCGGAACAGCTGGAGGCAGTGCGCGTCGGCAACTGGAAGCTGCACGTGGGCCGCGACCTACGTCCTCTGGAACAGCCTGAACTCTACGATCTGGCTGCGGACCCCGAGGAGCAGCACGATCTCGCCGCCGCCTACCCTGAGGAGGTGCAGGCGCTTCAAAAGCGTATCCGCTGGTTCCAGCTCTCCTTTGCACCGGCGCCGGTCCGCCGCTGAACAAGTACACGCCGCGTGCGGTGTAACGCAGGCATGCCATACCCATACGGGACCGTAGGGTCGGGCCGTATCGCTGACCTGCCTGACGTATACTCCCCGTGCCCCGGAGGTTTTCGGGGCGCTGCTCAAGGAGGCGCGGGCGCAGTGAACCACGCTGAGATCCCCTGGCGTCTGCATCGTTTTGCCTCCCTGCCGTCCACGAACGACGTGGCCCTGGCGGCGATTGAGCAGGGCACGGGAGCGGTCGGCGATGTGTACCTCGCGACGCAGCAGACAGCGGGCCGCGGCCGCCGGGGACGGCGCTGGGTAGCCGGGCCGGGGGCCCTCCTGCTGAGCGCTATCCTGCCCACGCAGCAGCCTGCCGAGGGCGCGTCGCTGGCGGCGGGCATCGCGGTGGCGGAAGCGATCCGCGCCCTGGGGTTTCCTGCTCGCTTGAAGTGGCCCAACGACGTGTATCTGGCAGGGCGAAAACTGGGGGGCATTCTGGTGGAATCCCGAGGCCGTGGGAACCTGATAGTGGTGGGGATCGGGTTAAACGTCAACAACGTCGTGCAGGGTGCCCCCGAGGCGCCGAACGCCATTAGCCTGGCGGAAGCAGGGGGCCGCCCCGTAGATGGAGAGGCGCTGCGGCAGCGAGTGTTGGCAGAACTGGGCCGGGTGTGGCCGGTGTGGGTGGCCAGCGGGTTCGCGCCGCTGCGGCCCCGATGGAACGCCCTGGATGCCGCCTGCGGGCGGTGGGTACGGGTAGGAGAGAGTCTGGAAGGACTCGCTGTCGGCGTAGATGAGTCGGGCGCCTTGCTGGTGCGATTGCCCTCTGGCGAAATCCGCTGCGCCCGCGCGGGGGAGGTAACCTACGTATAAGCGCAGCCGGCCAGGGGCCCTGGTAGACTGGCAGAAGGAGAGCGGCACATCGGGTATTCTGCGGGTTGAGTATCTTCCTTAGCTTTCCTGGCTCTCCTTTCGTGGTATTCTCTTTAAAGAAGGCTTGCGCTGGAGGACTTGCGAAATGCCCGAGGTTGCGTCTGGATACGTTGGCTTGCTCCTGATCGCCGATGGCCTGGGGGACCGGCCCGTTCCCGAGCTGGACGGGCAAACGCCCCTGGAAGCGGCAAACATTCCCACGCTAGACCGTCTGGCGCGCGAGGGCGAATGCGGGCTTCTCGATCCCGTTGCCCCCGGCGTGCGCGGCGGCAGCGATACGAGCCACCTTTCCCTCCTGGGCTACGATCCTTACCAGGTCTACCCGGGTCGCGGGCCGTTCGAAGCGATGGGCATCGGTCTGGAGGTCCAGCCTGGGGATGTCGCCTTCCGCGCCAACTTCGCCACCGTGGACGGCCCGATGAAGACCATCCTTGATCGCCGTGCCGGGCGCAGCGATCTGGGCACGCGGGAGCTGGCCGCCGCCGTGGACGGAGTGCAGATCGAAGACGTGATCTGCCGCTTCAAGGAGTCCACCGTGCACCGGGCGGCACTCGTGCTGCACGGCCCGGGTCTGGGCGACCAGGTGACCGATCCCGACCCGCACGAAAACGGCCTGCCTCTCCTGGAGGCACGGCCCAGGAACCCACAGGATGCCGCCAGTGCCAAAACGGCCCGCATCGTGAATGCTTTTCTGCGCCTTGCCTTCGAGCGCTGGCAACATCACCCCGTGAACGAGCGCCGGCGCGCCTTGGGCATCCCCGTTGCCAATCTGCCCCTACCACGCGGGCCGGGCCGCTCCCCGCACCTGGAGCCGTTTCAGCAGAAATGGGGCCTCTCCGCCGCCTGCATCGTGGAGGTGGGCCTGGTGAAGGGGCTCGGCCGCTATCTCGGCATGGAGGTCATCGAAGTCCCCGGCTCCACTGCCGGCCTGGATACGGATACGCAGGCCATCGGCGGCGCCGTGATCGAAGCCGCCGGACGCCACCCCTTCGTCCTGTGTAACGTGAAAGGCCCCGACGTCGCCGCCCACGATCACAACGCGCCTGGCAAAGTAGCGATCATCGAGAAAATCGATGCGATGGCCGCCCAGATCGTCACCGCCCTGGGAGATCGCCTCATCCTGGCCGTGACCGGGGACCATACCACGGCCTGCACCTACGGCGACCATACCGGCGAGCCATGCCCCATTCTCTTCTGGGGTCCCACAGTGCGCACGGACAGCGTGCAGAGGTTCGGCGAGCGACCGTGCGCCGCCGGCGCGGTGGGGCGCATCCGCGGTACGGATGTACTACGGATTATGACCAGTTACATGAACGTGCAGGAGAAGTTCGGGGCGTGAGTCCGGCTCTGGCATAGATCCAACCAGGCACCAGCACAAAACCTCTGGTACCACCCCGCTCGGTAGCACTCCCCTTAACCGTGGTTCCTGCCTGGCATCAGGCACGCTCACAGCCTGCGAGCACGGTTTGCTGCGGTGCTACCAACGGGAGAACATTTTCACAGTAGTAAGGAAACCTCATCTTGGGGGGATGGCCTTCCTGGCCCGCCAAAGCCTCCCCGTCCGCCGGCGGGACCTTCGGGTGAACGGTCTGGACTACGTGCCGGAACCCTACCAGCCGGCCACTGGCTATCTAACCTACCAGGGGTTAGGTAGCCAGTGGCTTACCCTCCGGAAGAACGTTGACGGATGAGCGCTACCGGGGACCAAAAGGCGGATTGCCCACCCGGAAGCCGAGATTGTCCACCTCCTCCGCCGGATGCCCACGGAACCTCCCCTTCACCCGCAGGATCAGGCGGTTCTGGCCCGCACGCAGTGGGATGAGCACGGTCTCGAACCCCTCCGGCGTGCCCGGGTGGAACAGACCGGTGATGTTCTCCCCGTTCAGCATCGCCACGAAGGTCCGCGGGGCGATATCGGGGCTGTAATAGAGGGTCAGAGGGAACACGCTGGTGCCCGCCGGCAGCCGGGTATTCTGGTCCTGCACGGTCGAGTAGCTCAGGAACTCAGCTAGCACTCCGATATCCCTGAGGCGGAAGAAGCTGAGTTCGAAGGCCCCAATGTCGATCCGGGCCGTGCCGTCCCGGTCCCCGTCCGCGATGCGCGCGAAGCCGCGCTGATCCCTGTCCGCCGGAGCCAGGGTGTCATCGCCGGCATCGACGGCGGGGCTGCCCGGGGAGAGAGCGTGGGTTTCGGTCGGGCCGCCGTTGTTCTGGAGCGGCCCCACCATCGGGTCGAGCGGCGCCTCCGGCGTGCCGCTCTGGTCCGAGGGCTGAGTCAGGCCGCACGTGCCGTCGCTGTCCAGATTGGATCCCAGGGAGGTGATGGCAACGTTCTCATCGCTCACGCAGTTCCGACCGGCGCCGCTGTTAGCGATGAGGGTGTTCCCGAGCTCCAGCCCGGTATCGCTGAGGTTGCGGATGCCGCCGCCCGCTTCGGCCCGGTTGCCGAACAGAGTGCAGTTGGTCATCCGCACGTGGTCTCCATTCACAAGACCGCCGCCGGCGAAAGCCCGGTTGCCGGAGAGCGTACTGTTGCCCAGGGTCAGCAGGGTGTCTTCCGGGGAAGGCCCCTCAATGATGAGGCGCCGGTGGTTGTAGATGCCTCCGCCCTCGGTGGCGATGTTGCCGTTCACGGTGCTGCTCTGCACCGTCAGCCGGCTGCGGTTGAAGATGCCGCCGCCGATGCCGCCGCCGGCCGGGTCCGCGGCGCTGTTGCCCGCAACGGTGGAGAACTGCAGCGTCATCTCGCCGGCCTCGTTGTGGATGCCGCCGCCCTGGTTCGTGGCAAAGTTGGCGAACAACGTGCAGCGGGTCAGGGTGGCGATGGCGTGGTTCTGGATGCCACCGCCCTGGTGGGCGGTGTTGCCCGAGAGAGCGCAGTCGGTGAGCACGGCTGTGCCGACGGGGTTGGCGATGCCGCCCCCGCCGCCTGCGGCGGTGTTGCCGGAAAGGGTGCAGCGGGTCAGGAAGGCGACGTCCCGGTTCTGGATGGCGCCGCCCTCGCTGGCGCTGTTGCCGGTGAGGGTGCAGCGGGTCAGGAAGGCGACGTCCCGGTTCTGGATGGCGCCGCCCTCGCTGGCGCTGTTGCCGGCGAGGGTGCAGCGGGTCAGCGTCAGGCTTCCACTGACATGATGGATGCCGCCCCCGGCGTCTCCGGCGCTGTTGCCGGAGAGGACGCAGTCGGTGAGCACGACCGTACCGAAGATGCTGTCGATGCCGCCCCCGATGCGCCCGGCGCGGTTGTCGGAAAGGGTGCAGACGGTCAGCGTCAGGCTGCC
>JACQGL010000162.1 GCA_016199525.1 Armatimonadota bacterium
CCGGCCCTCGGGCACGAATTCCTTACCTACTCATCTCGAACGCACCCGCGCGCCTATCCCCTGGCCGTGGCAGGCCGGCGAGTTGTTCGGTGGGAGCTCCCCGCCGTCCTGCCAGCGCCTCTCAGATCGAGTGGAATTGCAGCGCGGCGGTCGTCCTCTCCCGGCGGTAAGCAACGGGTAGTCAGGCCGTGAGGCTTGGGGCATGGGACGGCGAAACCCATCCCGGGGAACGCTGCCCGTCGCGTCCCACGCCCTGCGTTGCGCACGCCGACATCTCTTCAGTTCCGCGGCTATTTGCCGATAATGCGGCTATCCATGCAGCAGGCCGGTCCACAGCCGGTGATGTCCGACTTTGTGGCGTCTCAAAAGCGACACGGGTCTCAGCGTGAGAACCGACAGCGCCGGATTGGTAAGGCGGGCAGGAGGGAGAAGAGGCTCCCCACCCGTGGCGCGCCGGACGTGGCTATGGCTCCCGAACGCAGTGTCCACTTGAGGGGAGGGAGCTAGATGCTACTCAATTGGTTTGATGGCGTCCTCCTGACGATCTTGCTAGCGTTTATCGCTTACGAGTCGCGCCAGGAGTTTGGCCGCAGCCTTCTGGACACTGTCGCGGCTCTCAGCGCGCTGCACCTTTCCATGCGCCTGGCGCCCTGGTTTGGGGAGCGCTTCGCCTTGCTGGGACGCGTCGATGCCAGCCGGGGCGCCTGGATGGGCATCCTGTTTCTCGTCCTGCTGGTGGGGGCGTACTTTCTCAGCCGCTTCACTCACTCCAGCACCCGCTGGACGATGGACGCATTGGATCCGCTCTACGGGATCGTCTTCGGGTTCGCAGTGGGCATCATCTGCGAGCATGGGATCGCGCTCGCGCTTGCCGATATGTTCGCTTCGCCGGGTGGGGAAGGCCCGGCGTTCCTGGAGAACTCAGTCCTGGCTGGCGAGCTGCTCCACTTCCGCTCGCTTCACGAAGCGCTGCGCGCGATGCACCTCTACCAGCGCGGCGGATAGATCCCCATCCTCACGGCCACGCAGGCACTACTTCCACGAACTCCCGCTCGGGCAGGACGAGAGCGGTCAGCGGCCCGCCATAGGCGCAGCCCGTATCGACGCCGATCTTCTCCGGCCGCACGAGCGGCCGCCACCTCATCTGGCTGAGGTCCGGGAAGGGGCCGCCCGAGTCCTCGAACTGCGGCGTGTGGCCAAACACCACTGGCTTGCCCCAGTTGTAGGGGGAGAGGATGAACTCCCCCCGGATCCAGAGAAGGTCGTCCTCTGGGGTTTGCTCTGGCGGGATCTCAGGCCGGAAGCCGGCGTGAACATAGTAGGCGTGCTCATCCTCATACCAGAGGCGCAGGCCGCGCAAGAACTCCAGATGTTCCGGGGGGAAGCGGCGCTGCCAGCGGCGCTCGAACGGCTTCGCGCCGTAGCTGGTAAGCGTCTGCAGGCCGCCGTTTTCCCGCCAGATTTCGGTGGCGGACGGGTCCCCTGCCAGGGCGGCGAGCAGCAGCGCTTCGTGGTTGCCCTTCAGGCAGACCACCGGGCCGGGCCAGTGGGTCGGCGCTTTCATAACCAGGTCCACCACGCCGCGGCTATCGGGGCCGCGGTCGATGTAATCTCCGATGAACACTAGAGTATCGCCCACTGCAGCGCGCGCCCGGAGCTGCGGCAGGAGCTGGCGGAGCGCGCGCGCCGCCCCGTGGATATCGCCGATCACGAAGGTCCGCACCCAATCATCCCCTGTTCAGTGAAGTGGCTTGAGGAGAACGGTGCCTCGTTCCCGGTCGCCGCGCGAGAGGCGCCCATCGCTCCCGCGAGGCCCATTGGGAGAAAGGCGCGCAGGAGGTCCCGCAGCGGCGCGAAAACAGCGACAATGGGTAGCTCAAGCGCGAGCTCGCTCTCTTTCCACGCCGCGCGTACCGTCCCGAGGATGTCTTTATGGGCCGCCAGATATGGCTGATCTCTGCCGGTCTCGCCCTGAGCGCGGGCGTACTGGTGCTCCGAACCCCCGCGCCTGCCCAGGAACGTCCCGCTGCCCGCCTGGAGGCGACCCAGCTCGGCTTTCTGCTCCGGTTCGGCTCGCCCGACGGCCAGCCCACATGGTGGAGCGGCAAGGTGACGGTGGAGGGCGGCAGCCTCGTTCGTCTTCAGCCCTGGCGGTTTGCCGCTGAGGATCGGATCCAGCCGCCGGACGGCTTTTCGTGCCGCGTTCGCCGCGCGCAGCAGCCTGGAGTGATCCCGTTCCGCCGGGCCCTGGCGGACAATGGCGTGCTGGTGGTTATGTCCGGGCCGGGCACGGCGCGGGTTCAGGTGAGCACTAACCACGGTGACTTCTCGTTTACCGCAGGAGAGATTCCCCTCGGAGTGCGGCCCGAGCGGCGGCTGAACGGCCTGGTTACCCTCCAGCGCGTGCCCGTGCCGGAGCACGTCACCACTGGACCCACCGAGGACGACTTCCCCGCCGTGGCCGCCGCGCCTGACGGCACTCTCTGGATCGCTTACATCGCCTACACGAACGGCCGCCAGGATCGCACCCAGATCCACTTCCAGTATAGCGAGCCGCCCCAGGACTTCGACCATCTGGCCACGCCGCCCGGAGGCGATCAGCTCTGGGTGCTTCGCTACCAACAGGGTAAGCGGGATGCCCCCGTGCCGCTCACCGCACCCCGGCAGGATCTGTATCGCTGCGCGGTGGCTCTGGATGGGCAGCAACGTCCTGTGGTTGTCTGGTCCGAGAACCGGAAGGGCAACTGGGACCTGTACGCGCGGACGTTCGACGGCGAGCGCTGGCTTCCGGCGGTGCGCATCACCCGCTCCGAGGGACCGGACCTCCACCCCGTTCTGGCAACGGATGCCCGTGGACGGGTATGGCTGGCCTGGCAGCGCTTTGGCCGCGAGCAGTCGGATATCGCCGCCGCCTTCTATGCGGCGGGCGCCTGGAGCGAGCCGATCGTCATCGCCGACAGCCCCGCAAACGAATGGGATCCTGTAGTGGCTACGGATGGCAGCGGCAACGTGGCGTTCGCGTGGGATACCTACCAGAAGGGCGACTACGATGTCATGCTCCGTGTGCGGCGCGCCCGCCCCGAAGGCGTTCAGGGTGAGCCACTCGGGGATCCGATCCCTGTCGCCACCACCCTCGCCTTTGAGGCGCGGCCCGCACTGGCCTACGATCGTGCGGGCCGGCTCTGGGTCGCGTGGGAACAGATGCCGGATCGCTGGGGCAAAGATTTCGGTTATGCTGTGCGCGATAAGGGACGCGGCCTCTACCAGCAAGGGCCGCAGGTGCAGGTGCGCGTCTACCAGGATGGCCAGCGGTTGCAATCCGCGCAGGCGCCCGGCGAGGGATGGCTCCCGGGGCTCCAGCAGGCGAACAGCTTCGTCCGCCTGGCAGCGGACGCCCAGGGCCGCGTCTGGCTCCTATTCCGCCATCGCGAGCCGCTCTCCCGCGGGCCCGCGGGCACCGTCTGGCTAACCTATGCCACCTCTTACGACGGAGAGGCCTGGTCCGACCCGGTGCCACTGCCCAACACGGATGGCGTGGGCGACTGTCGGCCTGCCCTCGCCCGCGATGACCGGGGGACGCTCTATGTGGTCCAGGGATCGGACGCGCGCCAGCATCGCTCGCCCGGGGAGCCGTTGAACTTCGACGTATGGATCTCGCTAATCCACCGATCCGGCGGCCGGGTCGCACCGGTGCTGGTTCCCGAGCCGGCCTCCGCCCCGGTGGCAGTGGAACCTTCCACCGAGCCCGAGGACGTAGCCCGCGCCAGGGCCTACCGGCTGCGCGTCAATGACCGGATCTACCGGTTGTGGCGGGGTGAGTTCCACCGCCACACAGAGATCTCCCCGGATGGCGGCGGCGATGGGCCCCTGATCGATATGTTCCGCTATGCCCTAGACGCCGCCCGCATGGACTGGATCGGCAACGGCGACCACGACAACGGCGGCGGTCGCGAGTACTCCTGGTGGTTGACCCAGAAGCTTGCGGATGCCTTCCTCCTGCCACGGCACTTCACACCCATGTTCAGCTACGAACGGAGCGTCCGCTATCCTGATGGACACCGGAACGTGATGTTTGCCCGCCGTGGCATCCGCACCCTGCCTCGTCTGGTGGGTGAGCCGCCCCACGGCGTGCATGCGGATGATACCAAGATGCTTTATCGCATGCTGCGCCAGTTCGATGGCATCTGTGCCGTGCACACCAGCGCCACCAGCATGGGCACCGACTGGCGCAACAACGACCCGCTGGTGGAGCCGGTCGTGGAGATCTACCAGGGCGCGCGGACCAGCTACGAAGGGCCAGGCCAGCCGCGCGTCGCCGCCGGACCGGATGACTCCCCAGGCGGTTGGGAGCCTGCAGGGATGGTGTGGAACGCGCTGGACAAGGGCATCCGCCTCGGGTTCCAGTCCAGCTCCGATCACGGGAGCACACACATCTCCTACGCTGTGGCGCTGGTAGAGCAGCCCACGCGGGAGGGAGTGCTGGACGCGTTCCGGAAGCGCCATTGCTACGCCGCCACCGACAACGTCATCCTTGAGGTGCGCAGCGGCGACCACCTAATGGGGGATGAGTTCTCCACGCGCGAGCGACCCTACCTGCTCATGCGCGTGCTGGGGACGGATGCGGTGGCGCGCATCGACGTGGTGAAGGGCGGGAAAGTTGTCTATAGCACAGAGCCTAAGCAGAAGGAGGTGCGCCTGATGTGGAAGGATCCGCAGCCGACGCCGGGGTTCACCAGCTACTACTACGTGCGCGCGCTACAGGCCAACGGGGAGATCGCCTGGGGCTCGCCGATGTGGATAAGGTACCAGCCGTGATGGATGTGGGCGAAATAATCCAGCAGAGACCATGCAACCGTGGCTTGCGATGGTAAGATGTCATAAGTCGCAATGCGCCAACCGGTGCCGCGGCCCTATATCCGCCGATCAGATCAGGTAACCGCTGGAGAACTCACACCGAGCGTTAAAGAGGAGGACTCGATGAGCGCAACCCAGGGAACCTCAGGGCCCAGCAGTGACATCGAACGGCTGATCGAAGATATGTTTGATTCAGAAGATGTGGTGTTCACGATCGCTGCCGGCGACAACCTCTCCGTTGCCGAACTGATGGGCAAAAGCACGCCGTTCTTCCGAGGCGGCACGTGGACCGTCGAAACCGCTCACTGGCACATTCACGCACGACTCGACGCGATCAAGCGCGTGCGCTTCGTCCGTGAGCCAAGCAGCCATGCCGCCGGGCAGGAGAGCTTGAGTATCTGCTTCATCGGCTCCCACGGTGAGTCGCCGCTGCGCTGCTATTTCACCGAGCTCTACGACGACCAGAATCGACCGGTCGTGGCGCAGTTTGACCGCTGGGAAGAGTTGCGCCAGAAGTATGGCAGACAGGATGAGGTGCTGGTAGAGAACGGCGCTATCGTGACGCCGTCTTGTCTGTTGTAATACTTCCTATACAGGACTATTTAAACATGTACCTCTGTTCTAGCGGGTCGTATGCCAGTGCGGGGGCAGACCGGGCGCGCCTGCCGGAGGTCTCCCCGCCGACCGCATGGCAAAGCATTAAGGAGAGTCACCGAAAGGGGGCTGATCCGATGAGTGCACCTGATCGCGGCAGGGGGCTGATGGGGATGGCAGTCCTCGCCGCGCTGCTCGTGGGCGCTGTGGCCGGCGTATCGGGGAAGCAGGCCCTGCAGGAGCAGAGGACGCGTGTGAAACACCCCGTGCTGCCGCCGGGGATTGCCTCCAGCAAAGCCGCCGACTACGAACAGGCGGTGAGCCGCGTGATGGCGATGAGCGAAGAGGAGATGCTCAACCTCATCCCGACCCAGTCGGCGATCCGTTTCTGCGGCTGCCCGAACTGTTCGGGCGGACAGCAGGAGAACAACCAGTTTGACTGGAGCATCGAGCGTCCCTTTGAACTGCGGTGCAAGTTCTGTGGCTTGGTCTATCCGAACGAGAAGTATGCCGCGACGTGGGTCGCTACGGGCGTCAATGCGCTTGGCGAGCAGGTAACCTACCGGTATTACTTCGACCCGCACAGCGGACGTGACTTCTGGTTTGAAGCGCACGCCGACTACTTGCGGCGCGCCTGGTTTGTCAACCAGTGCCTGGCGCTGGCGCAGGCCTATCACCTCACCCGCAAGCCGGAATATGCGCGTCGCGCGGCACTCATTCTGGATCGGTTTGCCCAGGCCTACCCGCATATGGCGGTACTGTCCCAATGGCCGTATCAGCGGCGCGCAGTCGTGAAGCCCACCCCACCTTACCCCTACGCGGGTGGCAAATGGGGGCGCTGGATGCCTGACGAGGTGCCCGGCTCCCTGCCAGAGGCCTACGACCTGATCTACGAGAGCGATGCGCTGGACAACCTCTCCCAGCAGCAAGGGGTGGACGTGCGCCAGCGAATCGAGAACGACTTCTTCCGCGCCACTGTGGAGTATGTGTTCACGTTCGGCAGAGAGCCTACCGGTATCCACCTCGGCAACATGGCTCCCTTTTACACCCGCAACATCATTCACATCGGCCGGGTCATCGGCGAGCCGGAATACGTTCACTGGGGCCATCGCTGGGTGGGCCAGATTCTGCGCGACCGGTTCTTCTACGACGGCATGTGGTGCGAGTCGCCATCTTATCACTACCAGACCATCGACGGCGTGCGCCGCGTCGTCGCCGCGCTCAAAGGCTACAGCGATTCGCCCGGCTATCAGAGCGCCGCAGATGGCTTGCACCTGGAGAGTCTGGACCTTGAGAAGCAGATGCCGTTCATCCAGAAGGCGCGGCGCGCTCCGGATCTGATCGCCTATCCTGATGGCCGCATCTGCCCCGTGCATGACTCGTGGCCGGCATCACGCCCCAGCCCGGTCCGCGAGCAGAGCGTGTCATCCCTGCTACCCGGCTTCGGCCACGCCTCGCTTGGCCGCGGACGGGGCGCCAACCAGCTCCTGGCGCAGCTTCATTTCTCCGGCAGCTATGGCCACCACCACGTGGACAACCTCCACTTCTCGCTGTTCGCCAAAGGCAGCGAGCTGCTCAGCGACATCGGCTATACGCACACCAAGCTGCGCCGTTGGGCCGTTTCAACCGCTGGCCACAACACGGTGGCCATTGATCGCCAGAACCAGAGCACGAAGGATGCCGATGGCGACCTGCTCACGTTCGTGCCCGACCTGGGCGGCCTGTCCCTGGTGGAGGCGCGCGGCGAGCGGGCTTATCCCGGGCGAGCGCAGGTCTATCGTCGCGAACTGCTTATGATCCCTGTCTCCGATGCGGACGCCTATATCGTGGACATCTTTCGCGTCCAGGGCGGCCAGATCCACGACTGGCTGTTGCACGGCAGCGCGGATGCGGAGATGACGGCGGCGTGCTCTCTGCCGCTTACCCCGCGCGAGGGCACGCTGCTCGAGCCGGGCGAGAAGTGGGTGGAGCCGATCGGCGAGTCATCGGGTTTCCCACCCTACGGGGTAATCCGCCAGGTGCGCCAGGGCAGGACGGAGGATGACTTCAGCGTGACGTTCCGCTATGCGGACGCCAGGCCCCCGTCCGGTGCACCTGCCGACGCGGGCGTGCGCACCTATCTGCTGGGCGGCGCGGCCACGGAGGTCTTCCTCGCCCGGTCACCGCGCGTGCGCCCGGCGGAAGGGGACGACCGAAAGGTTTACGACTACTGGATGCCGCAGTTGGTGGCGCGCCGGCGCGGGACGGCGCCGCTCGGCAACGTGTTCGCCGCGGTGCACGAGCCGTTCCGGCCCCAGCCGTTCATTCGTGAGATCCGCCGCCTGCCGCTCGATCCGGCCTCGGCGTTCGCCGTGGCGCTGGAAGTTCGCCATGGCGACTTTACGGACACGATCCTCAGCACCCTGGATGAGCCGCCTTACCCGGAGCGGCGGCTGCCCGGCGGCATCGTCGTGAGCGGCCGGCTGGCGGTGGTGCGCGAGCGCGCCGGCCGCGTGGTGGCGGCGTGGCTCGTGGACGGCACTCGCGTGGCGAAGGGCGATTTCGCTCTCACCCTCGAAGCGCCGCGCTATGAGGGCGTCCTGGAATCCGCCACGCGTAGGGCGGATGGTGCCGATGCAGACACGTTCGTCACGTCCGCGCTCCTTCCCGACGGGGATGCGCTGGCGGGCCAGTGGCTGATCGTCACGCACGGCAACGGCTACACCCACGGCTACGAAATCCGCCGCGTGGAGCGGCGCGAGGGTAAATCCATCCTCATCCTACAGGACGACCATGGCCTGCGCCTCACCGGCGAGCAGACCGAGGAATGCTACTTCCCGCGGCGGAAGATCCAGGGGCCCAACCGGTTCTTCATCGCCGGCACCGCCGCCTGGCCTGGCTCGCTCTCCGCGTCTCCCTAAATTCAGGCCCTCTCTTGAGGCGTGATACGCGGAGCCAGCATTTGCACCGTGGAAACCGGTCGAGCGTCTGCAGAAGCAGGATGGCCATCCCTAAAGGGAAGAGACACGCCATCACGTCCACGGGTAGACGAATAGAGCGCTCCCCCACCCGTGCAGGCAGGGATGGCGCGGCAAAGGGAGGCTTCACCCTCGCCTGACGTTAGTGAGCCGTACGCACAGGCCTGCTACCGGTGTGCCTGGCGATGCCGTACACTGCCCAGCGATGCCTTAGTGACCTGTGATACCGGACCCCTTACCGACGAGGTGGGCCCCGAGGGGCCCACCACGTCGGTAAGGGGTCCGGTATCACACGTCACTAAGGCAACGCAGGGCAGGGTACGGCAACGCCAGGCACACCGGTAGCAGGCCAGTGCCA
>JACQGL010000155.1 GCA_016199525.1 Armatimonadota bacterium
CACACCCAGGAAAGCAGCGCCGAGTGTGCCCCACCAGCCCGCACGGACGCCCGGAAGGGCATAGTCCGGCGCCAGAGCCGGAAGCAATCCCGAAGTTGCCCGGCTGACAAAGCCGAGGTGTTCCGCCGCGTACTCCAGGCCATCTGGCAGCGGCGAAGCGAGCGGAGCGAGCAGGACGAGGCCCACCAGGCCCGCCACGGGTAGCCATCCCTTCCCGCCACGCACTCCGGGCAGCAGATCGGGGCGCGCGCGCCGCAGCAGCGCCAGGGCGCCTACCGTGAGCACCGCCTCCCCCACCCCGATCGCCGCATGCGTGCCCATCAGGAGGAACAATAGAACTGCGGGCCGACCCACGCCGGAAAGTGCCAGCTCGCTGCCGGTGAGCAGGGCGCCCAGCATCACTGCCGCCCAGGCTGCCAGACCAGCGGACAGCGCGAGCCGCGCGGGCCCACCACACGCCCGGTAAACGGCGTATCCGCCCCAGACCCCGGCAATCCCCATGTTGAATAGGTTCGCACCCAGGGTGGTGACTCCGCCGTCCTGAAAGAAAAACGCCTGCACCAGGAACACGCACGCCATCACTACCGTGGCCGCCACGGGGCCTACCAGAATGGCGGCCAGCGCCGCACCCAGCAGGTGACCACTCACTCCGGGCAGCACAGGAAGGTTGACCATCTGCGCGGCGAACAGATAAGCGGCGGTCATCCCCAGGCGCGGCAGGTGCGCAGGCGACTCCTGGCGCTGCGTGCTCGCCAGGCACGGACCAACGACCGCCGCGGAGCAGATCGTCAGCGGCAGCCACACCCGCGCATCCAGGTAGCCATCAGGGAGGTGCATAATCGGCAGGGAGGCTCCGAAGCGCGCCTGACACCGCCAAGGCATTCGCGACGCCACCCGCGGAGTCCTGCGACGGTAGAGGCGGTGGAAAGCGCGTTTATGGGGCGCTCTGGCGGTATCCGGCAAATGGCTGCCGCGGACGACCTACCCCGCCCCCGGTGGACCAAGGTAACGCACCACCACCAGGCTGATATCGTCCTGGATCGGCTGCGCCTCATCACCGATCGCCTGGCGGGCTACCGACCGAACCAGTTCCGGACACGACAGGCTCATAGAACTCGCCACCAGGGCAAGCAGACGCTCAAGTCCCAGACGCTCGCCTGTCGGCTGAGGCACGTCGGTGATGCCGTCCGTATAGCCGAAGAGCAGATCACCAGGCGCCAGCGACAGCGTCCGTTCCTCGAACCGCGCGTCCGGGAGCACGCCCAGTACCATTCCGGTGGGCAGCAGCTCTGCCACGCCACCACAACGGCGAAAGAGCAAAGCAGGATCGTGCCCGGCGCTGGCGTAGGTGAGCGTGGCGCGCTCCGGATCCAGCAGCGCATAGAAGAGGGTGACGAACATCTCGCCAGGCAGCCGCCCCACCAGTCGCTGGTTGAGGTAGCGGAGGGTTCCCGCGGGGGAATGGTAGCGTGCGCGGGCATCCTCCAGCATGCCGATCAGGGCGGCACCCGCCAGGGCGGCAGGAACTCCTTTTCCCGAGACATCCGCCACGACAAACACCAGCCTGCCTTCGGGCGACAATGACAGTTCGATGGCATCTCCCACCAGGATGCGGGCGGGCTGCAGGTAGGTACCGATTTCCACCCCGGGAAGCAGGGGCGGCGCACTGATAAGCAGTTCCTGAATCGCCCGCGCGGCCCGGATGTCCTCTTCCAGTTGCCTGACCACCCTCGTTATTTGATCCCGCTGCTGCGCAATGGCGTGCTGCTGTTCGCCCAGCAATCCGGCAAGCCCCCCGATGGTCATAAGGATAACCGTGTGCAAGAACTGGTTAATCAGCACCAGGCTATTGGGCAGCGGCCGGGCAGGGTGCATCCACTCCGTGGTAATGTTCAGCAGCGCAGCAAGCGCCGCAGCGGCCAGTCCTGCCCCCGGACCTCGACGCCAACCGGCGAGCCCTACCGGAAAGACATAGAACGCGGCGGCGATGATCGCCGGCCCCGTGACATAGTCTGCCGTGGTGGCGAGGAGCAGCAGGAGTGCTACCTGAACGGCAATCAGCACGGATTCCCGCCTCTCCCTGTAGGAATCTGCCTGCTGCGTGCCTTCCAGGCGAAGGGCTAACGCTTTCGCACGATCCTCCAGCTGCCGGTCGTTCCAGTTGAATCGCTCGGGCGAATTGGCGCTCATAGGCGTTGCCGGCTACCCATCCCTCCGCGTCGCGGAGATCCACGACGGCAACTGCCCTGCGGGCAGCGGCCTCGGCCATGCGCCGAGCCACGCCGCCTGTGGCTGCCACCCGGCTTCTGCCAGAGGGTTTCCTGGAGAGGAAAGCCACCCTTCAGGCTGGGACAAGCGACCACTCAGAGTTTACTCACCAGCGATTCAATATGCAACGGCTCACGGAGAGAGTTCGAGGAGTTCGCGGGGGGAGGTGGTCAATACGTCGCACCCGTGCTTGGTAACGACAACGTCATCCTCAATACGGACGCCGCCCCATCCCTGGATGTAAATGCCCGGTTCGACGGTGAACACCATCCCTGCCTCCAGCTTGAACTCGCTGCGCGGGGAGAGGCCCGGGCCGTCGTGGACCTCGCGCCCCAGGCTATGGCCGAGGCCGTGGCCGAACTGTTCTCCATAGCCGCGGGCAGCGATGAGGTCCCGCGCCGTAGCATCCACCTGCTTTGCCTCCACACCGGGGCGGATAGCAGCGATGGCCGCCGCCTGGGCCTCGCGGACGATGGCGTAGATGTCCCGCTGACGCTCGCTCGCCTGACCGACGACCATGGTGCGTGTCAGGTCGCTGCTGTAGCTGTTCAAGGTGGCGCCGAAGTCGAAGATAACCAGGTCGCCCGCTTCGATCGGCTTGTTGCTCGCCCGCCCGTGGGGAAGCGCCGCGCGAACGCCGGAGGCGACGATGGTATCAAACCCTTCGCGTTCCGCGCCGCGCTTCTTCATAAAGCACTCGATTTCTATGGCTAGATCCCGTTCCCGCACGCCGGGGTGAACCAGGGTCAGAATGTGCTCGAAAGTGGCATCCACCAGCGCGCACGCGCGGCGAATGCGCTCGATCTCTCCGGCGTCCTTCACCACTCGCAGCCCGGAAACCAGCTCCGCCTCGGGCCGCAGGGCGATCCCCTCCAGCTCCTCACGCAGCTTATCGAAGTCGCGCAGCGTCAGGTAGTCGCTCTCCAGGCCCAGGGTGGTGATGCCCATCCCGTGGGCTACCTCGGCGATCTTCTCTCCATAGGTGTGGCCGGTCTGGGTGGGCACCACCGGGAGCGGGGCACATTCCGCCCGCGCCTGCTCCACGTAGCGGGCATCGGTGATGAACACGGCTTCCGCAGCGGTGACGACCAGCGCCGCCGTGCTACCCGTGAAACCGGTCAGGTACCCCACGTTTTGCGGGCGCGTGATCAGCATTGCGGGGAGATCCCGCTCGGTCATCACCTCTCGTAAGCGGTGGATACGCCTCGTCATCGCCGGGCACGCTCCACCACGCTCTTCGCCGCCCGCAGTGCCAGCAGGTAGCTTTCGGAACCGAAGCCGCTCACCTGTCCGATCACTACCGGCGCGATAACAGAACGACGCCGGAACGGCTCGCGGGCGTAGATGTTGCTGAGGTGCGCTTCCACAGTGGGCAGGCGCACGGCAGCGATCGCGTCGCGGATGGCGATGCTGGTGTGCGTATACGCGGCGGGATTAATAATCAGTGCATCCGCCCAGCCGAACGCTGCGTGGATAGCATCCAGGATCGCGCCTTCGGAATTGGACTGGGTAATTCGCAGTTCGATCTGCTCTTCACTTGCCAGCTGCTGGAGACGCCGGTTGATGGTGTCCAGGTCATCCCCACCATAGAGTTCGGGCTCCCGAATCCCAAGCAGGTTCAGATTCGGCCCGTGAATGACGGCAATACGGATCATAAGCAGCCCTGCCCTTCAGCGGTCCACCCGGCAGACGGCCGGTCCCTCCTCCGTGCAGAATAGTGTTTTTCCGGCACCGGGCGACTTCCTTGTGCTCTTGCTGCCGGCCGCGCTCTTACCCCTCCTTCTGGAGGCAGCGGGAATCCCGACAGCTGGCGGGACTGCAGAGCGCGGCACAACGCACCCGAGCGATGGCAAAGTCCAGCCATACCACCTGCGGGGGAGAGCACCCGTGCGTTCCTCTGCCGATACCGATAGGAGGGTCGGCGCTCCATGTGGGCGGGAGAGCATCACAGCCGCTCCCAGGCTGCCAGAGGCGGCGGCTCCAGGTGCTTCTCGGGATGAATCCGCTTCTCCACCTGCACCACCGTGTGACGGCAAGGAACCAGTTCCAACGCTCCCTATTCTCTCCCGCCACCCCTGGTGATGGAAAGCCACCCCAGAGCTACCCGACCGCTTCCTCGTCATTCTACTGGACACCGCCCTGCAGCGGTGACGGCAGGATCCTGAGGGCAAGGATGGCAATGTCGTCCCGAGGGGTACCGCCCTGGAAGGCCACCACTGTGCGCTCAATCTGCTCGGCGATGGCGTGCGCATCCTGCCCTGCGCACGAGCCGACCAGCGAGGCCAACCGTTCCTGGCCGAACAGATCGCCATTCTGGCGCGCCTCCACTACCCCGTCCGTGTAGAGAATTAGCGTATCGCCAGGGTGCATCTCCGCTTGCACGTCGACCAGATCGGCATCGGGGAACAGGCCCAGCAGCGTGCCCGGCCGGCCGATAGCTTCCACCCTTCCATCGGCACGCCGCAGCAACGGCAGGGGATGACCACCGCACGAGACGCTCAGGCGGACGCCGCGCACCCCGCCCGGGGAGGTTCTGGAGGAGAGATCCAGGCATACGTAGGCAACGGTGCAGAATCCATCGCCCAGATGCTGCCGCAGGATCGCCTCGTTCAGCTGCACCAGCACCCGACTCGGCCGGCGTTCGTACATCGATACGGCCCGCAGGGTGTATCGCGCCAGGGCGGTGACCGCCGCCGCGTCAACACCCTTGCCGGAAACATCGCCGATCACCATCGCCCAGGCGCCGGGGCCAGTCTCAAACACATCATAGAAGTCGCCCCCCACGTCCACGCCTTCGTACGCGGGGCGATAGCACGCCGCCATCTCCACTTTGGGGATCTCCGGCAGCCGCGGCGGTAGCAGGCTCTCTTGCAGCGTGCGAGCGACGTAGATCTGTTGCTTATACAACCGCGCGTTCTCCACCGCCAGGGACGCGTCGCGGGCTAGTTCCTGGGCCAGGGCCAGGTCGTCGGGGCCGTAGTGACGCCCCGACTCCGCCGACACGAACGAGATCGCGCCCAGCGTCCGTCCTCGAGCGACCAGGGGCACGATCATGCCACACTTGCCCCCCCCTTCACGAAGCAGCCGCAGGTGCTCCGCATCGCGGGCCATAGCCACCAGCACCTCATCCCAAGTCTCGGGGTAAAACTCCAGCACCCCCGTCCGGAGTACCTTTGCCACACCGCGCGGCGCGCTAAGGTCGGGTGGGCAGCGGTATTGCATCTCGCGCGCCCACTGCTCCTTCTTTGGGTCTGCGTGGACCACGGCCACCCGGCGGATCTGCCCATCCCCCTCCACCATATCCACAGCGCACCAGTCGGCCATATAAGGAACGACCAGATGCGCCACACTATTGAGAGTGGCCTCATAGTCGAGCGAGGAGGCGAGTATCCGCCCCGCTTCGGCGAGGAAGGCAAAGCGGCGCTGGGCCGCCTCCGCCTCGGCGCGCGCCGCCCGCTCCCGTGCCAGGAGCTGCTCGCGCTCCGCCTCCGCCCGCTTGCGATCCGTGATGTCCCGTACGACCCCGGTGAAGAAACGGCGGTTACCCAGGCGAAACTCGCTCACAGACAGATCCATCGGGAAGCTCGAGCCATCTTTCCGCCTGCCGACGACCTCACGACCGATGCCGATGATCTTCGCCTGCCCGGTGCGCAGATAGTTGGCGATGTAGGTATCGTGCTCGCTATGGTAGGGCTCAGGCATCAGCATCTTGACGTTCTGGCCGATAACCTCCTCCGCCCGGTAGCCAAAGGTCTTCTCCGCCGCTGCGTTGAACGACTGGACGATACGGTCCTCATCGATAGTTATAATACCATCTATTACGTGGTCGACGACCGAGCGGAAGCGCGCTTCGCTCTCTCCTAACGCCTCCTGCGCCCGCATGCGCTCTATGAACTGGCCGATCTGGCTGCCGGCAGCGGCCATCCCCGCCAGCAGCTCTGCGTCACGCGGCCGCGCCTCGCGGCTGAAGAACTCTATGACGCCCAGCACCTGGCGGCCGAGACGAACAGGGAAGGAGAACACGCTGCGGAATCCTGCTTGCGCCGCCGCGTCCGCCCGCGCGATCGTGGCGTCCTGCACCCCATCCGAGATCCAAACTGGTTCGCCATTGGCCCAGACGCGGCCGGGGGTGCCCACCCCGGGCGGGAAGCTGCTGTGCGCGCAGGCTTCCTCGAACTCGGGGACCGCTATAGACGGAGTATGCCACTTCTCATAACAGCGAAGCACGTTGGCCTGTGGATCCACGCCCCAGAACGTACCCCATTCCCAGCCCAGGCTCTCACAGATCGTCTGGAGGAGTTTCGGCATCGCCTCGGCCAGGGTGCTGGCCTCCGCCAGCACGCGGGCCACGGCGTACTGCGCGGCCAGACGCTGTTCGCCGCACTTGCGCTCGGTGATGTCACGGATAATGACGGAGTAGAGTTTCTGCCCGGCGACCTCCACCTGGGAGACGGCAGCCTCGATAGGAAACTCCTCACCATCTGCCCGCACCGCGTAGAGGGTCCCCAGAGCCCCCATCCGGCGACGGGTTGTCCCGGCCCGACCGAACCGGCGGATATCCTCCCGATGGCTATTGCGGAACCGCTCGGGAATGAACCGGTCGATCGGCTGGCCGAGGGCCTCGGATGCAGGGCAACGGAACATCCTCTCGGCGGCGGCATTGAAAACAACGATACGCTGCTGTTCATCGAGGGTGATGATGGCATCCATTGCCGAGGCAATAATGCCGGACAGCCGCGCCTCGCTCTCCCGCAGCGCCTGCTCCATCCGCCAGTGCTCGGTGAGGTCCTGCACGACTTTGACATAGCCGCACAGATTCTCGGCCCCGTCCCACACCGCCGTGGTAACACCGCTCGCCCAGAAGCGGGTGCCATCCTTGCGGACGAGCCAGCCCTCGAATTCAGATCGGCCGGCAGTGGCCGCCTCTCGCAGTTCTTGCTCTGGCTTGCCGGCCTCCATCTCCTCGGCGGTGAACAACCGGGACAGATGCTGGCCAATGATCTCTTCCTGCCCGTAGCCCAGCAGGCGCTCCGCTCCCGCATTCCCGCTGACCACGCGGCCATCCGGGTCCAGCATAATCAGCGCGTAATCCGTAATCCCTTCCATTAGCACTCGGCAAGCTTGTTCCATCTCTTTCAGTCTGGCCTCCGACTGCTCCAATGCGGCCACGTGGGCCCGCAGTATCTCCCGTTCATAGATCAGTCCTTCAGCCAGGCGCTCGTCGGCGTGATTGCTATTAGTCATTCGTCTATCCCTGCGCGCACCGGAGGGATCGGCGGTAGCGCTTGAGATACCTCCCCGGGTGACCTGGCGCAGATCCTTCCCTGACTACCGAGTTTTGGCGGATGCGGACCGGTGCGGTGATCGCGGCGCCCGCCGGTAGCCAATCATCTGATCCACTCCACCGATCTCCTGTTCCCGTTCGCGCGCATCCAGTCGGAGGAGAGCGCACCGTAATGAGCCGAGAGTATTATTATATGCGTGTCGATTCGGGATGCCATATTGAACTTGCTCACAGGCGCGAGGTGAACTTGCTCACAAGCGCGAGATCGTAGGCAGAGGTAGCGGCGAGCTCTAGAGCGAAGTCACGGGCCGCAGGCAGTGCCGGCCGCGCGCCGCCACTCAAGCGTCCCAGGTGATGGATCAGCAATCCTGGTTCCGAATTCAGCCGCCCCGACGAGACTGCCCCCCCGCAAAGAACAACGACTACTTAAGCATACGCAGCCGATCCGACGGCTGGCACCAGAAGGCGGGTGCGTTCGAGATAAGTAGGTAAGGAATTCGCGCCCGAGGGCCGACCCGAGACGTAGCGCCCCGAAAGCTTTCGGGGCAGGCAAGATGCCTGCGCTACCCACTGAACACGAACGCACCCCCAGAAGGCCCCGCCGGTAGCGCCCGTCCCGAAAGCTTTCGGGACTCGGGGCATAGGCAGCACACGACGTGCAGGCAAGCCATACGGCCTGCGGGGGATACCTGCCCCGAACGCTTTCGGGGCCTGTGCTCCGCCTGTGGGCGCAGCAACGGTACGGAGCATTACAACCGCTCCCAGGTTGCCAGAAGCGGCGGCTCCGGATGCTCCTCCGGATGGATCCATTTCTCCATCTGCACCACCGTACCTTCCGGCCCCGTAGCCAGCCATACGGAGTCCGACAGCTGGAGCATAATGGTGTGGCCCATCCCCAGGGAGACCTTGGTGGAGAACCCGGGGAGCAGAACGGTGGCGGGCAGGTCCTCCGGGCGGATACCCGGGCCACGGTCGCTTACCCGCACAATCACACGGTCGGGGGTAACGTAGATCGTTAGCTGGCCGCGGACGGCATGCTTGGTGGCATTGGTGATCGCCTCACCCGCGGCCAGCACCAGGTCGCCGGTAACCTCAGGGGGCATGCCCGCGTCCACCGCGATCTCGCGCACGCGCTGGCGCAGCGCGGAGTAGTCCGTCAAGTCCTCCAGGGAGGTAGCCAAGGCCAGGCGGCCTTCCGTGGGGATTTCGGCGGCATCCACCAGGTGCAGTTTGCCGTGGGTAACGGCGCGAATCACTTCACGGTAAAACCGCTTCTTTTCCACCTCGGCCTGCAGCAGCCGCTCCCGCGCCACCTCCAGCTCCTCTTCCGCCCGCCGACGCTGGAAAAACTGGCCGATCTGGCGGCCGATATCGGCCATCGTCTGGAGAAGGTCCTCGTCGGGGGGGCGGGTATCGCGGCTGAAGAACGCCATAACGCCGACGATCTTGCCCCCGTCCCGAATTGGGAAAGCGAATGCGGCACGAAGCCCAATTCGCGCCGCGGCGGACGCCCGCAGGAAACGGGGATCGGCGGCGACGTCGGCAATCCACATAGGCTGGACGGTATCCCACACCTGTCCGATCCAGCCAGTTCCAGGCGGAAAGGTCGTCTCGTGGCTAATCGCCTCGAACTCGGCCGCGTCTAGCGACGGCACGTGCCATGTGCCGGAACGGCGCGGCAGGTGGGATACGGGGTCAACACGCCACATCTCCCCGAGATCCCATCCCAGACCCTCGCAGATAGCCTGCAGAAGATTAGGGGTGGGATCACCCACCGTCGCGAATTCCGCCAGAACGCGGGTCACGGCAAACTGCGTGGCCTGGCGCTGTTCCGCCCGCTTGCGCTCCGCGATGTCGGTGAGAACGCCAATGACACCCCTGAATTCGCCTCGGCTATCGCGCAACGGCGCGGTGGAAAGGCTCACGTAAACCCGGGAACCATCCTTCCGCTGGCGAATGACTTCCAGGCCTATGAGCGACTTGCTCTGGAGCGCGGCACGAAGCAGCGCGCGGAATTCCTCCTGCCGGTCTTCAGGAACAAGGGGATAGGGGCGACCCAACACCTCCTGTGCCGTCCAGCCGAACATACGTTCTGCCGCCGGGTTCCACAGCTGGATGTTCCCGTCGGGATCGAGGGCGACGATGGGCAGGGGAGAGGCCTGAAACATCGCTTGCAGCGTCTCGCTCGTCTCCCGCAGCACCTCCTCCGCCCGCCTGCGCTCCGTGATGTCGCGAGCAATGGTGGAAGCGCCGATAACTCTGCCCTCCGGATCCTGGATGGGGGAGATCGTCAGGGAAACGTAGATGCGCTGACCGTCCTTCCTCACGCGCACGGTTTCGTAATGATCGATTCGTTCCCCCCGTCGAAGGCGTTCCAGGATCCGCGGCAGCTCGTCCGGCCGCTCGGGCAGGATCAGTAGGGAGATGGAGCGGCCCTTCACCTCCTCCGCAGAGTAGCCATACATCCGCTCCGCGCCCGAGTTCCAGCTGACGATGATGCCGTCCAGAGTCTTGCCGATGATGGCGTCATCCGAGGACTCTACGATCGAGGCCAGGAAACGCAGCGCCTCCTCCGCCCGTTTGCGCTCCGTGATGTCGATGGCGATGCCGCCCACGGATTCGGTCTTGCCGGTGGCATCGCGCAGCGGGAATTCGACCGTGTAGTAGTAGCGGTGTCCCTCAGGGACGTCGACGAATCCCTCCACCGCCTGCGGCACCGCCAGCTCCACCACCCGCCGGATGATCTTCCAGAACTGGCGCGCCGTCTCCGCAGGGAGCACATCCTCTATCAAGCGACCGATCACCTGCTCGTGGCGCAGATGAAACAGTTCCTCCCAGGCGCGGTTAACCAACTCATACCGTCCGTCGGTGGAAACCACAAAGATGGGGGTAGGGGCGTGCTCCAGCAACGCGGTGAGCAACTGGGCGGCGGTGCGCAACGCATCTTCATCCTGCTTGTGCTCGGGGACGTCCCGAAACAGGGCAATCGCGCTGGTGATCTTTTCGGAAGCGCCGCGCACCGGCGCCGCGCTGGCCAGAACGATGGTCTCGGCGCCGGTGTCGGAGCGGATGCGGATTTCTACATCCTCCACTACCTCCCCGCGCGCCAGCGCCCGCGCCAGAGGCAGCTCCGAGGGCGGGAATGGCTGGCCATCCGGCGTGAGCAGCACGTATCCCCCTGCCGGCCCGCGCGCGGTGCCGGTAATCGGAACGCCCACGATCGCCTCCGCAGCGCGGTTGGAGGCGATGATGCGTCCCGTGCCCGCCTCGGCGATCACCACGCCCACGGGCATCGTGTCAATCAGCGACTGCAGGATGCGATCCAGATGCTTCGCGTCCGCTTCTCGCTCCGCCGCGCCACCGGCGCCAGGCCCCTGATCCGCCTTACCGTTCATGCCTGTTCTCTCCCACCCGGTCTCATCGGGCGCTGTCTGCCTGGAATTACCGGAGACACGGCTTCCGGCCTCTCACCGACACGCACTCGGGCCGCAGTAGGTCCTATCTACTTGCTTTCCACACGCTTACCCTATGGCAAACACGGTACGGGTGAGCGGCTTTACCCCATTGGCCATAATTCGCCCGTACGTAGATCGGTTCCCTGGCGGGTCGAACGGGAGGGGTGCGGCAAGGGCGGGTGTAGGCGGGACACGGGCGGGGGTGCTCGGATTCAAGCTCCGAGGTCCACTCCGAACTACTGCCGACTGCCGCGGGCGACCCCGCCGGGGCACCCGTACCATGCCTGAATCGCCGCAGCGGCGTCCCGAAAGCATTTGGGAGGAGAATGGCGCACGCCGACGGCTATTTCTTGTCGATCCACCGGAACACCCGCTTTGCCGTCCCTCACGGCTGGATGCGAACTGCCCCAGGGCTGCCGGTTCGGCGCATGGGAGTTCCCGTGCTTCGCGCCGCCGCTCTCCCGTCCCGGCGCTGGTTGTCATCGGTCCACCCCCGACGCACAAACGACCCTCATGCTGCTCGACCCGTTTGCGCAGGCACGCTGGTCGCCAGGCCCAGGCAGACACGGGCCAACACGGCATCGGCTCCGTGGGACCGTCCGTCAGTAGAACGGCGCCGTGCTGTCCTGGTTTCCTTCGCCCACCCACCAGGCAACGGTGGCAGAAGAAGTAATCAGGTTGAGTTGACATATAAATACCTTGTAGAGAGATTTCTTACACGCACCGCTTGCCAAAAGGGAGATCCAGGAGTTGCTTGGGGAGGAGAAACGAGGTTGCCGTCCGCGGAGAAAAGGGGCTCCGTATCGGCAATCCCGATGCAGTTGGGACTGCCCCTCGGCATCAGTGGCTCACGGAGCGCTCAGCGGGGAATGCGGAGGACGAGGATGGCGATATCGTCATGAAGGGTGCCGCTCTGGAACTCCACGACGGCGTGCTCGATCCGCTCGACGATGCCACGCGCGTCCAGCCCCGCGCACGCGGCCACCAGCGAGGCCAGCCGCTCCTCCCCGAACAGATCGGCTCCCGCGCGCGCCTCGGTCACGCCATCCGTGTAAAGGATCACGGCGTCACCCGGGTGGAGATCCACCGTCTGATCGGCCAGCTCGGGATCGGGGAAGAAGCCCAGCAGGGTACCCAGCCGACCAATGGCTTGCACGCTGCCATCCGCGCGCAGCAGCAGCGGCAGAGGGTGGCCGCCGCAGGCGAGCGTAAGGCGAGCGCCGCGAGCCCCGCCCCCGGGTACCCACGCCGCGGGGAAAGGGAAGAGGCTGAGACAGACGCACGCCACGGTGCAAAAGGCCTCGCCTTCACGTTGCTGGAGGATCCCATCGTTCAACTGGGAAAGAATCTGGCTTGGCCGGTGGGCACGCATGGCCACGGCCCGCAGCGTGTGCCGCGCCAGGGCGGTCACCGCCGCCGCGTCTACACCCTTGCCGGCAACGTCCCCGATCACCATCGCCCAGGCGCCGGGGCTGGTCTCGAACACATCGTAGAAGTCACCCCCCACGTCCACGCCTTCGTACGCGGGGCGATAACCCGCCGCCAGCTCCACTTCGGGGATCTCCGGCAGCCGCGGCGGCAGCAGACTCTCTTGCAACGTGCGGGCGATCTCGCTGCGCGCGCGATACAGCCGCGCGTTCTCCACCGCCAGAGCGGCGTCCCGAGCCAGCTCCTCCGCCAGCGCCAGGTCATCCGGGCCGTAGCGCCGATCCAACTGCGCCGACACAAACGTAAGCACGCCCAGCGTGCGCCCGTGGGACTGCAGCGGCACGCACATATAGGATCGCATACCCAGCTCGCGGATGAGTCGGAAGTGCTCGGCGCCACGGGTAACCGCCGCCAGCCACCGATCCGAAACCTCCGGCACGAGCACCGGTTTGCCCGTGCGCAGCACATCTGCCCGGGGGCTGGTGATGGCGGGATCGGGCGGGTAGCGACGCTGCAGCGCGCGCGCCTGCTCCTCCTTTGTGGGATCCGCGTGGGCCACTGCCACCCTGTGGATGGCTCTGTTCTCTTCCATCACATCCACCACACACCAGTCCGCGAGTTCAGGCACCGCCATGTGCGCCACGTTTTCCAGTGTCGTCGCATAGTCCAGCGAGGCAGCGAGCACTCGGCCCGCCTCGGCCAGGAAGGCGAAGCGCCGCTGCGCTGCCTCCGCCTCGGCGCGGGTGGCCTGCTCCCGTGCCAGGAGCTGCTCGCGCTCCGCCTCGGCCCGCTTGCGCTCCGTGATGTCCCGCGCGATGCCAATGATGCCGATAACGTGGCCCTGATCGTTGTGGTAGGCCGTCTTCACGGTGAAGAGCGTGTGCGGGCCGTCCACCCCCACGATAACTTCCTCAAATGTCTCCGGCTGCCCGGTGGCCAGGATGCGGCGATCACGCTCCCTAATCCCGCGCGCGACGTCGGGCGGAAACAGTGCCGCGTCCTCCTTGCCGATGATCTCCTCGGCGGGCTTGCCGAGAAATCTGGCGGTCGCAGAGTTCACCATTAGATAGCGGCCCTGAAGGTCCTTTACGAACACGGCATCGGAGGTGCCTTCGATAACGGCGCGCAGGAGGTTATGGCTTCTGCGCAGCGCCTCCTCCGCGCGCTTGCGCGCGGTGATGTCTCGCCCGATGCCGATCAGGCCGATAACGTTCCCCTGTTCGTCGTGGTAGACCGCCTTCGTCGTTAGCTTGGCCCGCGGGCCCTCCGCCCCGGTTATCGTCTCCTCAAACGTCTCGCTCCCGCCCGACGCCAGCACCCGCTGGTCGTCCTCCATAATCCGCCGCGCGGCGTCAGGCGGAAAGAACGCGGTGTCATTCTTGCCGAGGATCTCTTCCACGGGCTTTCCTACGAGACGGGCGACCGCGGCGTTGACCATCAAAAAGCGGCCCTGAAGGTCCTTCACGAAGATATCATCCGGGCTTGCTTCGATAATAGCGCGCAACAGGTTGTAGTTTTCCCGCAGCGCCTCCTCCGCGCGCTGGCGCTCGATTGCCGTGCCCAGGACGTTGGCAACCTCCTGGAGAAAGTGGATTTCGTCTTCCGTAAACGTCCGCTCTCGATTCGTATCTGCGCCCAGGACACCGTACGGCTGCTCCCGCCCGGCGATCACCATCGTTACGCTGCTGATCACCCCGTGGTCCCGCAGCAGGGATGGAATCGAGAAGCGCGTTTCCGCGCGTGTGTCAGACACAATCACGGTCTCGCCAGTTATCAGCGCGCAGCTGGCCAGCCAATCGGCCTCTATGCCTATCGTGACGCGCCCTACGCACCCATCCTGCCAGCCCACCCCCGCCCGCAAGCGCAATGCCTTTCTCTCGGGAAGGAATTCCAGGACCCTGACGTATTCCACGTTCAGGGCGCCGGCCACGAGAGCGACGGCCCGGTCCATCAGGGCAGAGAGATCCATGCCCGCCAGCGCCTGCTGGCCGAGTTCAGCGACGGCGGCCTGCTGGCGCTCCCGCGCCCGCAGTTCCTCTTCCGCCTGCTCGCCTCCGTTGATGCCGATCACCACAGCAGCCATCCCTGCCCCGAACGCCTGCCCTCGGGCCGCCCGCCCTCGGCCCGTCAGGGTCGGGGTTAGGCTCGGGGCTTTCGGAGCCTGCCACCCGCCCTGCCCGTCATCGAGCGGCACGCATACGCTTTCCAATCACACCCATTCCTCTTTTCGACACGCCGAACGCTTTCCCTGCAAGCGCCCGTCAAGCTATTTTCACAACCCAGGGAGGCCCGCAGACGACCTCGAACCACAAGCGCCCCACCGCATCGTGCGGCAGGTGAACCGGTAACCGCCCCTCCGGTGCCCTGGTAACCGGCCGCAGTATCGCTTCTGCGGCCACCGTCCCCTGCGGCCGGATGTATCACAGGAATCGGCATAACCAGGTGGTATCGCGTGCCGGTACCGCGGCGTAGCATTTACTATAAGTGCTACCTTACGAGGGGATGCAACAAGAGGTTGTGCGGTCGGTGGGCTGCTGCTCGCGGGCGGAGTAACAGAAACAGCCGCGCCTCAGGCAGAGAAACGCCCTGGAAATCGTGATCGCCGCCCCGTGCGCCGGGCGCCTAGAGCAGACTCCAGTCGAAGACCACGCCCAGGTATTCGTCCTTCTGGGCATGAAGGCCCATGTAGGCTTCCTGGCAGCGCACGGGCGAGAGGACGTGCGTCAGGAGCGGGTCGATAGCCAGGCGTCCGTCCATGATCCACCCGAGCAGCTGCTGGTAGTTCCGGGTGATGGACACGCGCGTAAAGTCCAGTTCGGGGATGGGATAGAGCCACTCCAGCGCGCCAATCATGGTGATGCCCTGGATATGGATGCGGGAGAGCATCGGAGTTACTTCGGCCGTATGGAGGGCGCGTGGGCTGCCAAGGAGGAGGATCTCCCCGTGGCGGCGAGTGAACTCCACCCCTTCGAGGATCAGGTCACTGCGCCCGATGGCCTCCACCACGATGCGCGCCCCCTGGCCGCCCGTCCACTCCAGCACCGCTTCCCGCGCGCTGCGCCCGGTGGGATTGACAACCCGCTGGATGCCGCACTGCCGGGCGCGCTCCAGCCGGCTGGCCGCCACGTCCAGGCCCATTACTTCCGCCCCTGCCATCTGAAACAGCTGGGCGGCGAAGTTACCCACGAGCCCCAGACCGACTACCGCCACCGTGTCACCAATCTGGACGCTGCTCTTGCGGACGGCAGTAATGGCCACGCCCGCCATCCGCGTGAATACCGCCCGCTTGCCATCGGCCTCCGGCGGAACATGGAGGAAAAACCGGCCGCTATCCCATTTCCAGTAGCTGGCGTGGGGAGAAAAGCTGAGAATCCGGTCGCCCACTTTCAGATCCGTGACGTCCGGACCAACGGCGAGCACACGGCTCAGGTGTCCATAGCCGGTGGTGGCACGCGGATAGGCGAAGTTGCGGGCGATGGGATGTTCACGCTCCAGGCCGCTGAACGAAGCCCCCTCCGTGCCGGGGCTGATGACGGAGTACTCCGCCTGGACGAGCACTTCTTTGCCCTGCAGGCGCTCGTCCAGTTCGAACTCTACCAGCTCGGCGCGGAGCGCCTCGGGAAAGCTGACGCGATAGGCTTTGATCATGGCATTGAGTGGGTTTCAATCCTCACCCCGCCCGAAAGCCGGGTGCTATGGAACGAGGTTAGCGGTCCCGTGAGGAACGGGGTTGGCGGTCTCGCCAGGCGCCTCGGGAACGCGCTCGAGCGATCAAAGAATTAATACCGAGCGAACCCCGGAGATTCCTCTCCCCCCTGCCGAAGAGCCTCCAGATTTTCCACACCTCTGCGGTCAGGATGCTCCCTCGGCCACCCCGAGGAGCGGAAGTTGCGCGCCGGGACCTGGAAGATAGCCTTCGCGCGCGCGCCGGCGAGCCAGCCGGGCCAGGGCAGCGCGGGCGGCTTCCTGATTCTCAAACAGTGCCACGCGTCGCCAGCCGCGCTGGCCCAGGTATCCCCAGCGGCGGACCAGTCGCCAGGACGGCCCGGCCTGTTCCAATCGGGCCTCGTAGAAAAGCGCGCCGCGGCTGCCGCGGCGTTCCAGGTAGACGACATCGGGGCCGGGCGGCACCTGGCGCTTCCGGCGCCGTGCTCGGCGGGCCGCCCCCTCCACGGGCTGCAGGGCCGCGGGCGCGCCCTCCGGGCCCGGGGTATCGGTTCGGCGTTCTGTCATTGGCTTAACGTCCGCCGCCCACGCACGGCAAGAGCGACAAGGTAAACGCGACTGGCCGCCCCGAACGCTTTCGGGACGGCCAGCCCGTGTATAGGCCCTTCTCTCCGAGCCGGCAGCGCGCCACGTTAACCCAGCTGCGCGTCGATCTCCTGTAGCTCGGGGAAGCGGTCTGTCTCCTTCTTGGAGAAGATCTTCTTTCCGTCGCGGGAGACCTCGAAGACACCGCCGCTGGACGGGATGATCTCCAGGGAGCGAATGCGATTCTTATATTCGTGCAACAGATGTTCCGCCAGACTGACGGCCTTCGGCAGGTAGCCTCAGGCGGTGCAGTATTCGATGCGAATCTTCATGGTATCTCTCGTTTCCACACAGAACCTGGGGCGGGGGCCTGGCCACCCGGCGGACAGCCGGCAATCCGCCCTGGAGATTCGGCTCCGTAGGGCCGCCATCCTACCTGCTATTCACGGCTGGATGATGGACCTTTACGCTGGCACGCGGCCCACGAGCGATTTCGGGGCGACGCGCTCCGCCGGGCCGCGCCGGTTATTTAACACCCAAATCGAGCGCGCCATACAGGTGCGCGAGCGCCGTCGGCCGGCGCTCCCAGCGACCGTTGACCCGCTCCAGGTCGAGGACACCCGCATTGTCGGGCGTGTCCACTGGCTTATGCCCCGCCCAATTCAAATTATCGTACAGGGGCCACCACGTGTAACCCAGCACCGGTATCCCCATCGCTCGCGCACGATAGGCCTCCCCCACCGTCCACCCCAGCCAGAGAATGCGATGTTCAATGCTGGCAGCGGTGTCTGTTTCGGCAATGAACACCGGGCAGCCGGAAGCCCTATGGTAGGCGGCAATCAGCTCTGCCAGGCCGTTAGGGCGCTCACCTGCCCGCCGGGCCTGCTTCGCGGTGCGGAAGCCCATCCCGTTTCGCTCCCAGGTCACCTCGCACCAGGGATAGTAGTCGAGCCCGACCACGTCGTAGCAACCCCGCGTCCAGGTGAACAGCAGGAAGCGCTCACGGTTCTGCCGCGCCACGTGGCGGCGTATTTCGGGGTCCTCAGGATCAGCGGCGTGGTGACGGTCGCAGGTCTCTGTCTGCCAGAGGCGCACGTGAGGAGCAGCGCGGCGGACGGCAGCGGCACCCCGCCGGATCGCCTCCGCCAGACCCCGCGCGATGGGAAGGAATGCATCGCCACGGAACGGGTTCCACGCTCCTTCACGGCCTGCCATCTTGGCGTAGACGAACGGCTCGTTGATCAGCGTCAGCTCTCGCACCCATGGGTAGCGCGTGGCAAACGCGGTAGCGTAGGCGGCAAACCGGTCCGCAAAATCGGGGGCCAGCGGCCCGCCGCGCTCCTCCAGCCAATCCGGGCCGCCGAAGTGGCACAGATCCGGGATGGGCCGCAGACCACGGACGCGCAAACTGCCCAGGGCTTCGTCTACCCACTCCCAGTCGTAAACGCCGGGAGAGCGTTCCACCCGGTGCCAGGGAATCACATAACGAACGTGGGTGCACTTCAGCGCGACGATCGCGTCGGCGTCTTCGGTGAGGCTCTCGTAGTGGTGCGTCTTGGCGTATTCGTCCACCCGCCCCCGGCGGGTGATCGGGCTCCCGCCCTCGATCCCGACAGCTTTGAACATTGATGGGCTAATTGAGACAATGCGGCTCCGGGCTGGCGGCGAGGCTTGGTGTGTGTCGAGGTGGAGCCAGCCCGCGGCGAGCGCTGGTGCTGCGGGACCTTCCCCGGGGAGAAAGGCGCGCAGGGCTACGTCCATCCTTGACATCGGCAGCCACCCACGCGCACAGCAGATGAGTCGAAGGTCGTGGAGGAAACGCAGACTGCGGCGGGGCGCTTCGGGATGTGGCCTGCGCGCTCACCGGCGAACGGGTGGCAACTGGTAACTACTGCTGTGTCACGGTTCAAGTGGCAGACCAGGCGGATCGTTGATGGACCACTACCACGGCGGCAGCCTGTTCAGCGACTGAGCTCACCCGCCGAGGAACCGCGCGCCAGATGGCCGGTTCGGGCGTGGGGATCTTCTGTGCTACAGTGCCAACAGGATCCGCAGCCGCTCTTCAACCAACGCCAGGGTGGCCGGAGATGCCGCGCCCCAGTGCCGGGAAAGCCGCTCCCTGGCCACAGAGCGCACGTCCTCGCACAGGGCTACTGCTCGAGACGTAAGGGCCAGCCGAGGGGTGGGCTAGGATGCTACCGGCCCCGCCAGCGCCAACAACAGCCGGTCGGGATCCAAGTGGCGCCGCACGGCGTCCTGGATCTCTTCCCGGGTAACGGAGCGTACCAGGGAGGGGTAGTTGTCCAGGTAGTCCAGGCCCAGGCCGTAGTACTCCAGGTTCAGGAGGTAGTCCGCCATGCCGTCGTGCGTCTCCAGGCGCAGGGGCAGGGAACCGATCAGGTGCGCCTGCGCGTCGGCGTGCTCCTCCTCGCTCACCAGCTCGTCCCGCAAGCGCCGGATCTCGGCCAGGATCGCGTCCACGGCACGCTCTACGTGGTCTGGATGCACTCCAGCGCTCGCAACCCACTCCCCCGCCCAGCGGCGGGCGATAGCGCGGCTGTAGACATAGTAGGCGAGACCCAGATCATCCCGTACCCGGGCGCCCAGCCGACCCATCAACCCCAGCGTGCCCAGGATCATGTTTGCCTGGATGAGAGCGTAGAAGTCGGAATGGTAGCGAGGAATACCCCGCCCGCCCAGAGCCAGGTCCACCTGACTCTTGTGGGGCATAGGAATAGCGCGACGACCCGGCGCGGGCGCCGGAGGGGTGGGCGGGACAGGCTGGCGCGTGTGAGAGTCAGGCCGGCCGCGCAGCCAGCCGCGCAGATGGCGGTGCAGCAGATCCGGGTCCAGGTCTCCCGCCGCGGCAAAGATCAGCCCCTGCGGCGCGTAAAACCGCTCGTGAAACGAGACGATCTCTTCGCGCGTGAGGGAGCCTACCGTCTCGGGTGTCCCGGACGCGGGCCGGCCGTAGGGATGTGCATCCGTGTAGAGGGCCGCCATGAGGGTGCGTTCGGCCTGGTAGCGGGTGCTATCCTCCTGCTCACGGAGCTGGGTGAGCGTATCGCCGCACATCTTCTCCACCTGCTCAGGAGCGAAGAGCGGCTCCTCCAGCACCTCCCGCAGCACATCCAGCACGCTCCTGGCATCGCGGCCCAGGCACTTGGCGGAGAGGGCGGCCTCCTCGGTGCCTGCCCAGAGGCTGAAGCTGGCGCCCAGATCCTCCACCGCCGCGGAGATCTGGGCGGCGGTGTGCCGGCGGGTCCCACGGCGCAGGAGACGCGCGGTGAAGGAAGCCAGGCCCGCCTGCGCGGGCGCTTCCCGAGCCGCGCCCGCCGGCCAGCTGGCCCGCAGCGCCAGCGAGGGGCTCTCGTGGCTCTCGTGCCAGAGCAGGATGATGCCGTTGTCCAGCACCTCACGGCACGGCCGGAGACGGGCCCCGCCGCCGTTGGGATTGGGACCGGTGGCGGCGTGCCGGGCGGGCGAAGACGAGACAACCGCGCCGCTGCCCTCTCGGGCGGGCCCCGCACCGTTTGGTAAGAACACGCCCACCGTGCGAGTGCGCGCCTGAAGGTAGGTGGCAGCGACGCGCTGGAGGTCTGCCGGGGTCACCGCGGCGAGGCGCTTGACATGCTGTTCCAGGTCGCGCCAGTCTCCGTGGGTGGCGAACAGGCCCAGAGCGTAGGCCTGGCTGGTGGCCCCGTCGCGGCTGTAGGCAAACTGCGCCTCCGCCTGGCGGACGGCGCGGGCCAGTTCTGCCTCGGTGGGCGGTTGGTCCGCGAGCCGCTCCACTGCCGCAATCAGAGTCGCTTCCACCTGGCGCCAGTCGCTGCCCGCCCGTACGGTCGCCGAAACACCGAACAGGTGCGGATCGAGGCCCACCCGGTAGCCGGAACCAGCGTTCGTGGCCAGGCCGGTCTCCACCAGCGCCTGGTAGAGGCGCGCGCTCCGCCCCAGGTAACCCCCGCTCGCCCAGCTCACGGGCTTGGCGCCGCCCAGGATTGCGTCCAGCGCCAGCAACGGGTAGACATCCGGATGGCCCGCGGGCGGCGCATGGTAAATCAGTTGAACGTGGGCGGCGCCGCCGGGGCGCTCCAGGACCACCCGCCGCTCTTCCTCCTGGGGAGGCTCCGCCGGAATAGGATCTTCGGGCGCCGCGGGCGCCGCGCGCAGCTCGCCAAAGTGTGCTTCCACACGGCGCAGTGCGTCCTCCGCATCTACATCCCCGGCAATCACCAGCAGGGCGTTCTCGGGGCGGTAGTAGCGCTCGTAATGAGCCCGCAGGTCGTCCGCGGTCATCGCCAGCAGGTCCTCCCGCAGGCCGATGACGGGGCGGCCGTAGGGGTGGGTGGAAAACGTCGTCCGGAGCAGCGCCTCGCCGAGCAGGTAGTGCGGGTTGTTCTCGGCGCCCTGCCGCTCAGCCAGGATCACACCCCGCTCCTGCTCAGCCTCTTCCGCCTCAAAGTGCACGTTCGCCATCCGGTCCGCTTCGATCGCCAGGGCGAGATCGAGGTGCTCGGCAGGGAGGGTTTCGTAGTAGAGGGTGAAATCTTCGCCCGTAAAGCCGTTGTTATGGCCGCCATGGCGAGCGGTCAGGCGAAATACCTCCCGGTGGCCGAAGCGACCCGCCGCCTTGAAGGTCATGTGCTCGACCCAGTGGGAGGCCCCCGTCCGACCGGGCGATTCGTTGCGCCCCCCCACGCGGTACCAGATCCACACGCTCACCACCGGCGCCACGTCCGAAGACTGGATCAGCACGCGCAGACCGTTAGCAAGCGTCGCTTCCCAGATGTCTGGCATAAAGGACTCCTTCAGGGGGAATATACCCGCCGACCCCGGCTCAGTTCTACCAGCCGGACGGTCGGCCCCCATTAGGAACACGGAACGCAGGTTGTGGAGTGCAGATCGCACCGGAAGCAGCTCGCGCCAGGACACAAAGAATCTCCGCGGAGTCCTTGGCCGCTTGGCGCGATCTCCTTCCCTGCGGCTTTGAGTGCGCCTACGCCGTGCGCGCCGGGCCGTCCCGTTCGCCTACTTCTCGTCCGGCGCCGCCGGGCCATTGTCCCCATCCGCTTCTCCGGCCTCCGCGGGCAGTTTCGGGGCCGCGCGCTCGGCCTCCAGAAGCGCCTTCCCGCGGCGGGCGCGGTTCTCACGGCGGCGTGCCGCCTGCGTTGTCCCCAGCACTTCAAACACGTCCTCATCCAGAGCGCGCTCGTCCGTTATCTTCCGCTTGTAGTAGAACTCCTCGTAGATCGCCTTGACCACCGATACCAGCGGGATCGCCAGCACGGCGCCCAGCACTCCCCCCAGCGCCCCCATCGTCAGCAGGGCAAAGACCACCGTCAGCGGGTGGAGCTGCGTCTGCCGGGCGAGGACCATGGGCGCGAGCAGATTTGCTTCCCCCTGCTGGATCAGCACAAACAGGATGGCCACCAGCAACACCTGGAGCGGCGACTGCGAGATCGCCACCAGCAGGGGTGGGATGGCGCTGAGGATGGGCCCGATGGTGGGCAGCGCCTCCAGGATTCCGGCGAGGATGGCGAATAACTCTGCGTGCGGCAGACGAATCAGCCGAAGGCCGGCCCAGGTGAGCAGGCCGATGGCCACCATATTGAACGCGGTGGCCCCCGCCCACGCCTGAACCTGCTTCATCGCGCGCTGGAGGGCCCGCTTCGTTGCCTGGCGCTGCTGTTCCGGAACCGCCCCGAGCAGCCCCCGTACCAGCGGCTCCGGCTGCGCCAGGACGAAGATCACCATCACATACAGAATGCTGGTGGCGATCAACGCCGCCACCACGTTGAGGGTGTAGCGCCCGAACTGGAGGAGCAGCCGGCTGAGGTGCGGAGTGATCTCACGGCTGAAGCTGTCGATGTTCCCGTTAATCCAGCCCTCCAGTTCCGGGTAGCGGTGCAGCCAGGCAATCGCCCTATCCCGCCACTGCGGCCACTGCGTCTGAATCTGCTGGCCAAAGTCCATAGATTGCCGCACCGTTACGGGCAGCATCAGGGCCGCCGCTCCGGCGAACAGGCCGATGAACGCCGTGGTCACCAGCACCGCAGCTAGTCCGCGCGGGCAGCGGCGCTGCTCCAGCCAGGTTACCGCCGGATGGAGGACCATCGCCAGCACCAGGATCAGGGCGAAGATCAGCGTCAGCGTGGCCACCGCGTCGATGAACCTCAACAGCAACACAATGCCTATCACCCACAGGGCGGTGGCGCGTAGATTAGCGATGTAGACGCGGGTGTTCTCCATCGAGGCCCTCCGTCCTGCAACCCGAGACCACCTGAGGCCGGGCGTCCAGCCGGTGGACCGTGGGCGTTAGACGTTCCGTGTTGGGATTGCGGAACCGGATGGACAGAAGACGGAGCGCGGAGGAGCAGGATGTGAGCAGGTCTTCCGTCTGTCGCTCTCCGTCAGCTCAGCATTTGGGACGAGCATTGGGCTCCCATTCCCCCACTCTCCCGTTCCGCACTATCGGGGGCATCCGAATGATTATAACGCGGCAATTGCGGCCCGGATAGGCCCGCAATGCGGCCTGCCGGCAGACCGACGGCTTGTTTTCGCCTGCCGCGCTCGCGGGTACAATCCTGCGGGAGCGGGAAATGCGCGCCGGCAGCTACAGCCTCATCCGACCCGGAATGCTGGTCATGGGGCCCGATGGGGAACGGATTGGCCGCGTGGCCGAAGTGCTCTTCGACGAGACGACGGGGATCTTCCACGGCCTCGTTGTCGAGCGAGGGCTGCGGGCGCCGCGCGCGCACGTGCTGGGAGAGCACATTCAGAGCGTGGAGGAGAATACCGTCGTCCTCGACGTCCCCGGATCAGAACTCCCCCGCCACCGCCCGCCCGCCGAACGGCACGGCCCGCCGC
>JACQGL010000161.1 GCA_016199525.1 Armatimonadota bacterium
CCGGCGCCCCTTCAGGGCGGAGCCCAGGCACGCGCAAAACTCTGACGCGTACCCCCCCCTGCGCGCATCTCGGTTGTGAGGCTGGGCGGCGTGTGTTATAATCGTGGGGCCGTCCGGATCTGATCGGCGCGGCCACTCTAGCGTCCGCCCTGGGGGCGGATAAGGATTGAAAGAAACAAACAGACGTGAAACCGGACATCCATCCGAAGTATCAGCCGGCTACGGTGCGCTGCGCCTGCGGCAATTCATTTCAGACGGTCTCCACGAAGCCGGAGATCCGCGTGGAGATCTGCTCGGCCTGCCACCCGTTTTACACCGGCAAGCAGAAGATCGTGGATACCGAAGGCCGGGTGGAGAAGTTCCTGGCGCGGTACGGCTTGCAGGCGGGCCAGATGGCCGCCGCGCAGGTACGCGCGCCGGCGAAGGCAGCCACTCCGACCCGGTCGGCGGCCGCTCCGGCTCGCGCGCGGAAGCGCTGAGCGTTACGGATTGTGGATTTCGGATCGCAGCATCCCGAACCTTCCCAATCCGGGGTGCCCTTTGGGCCTCGCAACCGGCAATGGCAGTAGGCGATAAGCGTTGAGCGAACGGACATTCTACGGCGGCCAGGCGGTCATCGAGGGCGTGATGATGCGCGGGCCGCGCTATTTCGCGGTCGCCTGTCGGCGCGCCAACGGCGAGATCGTGGTGAAGCAAGAGGCGGTGCCCCTCTTCTTCACGCGATTCGTGTGGGCGCGCTGGCCGTTTCTGCGTGGCGTATTCGCGCTGCTGGATACGCTTGGCCTGGGGATGAAGTCGCTCCTGTATTCGGCGGAGCTGGCGCGGGATGCCGACGACGAGGGGATGCCCGCAGAAGACATCTCCTTGCGGAACGGAGCGGACCCGGGCGGGCAGGAAGACGCGTACCAGGTCTGCCCTACGGCCCGCAGGGGATGCAATCGGGACGGGGAGCAGCGTTCGATCTCTAGCCTGGCGATCTCCGGCAGTGCGGCGATCGGCCTGGGACTCGGGATCTTCCTGTTCGTGTTGCTCCCGCATCTGCTGACGCGGGGCTTGCAGCCGATCGTGAGCCGCCCGCTGGCGCTGAACCTGATTGAGGGCGCCGTGCGGGTGGCCATCGCGTTGGGCTACATCTGGGGCATCGCGCGCATGAAGCGGGTGCAGCGGTTGTTCCAGTACCATGGCGCGGAGCACCAGGCGATCAACGCCTGGGAGCAGGAGGGCAGCCTGGATCTGCAGGTGGCGGCGCGGCAGTCCAGAATCCACCCGCGGTGCGGGACGAACTTCCTGCTCACCGTGCTAATCGTGAAGGTGTTGATCTATCCGTTCTTCGGGTGGCCGCCGTTGCTGGTGGGATTTGCGCTGCGGCTGGCACTGCTGCCCGTGGTGGCGGCGCTGTCTTTCGAGGTGATCCGTCTGGCGGGCCAGCACCGGGATTGTCGCCCGCTGCAGTGGCTGGTGGCGCCGGGGCTCCTGACGCAGCGTCTCACCACGCGGGAGCCAGACCTCGATATGCTGGAGGTCTCGCTGCGTGCGCTGCGATCCGTGATTGAGCAAGAGGAAGCCGTCCACAGGTCGGACATCGCGCCCGCACCGACGATGTCATGAGGGCGGTTGGGTGCTCGGGACCGTTAACGGTGTGTATTGAGTTAGCGCACGAGCAGAAAGCCGGTTGGGGAAGAAGCAGCCGAACGGTCTGCGAACCAGAAGTTAGCGGACTAATAGCGGATGGCCGTCAGCCATCAGTAGTGGGAGATAAGAAACCAGGAATGCGGGAGAAGCTGCAAGGGATTGAAGCGCGTTACGAACGCCTGGAAAAGGAGCTGAGCGATCCGGCAGTGATTGCCGACCAGGAGCGGTTCCAGCAGGCGGCCCGCGCGCACGCCGAACTCGGGGAACTGGTGGCGACGTTCCGTGAGGCGCGGGAGATTCGCCGCCAGATCGAGGAGACGCGCCCCCTTCTGCACGACCACGATCCCGACCTGCGCTCTCTGGCCGAGGAAGAGTTGCCCGCGCTTGAGCAGCAACGGGAGGCGCTGGAACACCGGCTGCGCGTGCTGCTGCTGCCGCGCGATCCGGCGGATGAGAAGGACGTGATTATGGAAATCCGCGCGGGGACAGGCGGCGAGGAGGCGGCTCTGTTCGCGGGCGATTTGCTGCGCATGTACATGCGTTACGCCGAACGGATGGGCTGGAAGACGGAAATTCTCTCCGCTAACGAAACGGGAATTGGAGGGTTTAAGGAAATAATCCTTTCCATCCGTGGGAAGGGCGCCTACAGCCGGCTCAAGTACGAGGGCGGGCCGCACCGCGTGCAGCGCATCCCCGAAACAGAAAGCGGCGGCCGCATCCACACCAGCGCCGCCACGGTGGCCGTTCTCCCCGAGGTGGAAGACGTCGAGGTACACATTCATCCCGACGATCTGGAGGTCGATACCTTCCGGGCCTCCAGCGCGGGCGGCCAGAACGTGCAGAAGAACGAGACCGCAGTGCGCATCACCCACCGACCGACGAGGATTGTGGTGAGCTGCCAGGACGAGCGGTCGCAGCTGCAGAACCGCGAGAAGGCGATGCGAATGCTGCGGGCGCGCCTCTACGAGCGGATGCAGCAGGAGCAGTCCGCGGAGGTCTCTTCCGCCCGCCGCGCCCAGGTGGCCAGCGGGGATCGTAGCGACAAGATCCGCACTTATAACTTCCCGCAGAACCGGCTGACCGACCATCGCATCGGGCGCACGGTGATCAACCGTCTGGAGGCGATCCTCGACGGGGACATCGACGACATCATCGAGGAGCTGCGTAGGGCAGATGAGGCGGCGCGGCTATCCGGGGAGGAGGGTCTTACCGGAGCCAAACGTTTGGTTGCCGCCGGCGCCTGATCCGTGCGAAGGACGAACGGACGAGGCACGAAGAACGAAGTGACGAGGGCCGACCTTCCTTCATTCTGTCGTGTCCTCGTCTTCTCGTTGAGTTGACCGTAAACGTGCGCACGGCCCTGAAGCGCGCGGCGGCGCGTCTGCGGCGCGCCGGCGTGGATACGCCGGAGCTGGACGCCGAACTCCTCCTGGCCCACGTCCTGGGGCGGGAGCGTTCCTTCCTCTTTGCTCACCCCGATCTGGCGCTGGATGGCGCCGCTCGCTCTAACTACGCCGCCGTCGTGCGCCGCCGTGCGGCCCGCGAGCCGCTTCCCTACCTGTTAGGCCGGTGGGAGTTCATGGGCATGTCGTTCCTGGTGACGCCCGCCGTGCTAATTCCCCGACCGGAGACGGAAGTGCTCGTGGAGGCGCTGGCCGGCCGCCTGGTCCCGAACGAGTCCGGGATGCGCATTCTGGACATCGGCGCAGGCAGCGGCTGCGTGGCCATCGGGCTGGTAAGCCTGCTGCCGGAGGCGAAGGTGGTGGCCCTGGAGCCGAGCCAGGCCGCCCTGGGGGTGGCTCGCCGGAACGCGGCCGCGTTGGGTTATGCAGCTCGGATCGAGTTCGTGGCGGGGATCTTTCCTGAGGATGCCCGCCACGTCGGTCTGTTCGACGCCCTGGCGGCCAATCCGCCCTATATCCCGTCCGCAGAAGTGGCGGCTCTGCAGCCGGAAATCAGGGATTACGAGCCCCGGGAGGCGGTGGACGGCGGCCCTGATGGGCTGGCGGTGCTCCGGCCCCTGGCGACGGAGGGCCCGGATATGCTCGTCCCCGGTGGCTGGCTGGCCACTGAGGTCGCCCTGGGGCAGGCAGAGAGGGTGGTGCAGCTGCTGCAGGCGGAGGGCCGGTGGGAGGCGATCACGACGGTGCCCGACCTGGCAGGCATCCCCCGGGTGGTGCTGGCCCGCCGGCGGGTGGAGGGGTGACATAAACCATCGAAATACGGAGAGATGCAGGGGAATGGGGGCGTTCGGTATTCGGTGTTGGACATCGGACCTGGGGCGTTCAGGGCCTTGCCGCCATTCTCCCACTCCTTCCGTGTCTTCGGGGTGCAACTCCGGGAGCAGGCGGATGAGTCGGCAGACAGAGGTGCGCGTGGTGGATCCCCGCTCGCCCGCGGCCGCTGCCATCGAGGCGGCGGCCGCGCTCCTGCGCACGGGCGAGCTGGTTGCCTACCCCACGGAGACCGTCTACGGCCTGGCCGCCGACGGCCTTAGTGAGTGCGCCGTGCGGGCCGTGATTGCCGCCAAGGGGCGACCTGCGGAGAAGGGAATCATCCTTGCCGTGGCTGACCCTGAGCAGGTGGCGGCGCTCGCGGCGTCGGTGCCTCCCGCCGCCTGGCGGCTGATGGCGCGCTTCTTCCCCGGCCCGCTAACCCTGGTGCTGCTTGCCGGGCCCGCGGTGCCCCCTGCCGCGTGCGGACCAGGGGGTACGGTGGCTGTGCGGATGCCCGATCATCCCGTGGCGCTGGCCCTCATACGGGCGCTCGGCCGGCCGATCACGAGTACGAGCGCCAATCCGAGCGGTACGCTTCCCCCGCGCACCGCAGCGGAGGTGCTGCGCGGGCTATCGGGGCGCATTGCGCTGGTTCTGGATGCGGGGCCCGCACCGGGCGGAGTGCCCTCCACGGTGGTGGATCTCACCCGTGATCCGCCTGTCATTCTTCGGGAGGGCGCCGTGTCCGAGACGGAGGTGCGGGAGGCACTGGCGAAGGAAGAGGGATGAAGGAACGCGGGCATGAAGGGATGAGGCAGCGGCAGGCCCAAGAGGCGAACGGACGATACAATAGCCAACCAGGAAGGCGGGTAGACGGGAGGCGGGAGGAGTAAGAACTGCAGGCAAGTCCTCGGCCCATAGTCTACAGATTATCGCTGCCTCGTTTGGTCGTTTCTCGCTTTGTCGTTATACCGTTTCTTTCTGTCTCCGGCTCTACCAATCAAAGGTCCATCCTTCAATCTTCATATCGCTGGACGAACGGGGCATCGGTCCCTTACAATAGGCGTCAGCGGCCCGCCAGCAGGCGGCAAAGGAGGGAAGCGGAGATGCGACGATCGATCTGGGCCCTGGCATGGCTCGCGGCACTGGGCGTCGCGGCCTCAAGCGCCGGCGCGGCGCAGGAGTTCAAACCGCGCGAGGAGCTGCTCGATTTCCGGGGCAAGGGCGCGTTCAAAGTGGAGATCGGGGGAGTCAACCTGGTGGTCGGCGTGGAGCAGACCTACCGGCGGCCCGATGGCATACTGATGGCTACCGATCTGTTGGGGCTGCGCGCCTGGATGCTGGCCGAGAGCAATGTGGAGCGGAGCTTTAGTCCGCAGCAGGGCCTGGTGATCGAAAAGAAGTACCGCAACCTGAACCGTCTCCCTGTCCACCCCAGCCTGGCGGTGCAGATGTCGATGGTCACCTTCGGGACGGCGTTGCGGGCCGTGCCGGATCTCCATAGGGTAGGGGCAGAGAAGGTTCTCGACTATCCCTGCGCCATTGTCGAAGTGCCGAACGAGAGCCTCTTGCAGCAGCTGCGTTGCCTGAGCCCTGAGCTGGAGAAGCAGTTGGGAGCGGGAAAGACCCGCGCTTGGCTTACTGAGGCGCATGGCCTGCCGGTGAAGATTGAGGTGTATGATAACGAGGGCAAGCCGGCGGTCCTCTTCGGGTTCACGGAGCTGCAGGTTAACACCGGCCTGAAACCTTCGGACCTACGGCTGGCCGCCCCGCCCAACACGCCGATAGTGAGCGTGGATGTGGATCTCGCGGATCCGAAGTGGGAAGAGAAGATGGAGAAGGATCTGCAGCGGAAGGCGGATCAGCTGCTGAAGCGCAGGCAACGGTAGGGATCGGATTGGGGAGAGTCGATCTGCGTGGGTGTGCCACGTACGGAGAGCACGGGGCGTTGAGTGTGGCGACCGGTTATCTTAAACGCCCAAGGCCCAACAGCCAGCCCCCAACCGCACCTACCGCTGGTTTTCGCTGCGCACCAGGCCCCAGAAGATGAAGGCGATGCCGAGGAGGGTGATGGCGTAGCCAAGGATGAGGAGCGCGCTGCGACCCGTGAGCACGTCGGTTTCGAAGCGCCACCCGCCCAGCGATACCACCACCAGGCCGAGGAGGAAGAGCAACAAACCGCTCCAGGACATCTGCCGGGGGGACATGGAAGCCAGCTCCGCGGGAAGTATACGTCGCCCTGCGGTCGGCGCCCAGCAGCGGGCCAGGCGGCTTGGCAAGCGGCGCCGTTTTCCGCTATCCGTAAGGAGTGGTATCGGTAAGGAGGTGATGACGATTGGCTACGGAGCGTGAGCGCGAAGTGCGCCGCCGTCGGCACCGCCGCGCGAAGCGGTTGAAGCAGCGGGCGAAGGAAGGGGCGGCGGCACAGACTGGCCGGAAACCGGCGTGATGCCCCTTGCCTATGACCGCCCTCGCCTGAAGTCGTCTCCTCTAACTCCTCCGTCACCCTGCACGGCAGGGGCCGCTGGATGGGGCGGCGTCGCTTGAGCGGCGGCATTGAGTGCGCTATATGTTGTAAAGGGCAGAGGACGTTGCCAGCAACAGTGCCATGACCGTAAGGGAGCGTGTGGTGGGGAGGGCGGAATCTACCGATTCTCAATCCCCGTAATCTTAAGGCTCAGCGCCTGACACGAATCGAACGCACTATTCTCTATGTCGATCACTTCTCATTACCCCACGGTCGTCCAGTTCGGAGCGGGCAGCATCGGCCGCGGGTTTGTGGGGCAGCTCTGGAGCGAGGCTGGATACGAGGTCGTGTTCGTGGACGTCGTTCCCGAATTGCTCACTGCCCTGAACGAGCGTCGCTCCTACCGTTTGCGCCTGGCAGGGCCGGACCGGTTTGAGACGCTCACCATTGCCCCCGTACGCGCCGTGGACGGACGGGACCGGGAGGCGGTGGCCGGAGAACTGGCTCGCGCCGCCTTTGCCTGCACCGCCGTGGGCGTGGGAGTGCTGCTACAGGTAGCCCCCGCGCTGGCCGCGGGCCTCGCCCGCCGATGCGCCGCCGGAGGCGGTCCCCTGAACGTCTTCCTGTGCGAGAACCAGCTCCACTGCTCGGACCTGCTGCGCGGTATCGTGGCACGCCACCTGGCCGATCCCGCGGCCGGAGACACGCTCGGCCTGGTGGAAACGGTCGTCAGCCGGATGGTGCCCCTGATGTCCGCGGAGGAGCGCGCTCGCGATCCATTGCTGGCAGTAGCGGAGGACTGGCGCATGCTCGTGGCCGACCGGTCGGCGGTCGTCGGCGCGCCGCCCGACGTGCCGGGCGTGGAGTACGTCAGCGATTACCCGGGGCACGTGGCGCGCAAGCTATTCATCCATAACATGGGCCACGCAGTGGCTGCTTACCTGGGTTACCTGCGCGGCCACGCTACCATCCACGAGGCGATTGCCGACCCACACGTGGGGCTGGCCGTGCGAGAGGCGATGGCAGAAACCTGCGAGGCGCTCTGCCGCCAGTACGGATGGACGCGTGAGCCGGTGCGCGCCTACGCCGCCGACCTGGAGCGCCGGTTCCGGAACGCCGCGCTGGGGGACACGGTGGCTCGCGTCGGCCGGGACCCGCTGCGCAAGCTCCGCCCCAACGATCGGCTTGTCGGCGCCGCCCTCCTGTGTCTGGATCATGACGTAACGCCGCTGCAGATTGCTCGCGGCATCGCCGCCGCACTGCGCTTCGATCCGCCGGGCGACCCATCCGCCGGCGAGCTTCAGGCTCTCTTGCAGCAAGAGGGGCTGGATGACGTCCTGGAGCGCGTCTGCGGGCTGCCGCCGGCGGGCGAGCTCGCGGGAATGATCCGCAGCGCCGCGGAGCCGCTGGGTCTGTAATCGCTCGCCGGCATCCCTCGCGCCGGGGTGACTGCGGCTCCGTCCACCCGTATAGTTAAGTGTCCGCTGCGCGCGGGGACCCGCGTCAGGGGCGCCTGGCTTCCGGAGATCAGCATGCAACCACGCCCGGCCGTCGAGGCCAGCGACGAGGAGCTCGTCCGCCGCATCCAGCGGGGCGAGCGAGCCCGGTTCGCGACCCTCTTCGAGCGCCATTACGGCCGGCTCGCACGGTTCGTGCGCCACCTTGGCGTACCAGGGCAGGACCTGGAAGATGTGCTCGCCGAGGTCTTCATCCGCGCGCTCGCGCATATCCAGGCGTTCAGGGTGGATGGCGGCACGCGCTACGTCTCCTACCTGTACACCATCGCGCGCCACCTGGTCACGGATCGCGCACGGCAAGAATCCCGCGCGCCGCGGGTGGAGCCGCTGAGCGAGCCGGAGTGCGAGCCGGATCCCGCCGGAGACCTGTCCCCCGTGGACGTGATCCTGCACCGCGAGCGCGTAGCGCTCATCCGCAGCGCGCTGGAGCGGCTTCGCCCCTCGGATCGCGAAATCATCCTGCTCAGCTATGACGACGAGCTCTCCTGCCGGGAGATTATGCACATCCTGGGGAAGCCCTCCATCAGCGCGGTGACCACCCACCTTTACAAGGCGATGCAGAAGCTGCGCGCCGCCGTCCGCGCCCGGGACCCGGATGAATCCCCGGCCTCCCCCTGCGAGGTAAGCTATGAATGACGAAGAGGCCGTCCTGGGGGCAATTCTCTGGCAATACATCGAACAGCTGCGGCAGTCCGCGCCTGAAACCAGCGCGGGCCAGGTGGTCCTTACTCAGGAGCAGCTGACGGAGTTGATTGGTTTGCTGGCCACGGCGCGGACGCTGCACGCCGCGCTGGCGGAGGGGCAGGAAGAAGCGCTTCGAGCGGCAGTGCGCCGGCGGGTACTGGGCGAGCCAGCGCCCTCGCCGGCCCTCTCCCCCCGTCGCGGGACACGCACGGTGCCGCTGTGGCAGTTCGTCACCGCGGTGGGCGCGCTGGTCGTTGCGTTGGCATTCAGTCTCACCTCCCGCCCGGGTGAGAGAGTCGTGTCCTCCCGCCCGGGTGAGGGAGTCGTGTCACTCGCTCCCCCGGGCATCGCGGCAGTTACCTGCCAGGATGTAGAGACGCACGTGGATGCGCTGCTGCACGGCGATCTGCCGACTGAGCAGGCGATCTCCGACTGGTACCACATCATCCGCTGCCGCCGGTGTCTGGAGATGCTACGGCAGCACGGGCGCGCCCGTGTGGCGATCCCTTTCGGGGGCGCATAACGCGCCAGACGTAAACACCAGTCCCGAAAGCTTTCGGGACCAGCAACGATGGGTAGCCTTGCTTACCCTTCGCCCGGCCCCCCTTACGTTTCACGCTTCCCGGCACCGGATGGCATCCGCCAGCGCCACCGCTGCCCGCATCGCCTCCAGCGCCGTGGCGGGGGCGCCCGCGCCCTGAACGGCGGGCCAATGGGGGCTCGCCGCCGCCAGCAGGCAGCCGGACGCCAGGGCCTCCAGATCGGCGTGGCGCCAGTCCTGGCATCCCCGCGATTCGCCCAGCCGTGCGACAAGCGCGCGTGCCTCCTTCTCCGCCGCCTGAAGGATCGCCGCCCAATCGCCCGGTAAGGGCGCCCGCCGCTTCCCGCATAGCAGGATCAGATCCAGCGTCACCGCACCGCCATCGCGAATGTGCACTGACTGGCGGCTCTCCGCGCCCACCGGCAGGGCCCGCCTCCGCCTGGAAGCCCGCGCCCGCCAGCGCGTCCAGCACTTCGGCCCACGCCTCGGGTCGCCGGTGATGGAAGGTGAACGCCAGCAGACCTTCTTCCTTCAGCGTTGCGTGGCAGCGGGCGAACACCCGCCGCAGCCCCGCTCCGTATCCCGACGCGGGTCCCCGGCTCCGGTTGGCCACCACCTCGGCAGCTCGGGGCGCCAGCGGCGGCGCAAATGCGGGTTCCTGCTCCCACAGCGCCAGTCGCAGCCAAACGTAGAAAAAGTCCGCCAGCTCGCTGTACATCACGTTATCGTAGTAGGGCGGATCGGTTACTACCAGGTCGACCGAGTTCGGGGGTAGGTCGAGCGACGCCGAATCCTGGCAGGTGAGGAAGAGGTTGCCCTCGCCCGCGATCAGCGCGGCGGCACAGGAGGCGGGTCGGCTCGCCAGCGCCTCACCGGGAACGCGCGCCGCGCGGGTGCCCCGCCCGTGCAGGTGCCGCTCCGCCGGGGCCGCCGCCCACGCCTGCGCGCGCCGGAGGCGGGTACGGTAGAGCGCCGTGAAGGTCCCTGAGGTAACCGTGCCGGGAACGCCTCAGAGGTGGTTCTCCAATGGCCAGCGTGGAAAAACGAAGGCGTGGTGGGAGAAGAGGTGACGGACGGCGCCCGGCTGCCGCGGATGGCCGCCCTTGTAGGTGCAATAACGATTATTGAACTCCAGGCAACCCGAGAAGAGCGTGACCAGCAGGTCCCGTGGCGCGCCGGGCGGGAGGCCGAGCACGGCCCGCAGGAGCGCATCCAGGCAGAGGAGCTGGCGGGGGAAGAAGAGATCGCGCCAGTAATCGCAGCCGTGGCGGTGGAGGTCGCTCGTCTTCACGCCGGGCGGGATCGGCTCCGTCGGGCAGAGGAGATTGGGCAGACGGCGGGCGGCCTCCACGGCGGTGGATTGGGCCGCGGCCCGGTCGCACGGCATTGCCGCCTGCCAGCGCGGCTCGTGATGTGGGCAAACGACCAGGAGCGCCAGCGGTCGCGCCGGGCAGGAACTGGTTAGACCCGCCAGCGCGGCGGCCACCAGGCCGTCATGCCCGCAGCCGGGGCAACGGTAGCGCCGTCCGCGCGCGTATCCCGGGAGCGCGGGCGAAACTGCGGCGCCACAGCGCGGGCAGGCGTGCCGCTCACCGAGGGACGGGACGCGGAAGACCCACTCGCAGGTGGGGCAAAGCAGGTCAGCGGCCGCCCGCCGCGCGACCACCCACCCCGGGTGCAGCGGCACCGGCGCGCCGCACCGCTCGCACGGCGGCTCGTTCACCCACAGGATGTACTGCGCCTCCGCCGGCGCCCCGCATGTGGCGCACTCCGTCTCATACCGGGCGCGGATCGTTGGGGCAGCGACGGCTTCCACCCGCGCGAAGGCAGCAGCCAGCTCGCGCGGATCCGCGCGCGTGGTTACCATCTTGGCCGTCCAGTAGGCGACCGGGTTGAGATCACTGCCGATGACGCGGCAACCCAGCCGCAGCGCCTCGGCCACGGTGGTCCCGCCGCCCATAAACGGGTCGAGGAGCACGGCGCCGTTCAGATCGACGCCGGTGTAGTAACGCTCCCACACGTCCTCTTCCGGGGGCAGCAGGAGCGAAAGCAGCAGCGCGCGGAACACGGAGCCCGGTCGCCGCGCCCACCACTTGTGCACGTAGTGGGTGGGGCGGTGGAGGTGCTTGTTGTGGTTCTCCAGGGCGGCAAGAGCGTTAACCGCGGCCAGTGGAAAGCGGGACGCCGCGTGGGCGGCGGAAACGGGGCGGCGGGCGTTCTCGCCGGGATAGAGAATATCCGGCATGGGCGGGCGGGATGGCATCCGAGGGTCTCTCTGAACTCGTTGGGCGTCCGCAGGGCGGATCTCCTGCGAGGAGGCCGGGCGAGGCGTGTGGAAGTTGCCAAACGGAATGCCCTGTTGCTCCCCTGGCGGCGACGGTTCCTACTGCGTGAATCGGCAGCCAGGGGCCGACTGGGTTGCGTGCTTGTGCTCATGCCGGCGGAGCGGGGCAGAGGAGCATGAGTGCCGCCATAACCGTCAGGCAGTGCCTGCATCCGTGCCGCCGCTTCACTCGGCGGAGGCGAGCTCCCGCGCGTCGCCTTTCCGAGACCGCAGACGGACCGGATGGTTGATCTTTCCCTTTCGATGTGCCACGCGCCGCGTCTCGCGGCGCGTAGGCTGTACCTTGCCCGGGGGAATTGCGCGCCCGAGCTGCCGACAGACTCACCAGAAAGGAGGCTGGTACATTGGCACAGCAGGAGGCGCAAAGAGTGGTGAATGCGGACGTGTGCGTTTACGGTGGGACCGCCGGAGGGGTGGCGGCCGCCGTGCAAGCGCACCGGCTGGGCAAGCGAGCCGTCATCCTTGAGTTCGGGAAGCACCTGGGTGGGTTGAGTTCCAGCGGGCTGGGGGCCACCGACATCGGTCACCGGCGTTCCATCGGCGGCCTGGCGCGCGAGTTCTACCAGCGCATCCATGACTACTACCTGCAAACCTACGGGCCCGGTTCGCAACCGGTAAAGGATTGCTTCGACGGCTTCCGGTTCGAGCCGCACGTCGCCGAGAGGCTGCTCAACGAAATGGCGACCGAGGCGGGCGTGCCCGTTCTGTTCGAGCAGCGCCTCCAGACGGTGAAGAAGCACGGTAACCAGATCATTGAGATTGTGACGGAGAGCGGCGCCGTCTGCCGTGCGAAGATGTTCATTGACGCGACCTACGAAGGCGACCTGATGGCGAAGGCGAAGCTCTCCTACACGGTGGGCCGGGAGGCGAACGTGCAGTACAGCGAGACTCTGAATGGGGTGCACTTCGGAGACCCGAACCACAACTTCAACGTATCGGTCGATCCCTACATCATCGCGGGGGATCCTACCAGCGGCATCCTGAAGGGTATCTCCGCTGCGGATCCCGGCAGGCAGGGCGAGGGCGATCACCGTGTCCAGACCTACTGCTTTCGCATGTGCCTGACGAAGGCGCCGGATCGCCTGCCCTTCCCCAAACCCGCAGGCTACGACCCCGAGCGCTACAGCCTCCTGGCGCGTTACATCAACGCGGGGGTGTGGGATGTCCTGCGCCTCACCACGCCGATGCCGAATGGGAAGACGGATACGAACAACTACGGTGGGTTTTCTACGGACAACATCGGGATGAATTACGACTACCCGGACGGCGACTACGCCACGCGAGAACGGATCTTCCAGGAGCACGTCACCTACCAGCAGGGGTTGATGGGGTTCCTGTGCCACGACGAGCGCGTGCCGCCCGCGATCCGCGTGGAAGTGAGCCAGTGGGGCCTGCCGAAGGATGAGTTCCAGGAGACAGGCGGGTGGCCGCACCAGCTCTACGTCCGAGAAGCCCGCCGGATGGTTTCGGACTACGTGATGACCGAGCACAACTGCCGCGGTGTGATCTCGGCACGCGACTCCGTCGGGCTGGCATCCTACGGCATGGACTCTCACCACTGCCAGCGGGTGCTAAGAGATGGCCGGGTAACGAATGAAGGCAATGTGGAGGTGCCTATCTCCGCGCCCTACCCGATCGCCTATCGGTCCATCGTGCCGCGAGAATCAGAGTGCCGCAACCTGCTCGTGCCGGCCTGTCTTTCCGCTACCCACATCGCCTACGGTTCCATCCGGATGGAACCCGTGTTCATGATCCTGGGCCAGTCCGCTGCCACCGCCGCGAGCATGGCAATCGATGGGCAAACGTCGGTGCAGCAGGTGGATGTGGCGAGACTCCAGGCGACGCTAGAGGAGGACGCGCAGATTCTGGCGTGGCCCGAGGTAGAATAGCCGTAGAGATATCCGTCGGGCTTATTTGATCCCTCTGGGCACGAAACAGACCATCGGGGCTGTGTGCACTTCAGCTGGCGGGGCTGCCCAAGCCTGAGGCGCTCAGACAGGTCGTCCTGCGAGCTAACACCCAGGAGAAGGATGCACCGACGCAGGCCAGTCAGGAGTGAAGCGATGGAAGGGAAGAAGCTCATCCGAACTCTTCGACTACGGGATTTCCTCTCTTACGGAAGCAATGGTGAGGACGTCGAACTTCTGCCCCTCAACGTCCTTATCGGTCCGAATGCATCGGGCAAGTCTAACCTGATCGAGGCACTGGGTGTCCTGCGAGCCACGCCCAAAGACTTGACTGCCCCGATTCGTGAGGGAGGCGGCATCGCTGAATGGCTCTGGAAAGGAGTGAGCAATCGCCCTACTGCCGAGATTGAAGCCAGCGTTTTCTACCCCGACGGCATCATGCCGCTCCGCTATCGCCTCCGTCTGACTATAGTCGGTCAACGGCTAGAGGTCGTAGATGAAGTGGTGGAGAATGAGGTTCCCAGCCGGGCGGGGGAGGCGGATGTCTATTTCTTCTACCGCTATCAGGGGGGCTATCCAACATTGAATGTCAGGCCAGCAGTCGGCGAGGCGACCCCGGCTGGGACTGAAGAAGGTAGACACAAGCGATTCCTGCGGCGGGAGGACTTGAATCCACAGCAATCTGTCCTCTCTCAGAGAAAGGACCCTGACCAGTATCCCGAAATCACCTATCTAGCTGACCAGTTCGGCAACATTCGGTTGTACAGAGAATGGAACCTGGGGCGTTATACCGCGCCCAGGATGCCACAGCCGCCGGATATGCCGGAGGACTTCCTTCTAGAGGATGCCAGCAACCTGGGGCTTGTTCTGAATAATCTGCAGCACCGACGGGGAACCAAACAGCTGATCATCGGCCACCTGCAGGCATTCTATCCGGGAGCGGAGGACATCACCACCAAGATCAGCGGCGGCACTGTTCAGCTGTTCCTCCATGAGCGAGGCCTAATGCAACCGGTTCCCGCAACCCGCCTGTCAGACGGGACGCTACGCTACCTTTGTCTGCTCACGCTTCTCTGCCACCCGGATCCTCCCCCACTGCTCTGTATCGAAGAGCCAGATCTAGGCCTGCATCCTGATATACTCCCTACGCTCGCAGAGTTGTTGATCGAAGCATCGCAGCGGACGCAGTTGATCGTCACAACCCACTCGGACGTCCTTGTCTCCGCGCTCAGCGAGGTTCCCGAAGCCGTGCTGGTCTGCGAGCGGGACGACGAAGGCAGTCACCTGCGCCGGCTTGATCGCGGCGCCCTCGGGCAATGGCTGAAGAAGTATACACTAGGCGAACTCTGGCGGATGGGAGAGATCGGGGCGACAAGATGGTAAGCGAGGTCCGCATCTATTTGGAAGGCGGGGGCCAGGGACCGTCGAGTATCTGGCTTCGGCGGGGGTTTAGCTGCTTTTTCAATGAGCTGGTGAGTCTAGCACGAAGTCGCCGGATTCACTGGCAGATCGTAGCATCTGGCTCGCGCAACGACGCTTTCAGCGACTTCAGTACGGCATTGCAGACTCACCCGGATGCGCTTAACGTTCTACTTGTAGATGCCGAAGGGCCCGTTCAGGCGGGACTGCAGCCGTACAACCATCTGCGCGAACAGGACCGCTGGGACTGTCCGCAGACCGACAACGCCCACTACCACCTGATGGTGCAGGTAATGGAAGCCTGGTTTCTTGCCGACCTGGACGCCCTGAGGCAGTTCTACGGCAAGCCTTCAATGCGAATGTGTTGCCGCGCTGTCCGAACGTGGAAGAGATTCCAAGGGAGCGGTTAACCTCAGCACTCGACGATGCGACCCGAAACACTCTCAAGGGTGTGTATCACAAGACGCGCCATGCACCAAAGATACTTGAGCAGCTGAACGCGGCAAAAGTCCGGGCCGCAGCCCCGCACTGCGAGCGCCTCTTCCGGACACTTGAGGAGTTGATGACTGGCGTCACTTGACGGCGGGTGAGCCTGCTCGCTTACCCGGCGGCTGTACCGAGTCAAGAAGCTATGGCATTGCGGGAGCCCTTCTGCGTTGGAGTAACACTCACCCTCGTCCCCGCTCTAGCTCCCGCCGCTGCGGCGCAGGTGCATGTAGTGGATGGCCAGCACCCGCCGGCGGCGGACGACAACCCCGGCAGCGCGGAGCTGTCGTTCAAGATCATCAGCAAGGCGGTGCAAACCAAGTAGGCGGGGATACCGTCGTCAAACAGGCATTTCCGGAACGGGCGGTGTTCACCGCGAAGACGGGCTTTGATGCGCACCGCCGTCTGGCCGATCTACTGCTCGCCAATCCTGCCGCAGGGGACTGTTGGTTCCGGCTCCGCCGCCCCGTTCGCGCGATGCAGGTTGGCTGAAGGCGCCCGGGAACGAGGATAGGTGGATGGGGGCGCTCCTCCCGGCCTTTCGTTGATTACTCTGGCGCGCCCGTACGGGCCAGCCAGACAAGAGATGAGCGGGCTGCCCCGCACGCTACGCCGGATTGCCTGCCAGGATCTGCTGGAGGCAGTCGAATTCGTCGGGGAGAGGATCGGCGAGCAGCCATTGGACATCTAGCCAGAAGCCGGGGAGAACCTCGGAGCGGAAGAGGCGGTTGTGCTCCAGAGGCACGAGGACGTAATGGCGATCCAGCAGCCGGTGGAACTCGGCGCGGTTCTGCAGCGGATCGATGAGCCAGTACTCTCGCACGCCCGCCTCTTCGTAGAGGTGCTTCTTCTCCATGTAATCGCCCGCCACGCTGTCTGCAGAAACGATCTCCACGGCGATATCTGGCGCGCCCACGCCGTGGCTCTCTTGCAGGATGTGCCGGCGGTCTCTGGCAACGAAGGCCACGTCCGGTTCGAGAGCGCGCCGGTCACTAAGGACATAGGCCACGCGGGGCCCCGTAGTCTGCCCCAGGCCTTTCACTCGCGCGTAGCCCTGGATGAGAAATCGGACCAGGTAAGCGATTCGGTCGTTGCGCGGGGTATCAGGAGAGGCCATGTAGATTACCCCGTCGATCAGGTCCGCCTTGTGGTCGCCTCGCACGAGGCGGAAGAAGTCATCGACGGTAAAGAGTGACAGTGGGAGCGGGACCTTCTGGGCGGACACCGGGCGAGCCTCCTCAACAAAGCAGGTGGGTTGCGCCGTCATTGTAAGGGTTTCGGGCCCGTGCGGCAATCGGGGTGGAGTGGCGCGGGAAGCTCGACGCCCAACGAACACCGATCCTGCCCACGGAGAGCACACCACGCAGGATTGCCCCGCCCGAGGAGGGAAGTTCTCCCCGTAGCCGCTCTTGGCTGCTGCTCAATTCCCTTTCAGAAGAAGAAAAGCGGTGTGGGGGCCCGTACAGGCCCCGCCGCACTCCAAGGTGCCATGAAGATTACCGACGTGGAAGCGATCTACCTGCGGCTGCCGGTCATCGAGGAGCGTTGCGACGGCACGCAGGACACCCTGGTGGTCCGGGTCCACACGGACGCAGGCCTCACGGGTGTGGGAGAGGCGGACAGCGCCCCGCTGGTGGTCAGGGCGATAGTAGAGGCGCCGGTGTCGCACACCATCCAGCGCGGCCTGCGGGAGCTGCTGCTGGGCGAGAACCCCCTGGAGATCGAGCGCCTGTGGGAGAAGATGTATCAGGGGACGCTGTTCTTCGGCCGGCGTGCGGCGGCAATTCAGGCGATGAGCGGGGTGGACATCGCTCTATGGGACATCGCGGGGAAAGCCTACGGACAGCCGGCGCACCGCCTCCTGGGGGGCGCCTACCGGCAGCGAGTCCGCGCCTACGCCAGTTCGCTGTTCGGGGCCACGCCGGAGGAGACCGGGCGGCTGGCGGCGGGATTCCGCGACCAGGGGTTCACCGCCGTCAAGTTCGGCTGGGCGCCGATGGGCCAGGATGAGGCGACCGACGTGGCCCTCGTGCGGGAGGCGCGGCGCGGTGCTGGCCGCGATATGGACGTGTTGATCGATGCCGGCTGCGTGTGGGACAGCAAGACGGCCATCCAGCGCGCTCGCCGCTTCCAGGAGTACGGGATCTACTGGCTGGAAGAGCCGCTACATCCCGACGATCTGGAAGGCTACGCCCGCCTGGCAACCAGCGTGGATGTGCGCATCGCCGCGGGCGAGGAGGAGAGCAGCCGGCACTCCTACGTGGACCTGATGGATCGCGGCAAGATCGACGTGGTGCAGGTGGACGTGACCCGCTGCGGCGGGCTGACCGAGGCGCGCCGCATCGCCTGGCTGGCGCACGACCGCCATCTGCCAGTGGTCAACCACAGCTTCAAGACGGGGATCAATCTCGCGGCATCGCTGCACTTCGTGGCCACGGCCCCGAACGGATTCATCCTTGAGTACCCGATCACTCCCTCGCCGCTGCGCGACCAGCTGACGCGGGAGAAGTTCCCCGTGGTGGATGGTTACGTGACCATCCCCGACGCGCCGGGCCTGGGCGTGACTCTGGACGAGGAGACCGTGAGTCGTTACCGCGTGGCGTGACCGCCAGAGTTGTTTTGCACTGCGGAGGTGTGAGGGACCCGGAGGGTCGGAACTGAACCGCTGATGAACCCCGATAGATGCCGATAGGAAGGCGGCGTGGGCGCGCGTGCCGGTCCGTGCAGTTAAGCGCTCGGATTCGACCAGCGGTCCCCTCCTTCTTGATCGGCGTGTGTCGGAGTGCATTGGCGGTTTCTGTCTCTTCTTTTCTGCGTCTTCCGCGCCTCTGCGGTGGATCCATCGGTGCAGGAAAGGACTTCCAGTGCTACTTAAAGACAAGCGTGTGCTGGTGATGGGCCTGCTGGATACGAAGAGTCTGGCCTGGGTGATTGGTACGCGGGCGGCGGAGGCGGGTGCGGAGGTGATCTATACGGTGCAGAGCGAGCGCTTCCGCGATACGCTCCTGCGCCGCTCCTTCCGCCAGGAGGGCCTCAGTGTGGATGACTACCGCATCCTCCCCTGCGACGTTACCCGCAACGAGGAGATCGAGGCCCTGTTTGGGCAGGTGGGAATGCTGGACGGCGTGGTGCACAGCATCGCCTACGCGAAGCCGGAGACCTGCCTGACAGGGCCGATCTGGAACCCCCCGCGCGAGGACGTGGCGCTGGCGTTCCAGGTGAGCGCCGCCTCGCTGGCGTACGTGGGGGGCGCCGCCGCCGACCGGCTGCGCGCCGGGGGCAGTATCGTCACCCTCACCTTTGATTCGCAGCACGCCTACCCCAGCTACAACTGGATGGGCGTGTGCAAGGCGGCGCTGGAGGCGGTGGCCCGCTACCTGGCCCGCGACCTGGGGCCGCGGGGCGTGCGTATCAATTGCGTCTCCGCCGGTCCGCAGCGCACCCGCGCGGCGACGCACATCCCCGGCTTCGCGCAGATCGAGGAGGAGTGGCCCGCTCGCGCCCCGCTGGGCTGGGACCCGGATACCGACCGCCAGGCCATCGCCGGGGCGGCGCTTTTCCTGCTGAGCGATCTCTCCGGGCGCATCACCGGAGAGATCCTGCACGTGGACGGCGGCTTCCACGTGATGGGGGTGCCGGCGGAGCGCCGGTAGCGCCCCTCCACCGGGGGACGGCAGAAGCGGTCCTGTGGTCGCAAACGCGGCGCGATGCCGCCTTTGCCCGCTTGATGCGGTCCATACGGACCGCCCGTATAGGGGGGAAGGGCAGGATCATGACCAATTACGCCGAGCCCTACGGGTCTCCGATTCACTATCGCCCGCAGGTCGGGCGGCTGGCGGATACCATTCCGTTATTCTGGCAGGGCGAATACCACATCTTCTATCTGCACGCCGATATTGGCAAGGTGCCCTGGAAGCACATCGTCTCAACGGACCTGATCCACTGGCAAGAGCTGCCTACCGCATTGGTTTCGGATGGTGACCCGGACGGTCCGGATGGCGAGCACATATTCACGGGCAGCGTCGTCGAGAGAAACGGCACGTTCCACATCTTCTACACGGGCTGGAACCCGCGGAATCCGCAGGGTCGCGAGTTCATCATGCACGCCACCAGCGGTGACCTGATCCGCTGGACCAAGCACCCCGAGCACGGGTTCCACGCCGACGGGGTGCACTACCAGAACAGCGACTTCCGTGATCCGTATGTCTTCTGGAACGAAGAGGATCGTTCGTACTGGATGATCCTGTGCGCCCGCGATGCCAGGACCGGCCGGCCCGTGCAGGGGGTTGCCAGGTCTGCGGACTTGACCAGGTGGGAGCAGATCGGCCCGCTGCTCTATGATCCGCCACTAGGTGGTGGGACGCCCGAATGCCCAGATCTCTTTCAGATCGGCGACACCTGGTATATCATCCATTCGCCTTCCGCCGGCACGACGGATGTGCGCTATGCAAAGGAGATCCGCGGGCCGTACCGCCTGCCGCACGCCTGGACCATCGACACGCCCATTCTTTACGCTGCCAAGCGTATGTTCGACGGCCAGCGGCACGTGATTACGGGCTGGGTGCGCGACCTGGGTGGCGAGCGGGACGGCGGCGGCTTCGAGTGGGGCGGCGACCAGTGCGTGCCGCGTGAGGTGTACCCGGGACCTAACGGCCAGCTCTACTTCCGGCCCGTCCCCGAGGCGACCGCCGTGTTCACCCGGCCGGTGCTCGATCTGGCCACGGAGCCAGAACTCAACGCACAGCGCGTCCAATGGGGCTACAGAGATGCTGCGCTCGTTGGTCAAGCCACCGGTGCGGGCTCGCAGTGCGCCTTCGACGTGCCGGCCAACTACATGCTGCAATGCAAGGCGCAGATAGACCCCAAAGCGGTGCTGGCCCTGGTGATGCGCGAGCAGGAGGAGCCGGAATCAGGTTACCGCCTGGTCGTTCGTCCTGGAGCACAGGAAGCGGAGATCAATGGGCCGGGGTTCCGTTACCCGCGTGCAATCACGCTGGACGCGAGCCAGCCGATTGACATCCAGGCATTCGTGCAGGGCACGATAATCGAGTGCTTCCTCAACGACGCCTATGCCTTCAGCTGCCGTGCCTACAACCACCGGACGGGAAATCTGGGGCTGAATGTGGCGGGCGGCCAGGTGAAGGTACTGGTCCTGACGGTGAAGACGCACCGGTAGGCAGGAAGGAGAACGGAGCGGACGCTACGCAGAGACGTGGTGACGCCACGGAATAGGCGGGCATCGTAACTCATAACCTCGTGAAGTTTACTCGCGTGCTGGTTACCCGCCAGGCGAGTTGAAGTCTGGAAGACCGCCGACGGAGCACCCGTAAAGCGCTCTCCTGTCTGTTTTCGGGCAAGGCCAACCCTGGTGCGAGGCATCCTTGCACCGGAAACAATTATCGAGATGCTACTGGCCTGTTCCACGCGCAGCTTCTCCAGAGATCGGCTGGAGATCGCCCTGGCGAAGGTTGCCTGGGCGGGCTACCAGGGGGTTGAGATGGCCCTTGAGGATGCCCCCTCCGATACGTCGTGGCTGCGCGAGCGGCTCCAGAACAACCAGCTCCGGATGGCTGATATCCACGCGGGCGCGCTGGGAGCGGCGGATCGTGAAGCGGCGCTGGAAGGCGCGGCCCGCATCGGACGCCTGGCGCTCCTGGCGCGGGAGATGGACGGCTCCCGTGTGGTGGTGACCGCGCCCGAACAGGGGGATTTCGAGGCGCTCGCCTACGGGCTCCGTGCCTTGCTCGGCGCGCTCGAGCGGCTGCCAGTGGCCGTCTGCGTGGCGAACTCCGCGGGGACCCTGGTCGCCACCCCGGAAAATCTGGCGCGTCTGAACGAGGCTGTGCCTGCGCCCGCGCACGCCTTGGCGCTGGACCCGGGGCAGGCGCTCCTGGCCGGCTGGGACCCTGCGCAGCCGGAGCGCTGGCCTGCCGTACCCCAGGTGGTTTACCTCAACGACGCACGCGCGGGGTGCCTGCGTCCCCCAGGCGCGGGCGAGGTGGACTGGCCGCGGCTGGCCGCCGCCCTGCGCGGCGCCGGGTTTGACGGCGCCGTAACGCTCGCCTTGGTCGGCGCGCACGATTACGAGGTAGAACCCGCCGCCCGGGAAGCCCGCCTCGCCGCCGAGGAGTGGTTCGGGGTGGGGGTGTGATTTGGCTCATACGCTGCTACACACGATCCGTCAGGTTGCCGTACTGCTCGTCCTGGCCACCGCGGGTGTGATTTGGCTCATACGCTGCTACACACGATCCCGGGGAAGCCGGTTCGGTCGGAGAGACGAGATGGGGATGCCACTGACACCAGCCGAGTATAGGGCCCGTATGTGGGACATGCATCGCCCGGCCTTTGAGCTCTGGTGCCGTTGCCATAGGGTGCTGGAGGAAGCAGCCCCCCGGCCGCGGGACTGGTCTACAGCATTCTGCCGCGCGATCGATCTGCTATTCATACAGGCCTTCAAGGCCTACGGATCACTATATTTCCTCTGCGTACGCGGGCATGGGGAGGACGCTGCAACCATACTACGCCGCATGCTGGAGATCGCCTTCCAGGTGCGGTTCCTCTGCTCTGACCCGGCGCAACAGGAGGACCGTGCCAGCAGGTATCTGGCCTGGTTCTGGCTGCAAGCAGAGCACCTCCCTCAGGCTGGCGTTCCGGCTAGCCGTCGAGAGTGGTGGCTGGCTCATTGCCACACCCACAGGCACTTGGTAACCCGTCCGACCGGCAGTCCCTTCCGGAACTGGTGGGGTGACACGCCACTCCGGGACATCGCTCGGGACCTCGGCCTGCAAGGTACCTATGATGAGGACTACCGGTTCCTCTCGCAGATGGCCCACGGCACGGCGCAAGGGCATCTGTATCTGTTCCGACCTGCAGAAGGTGGGATAGAGGTGCGGTCCGATGTGTTGGTGCCCGAGATGCTTGTCTTCGGAACCCGTTATGTGCTGGGCGTAGCCGTGCGCTGGCAAGAGCACTTCGGCGTAGTTACGACAGAGCCGCTGTGCTCGTTGGCCCAAGAGGCCGTGGAGTTCGATCTCCGTCGGCTTCCTCCTAACAGGCCAGCCGAGTAGACGTACAGGCCTCTTTCCGTGTTTCTCCTATCCGATCTCCGCGAACTGTGGCGCTTCCGCGAGCTGCTCCTCATTCTGGTGCAGCGCGACCTCAAAGTTCGCTACAAGAATTCGTTCCTCGGGTTCGGGTGGTCACTCATCAACCCGCTGCTGCAGGTCATCGTTATCACGTTTGTGCTCAAGATCTTCCTGCGGGTGGGAGTGGCGAACTACTCCGCCTACATTTTCTGCGCTTTCCTGCCCTGGTCGTTCTTCCAGCTCTCGCTGTTGGACGCAAGCAACTCCCTGGCCTTTCAGGAGCGGCTGCTGAAGAAGGTCTACTTCCCCCGAGAGATCCTGCCGCTGGCGTGCGTCCTCTCCAACCTGGTGCATTTCCTGCTCGCCCTGGGCGTCTTCCTGGTGTATCTGGCTGCCCTGCCGCTGTTTACCTGGTTTACGGGCGGCAAGTTCGTGTGGACCATCCAGCCGACCGTCTTCTTCACGCCGGTGGTGATCGTGATTCTGTTTCTGCTGAGCGCGGGGTTATCGCTGGTAGCCGCGGCGCTGAACCTGTTCTACGAGGACGTGCGTTTCCTGCTGACCGTGGGGCTGAACATCCTCTACTACCTGGTGCCGATCATCTACTTCCCTGAGCTGGTGGCGCGGGCGCTTCCCCATCGGCTGTACGCGATCTATATGCTCAATCCGCTGTCCCCACTCATCTCGGCGTTTCGGAAGTGGGTGCTGCCACCCACCAACATCAGCATCGGCGGCACGCACGCGGCCACCTCGGGGATCACCGCCACGGATGGCGCGTATCTACTGGTAGCGGCAGTGGTTTCCGTGCTGGTGGCCGCCGCTGGCTACGCCTTCTTCAACGCGCGCAAGTGGCAGTTTGCGGAGCGACTATGATTGCGGCCCGCGGCCTGGTAAAGGAGTTTGTGGTAGCGGTGCAGCCGCCTTCGGTGAAGCGGCTGCTGCTCTCGTTCGGGCAGCGGGAGCGGCGAGTGGTGCGCGCCCTTAACGGTCTCGACCTGGAGATGGCGGCGGGGGAGACGGTGGCGCTTATCGGCCGGAACGGCTCCGGAAAAAGCACCTTCCTCGGTCTCGTCGGGCGAATCTATCGCCCCACGGCGGGCAAACTGGAGGTGCGCGGGCGGGTATCGCCGCTGCTGGAGCTGGGAGCGGGCTTCCACTCCGACCTTACCGGCAGAGAGAACGTGCTTCTCAACGGCGTCATCCTGGGCCTCAGCCGCGCCCAGGTAGCGGCGCGATTCGACCAGATCGTGGCGTTCGCAGGCCTGGAGGAGAAGATCGACGCGCCCATCCGTACCTACTCCTCCGGCCAGGTAATGCGGCTGGGATTCTCCGTTGCCGTCCATACGGACGCGGAGATCTTGCTGGTGGACGAGGTGCTGGCGGTGGGGGATGAGGCGTTCCAGGAGCAGTGCTACGCCCGCATCCGCGAGTTCCAGGCGCAGGGACGCACGATCGTGTTCGTCTCCCACGACATGCGGGCCGTGGAACGAGTGGCGCAGCGGGCGATCTGGCTGGAACGGGGCCGCGTGCGCGCCGACGGCCCCGCGGCGGAGGTGGCGCGTCGCTACCTGGAAGAAGCACACGCCCTGGCACCGGCCCCCGGTTGAGTGCCCCCCGTACACCGCGGGGATAAGTTTCTCTCCCAGCGCGCCATCACGCTCCTGCGTCGCCGTTGACTTCCCCGGGTCCCGGTGATATACTGCTTAGCGACGAGAGCAGGACCTTTAAGTCGGCCCCGAGAGGCTGATAAGGACTGCGCCCCTGATGGTGTGCGCGCGCCCGTAGTTTCACCACGGCGCGCACCCATATCGGCATCGGCGCCTCCTTGTCCGCCGCCGGCGGGCCGGAGGCGGTTTTTGTATGTCGCAGGTGGGGCGCAGGCCGGCGGTGGTGCAGGTGATGACGGCGGACGATATTCGCCGTGCTCTCACCCGTATTGCCCATGAGATCGTGGAGCGCAACCGCGGCGCGCACAACCTGGTCCTCGTCGGTGTGCTGCGCAAGGGCGCCCCGCTTGCTCACCGGCTGGCAGACCTGATACAGCACTTCGAGGGGATCGAGGTCCCCGTCGGCACCCTGGATATCACCCTCTATCGCGATGACGCGCTCCAGCGCCCCCTGCCGGTGCGCAGCACCAACATCCCCGTAGATATTACCGATCGGACCGTCGTCCTTGTGGACGAAGTCTTCTTCACTGGCCGCACGGTGCGGGCGGCGATGGATGCCCTGATGGATCTGGGCCGCCCGTCGGCCATCCGACTGGCCGTGCTCGTGGACAGAGGCCATCGCGAGCTGCCCATCCGGCCGGATCATGTGGGCAAGAATCTGCCCACCTCCAAACGGGAGCATGTGAACGTCTATCTCCGGGAGTTTGAAGGCGAAGATGCGGTCTTTATCGAGAAACCGTCCCCCGAGTGATCCACTCGTGGGGGCGTTTTCTTTGTGGGAGCCGGGGCTCCAGGAGCACGTGACATCATGAATAGCGCCAGCGTGACTCTGGACAGGACCGCCACCGTGCCGCCCCAGGCAGAGCGGCCGACGCTTCCCTGGCGGCGCGCCGACGTTCTGGGATTGCAGGACTGGGCGCCCGCGGAGATGGAGCACGTTCTGGACACCGCCGCCTCGTTCAAAGAGATCATGGCGCGGCCGATTAAGAAGGTGCCCACCCTGCGGGGGAAGTCCATCGTGACGCTGTTTTACGAAAACTCCACGCGCACGCGCACTTCGTTCGAGCTGGCCGCCAAGGTGATGTCCGCCGACGCGATCAATATCAGCGCCGACGCCAGCAGCGTCCAGAAGGGCGAATCGCTCAAGGATACCATCCTCACGCTACAGGCCCTGGGGATGGACCTGATCGTCATCCGCCACCCGCTGTCCGGCGCCGCGGCGTTCGCGGCCCAGGTGGCGCGCGTCCCGGTGATCAACGCGGGCGACGGCACGCACGAGCACCCGTCGCAGGGATTGCTCGACCTGTTTACCCTGCGCGAGGTGAAAGGGCACATCGAGGGGCTGACGGTGCTCATCGTGGGAGACATCACCCACAGCCGTGTGGCGCGCTCCGATCTCTGGGGCCTGCGCGCGATGGGCGCCCGCGTGCGCCTGTGCGGCCCCAGCACGCTGATGCCGTCGGGCATCCAGGCCGCGGGGGCCGAGGTCTACGAAGACCTGGACGAAGCCCTGCCGGGCGTGGATGTGGTGAACGTGCTGCGCATCCAGCAGGAGCGGCAGGACCGGGGGCTGTTCCCCAGCCTGCGTGAATACAGCCAGCGGTGGGGGATCAATCCCGGGCGGTTGCGCGCTGCCGCGCCGGATGTCACCGTGATGCACCCCGGCCCGATGAACCGCGGTGTGGAGATCAGCGCCGACGTGGCCGATGCGGGCTACGCGGTGATTACCGACCAGGTGCAGAACGGCGTGGCCGTGCGCATGGCGCTGCTCTACCTGCTGCTGGGGGCTTTGGCTGACACGACGAATGGTGTGGGGGGATAGGAGGGCCGATATGGCTGGTGTACACGACAGATGTCTGCAACTGGCATCGGAGGCGCTTGACTGCCTCCAGGCTCCGAAGAAGGGATCGGTCTCTACCGCCATCAGGAAGCTAGAGCTGTGTGCGCGTCTGCTGGGTGACTGCAAGCTCCTGCGCTGGTGCGAGTTCCACCTCGGCGGGTGGCGCTACGCGCTCTGGGGGTTGGAGGATGAGAAGGCTGAGCCGCGGGAGAAGCAGATCATCAATCTTATCGCCGAGGATAAGCTGCCAGTATCCATTGGCGAAGCGCTTCCCCGCGTCTTCGAGGCCGGTGGCGGTTTCGACAGCATCGAGATGCTTGAGGAGGTAGTAGACCGCCTTAGGAAAGAGAAAGCAGGCAATGATGGCACGCGCTACCTTAATAATGTGCTTAAGACGATCAGTGCGTGCGCGAACGCGGCAATGGAGCACGCCAGCAGGCTTTACGCACAGTTTTCCTTCGGAGACATCCCCCGCCGCCAGTTCGATGTCATCCGCGAGCGGGTGGATGGCCTTCTTCTCGACATCTGTCCCCAGGCGGTCAAGCAGTTCATGTCCGCATACCACGCGCTGGGATCCGGATCCAGCGAGGACTGGTCTCTCGCGTTGACCGCTTGCCGCCGGGTGATCAAGTCCGTAGCTGACGCCCTCTTCCCCCCGGTTGCTGCGAGAGATGGTCGGGCATTGGGGGAAGAACAGTACATCAATCGACTGTGGGCCTTCCTGGATGACAATGTGCCTGCGGGGTCTGACAAGCTGTTGGCCAAGGCGCACGTCGACTACCTGGGGTCGTTCCTGCAACGCCTCAACGAAAAGGCATCGAAGGGGGTGCATGAGGCCGTCACCTACGAGGAGGCAGTGCGTGCGGTGCTGTACACGTACCTCACGCTGGGGGACATCCTTGAGTTCGCCGGGGTCGGAGTGAAACAGATCCTCGCGAGCACGGGGAAGCAGGATCTGAACTCCGCGAGCATCGAGAACCTGTGCCGTGTGCCGGGCATCAGGCCCGCGTTCGCCAAGGAGATCGTGCGCAGGCGCGCCAAGGTGCCGTTTGCGTCGACGAAGGAGCTGGCGGACATCAAGGGGTTCGGTCCGAGGACGCTCGCAAAGGCTGAGCCCTATCTCACGGTGATTCAGAGGTCCAGCGCCAGCTAGGTAGGCCGTTGTTGGCTGCACGGAGGGCTACCGTGGGTTTGCTGCTGAAAAACGGGCGGGTGATCGATCCCTCGCAGGGGCTGGACGCCGAGCGGGACGTGCTGCTCGAAGACGGGCGCGTGGCCCGGATTGAGCGTGGCCTGGTCGCCGGCGCGCACGAAGTGATCGACTGCGCGGATCGCGTCGTGTGCCCCGGGTTTATCGATCTGCACGTTCACCTGCGCGACCCCGGGCAGGAGTACAAGGAAACGATTGCCACGGGCACGCGCGCCGCGGCAGCGGGCGGGTTCACCCACGTGGGCTGCATGCCGAACACCGATCCGCCCATCGACGATCCGTCCGTGGTACATCTCATCCAGGAGCGCGCCCGGCGCGCGTGCGGGGTGAAGGTGCACGTCTACGGCGCGCTCTCTAAAGCCAACGAGGGCCGGGAACTCTCCGAGCTGGGCCGGTTGGCGGACGCGGGCGTAACTCTCTTCTCCGACGATGCCTTCCCGATCCAGAACAGCCAGCTGATGCGTCGCGCGATGGAATACGCCCGCATGCTCCACCGCGGCGTGACCCTGCACTGCGAGGACAAAGCGCTCTCCGCCGACGGGGTGATGAACGAGGGTGAGGTCGCCACCCTCCTGGGACTGCGGGGCGTTCCGCACGCCGCAGAGGATGTGCACGTGGCGCGCAATATCGAGCTGTGCCGCCTGACCGGCTGCCGGCTGCACATCTGCCACGTCGCCACCGCGGGAACGGTGGCCCTGGTCCGGCGCGCGAAGGCGGAGGGCCTCCCCGTAACTGCGGAAGCCGACCCGCACCACTTTTGCCTGACAGACGAGGCCTGCCTGGGCTACAACACCAACGCCAAGGTCAATCCGCCCCTGCGCACGGCGCACGATGTGGCCGCGGTACAGGAAGGGCTGGCGGATGACACGCTGGACTGCATCGCCACCGACCACGCGCCCCATGCCTCGCACGAGAAGGAGTGTGAGTTCGACCGGGCACTGTTCGGGCTGGTGGGGCTGGAAACGGCGGTCTCCCTTACGCTGGACAAACTGGTGCGGGCGGGCATCCTGACGCTGCTCCAGGCGGTGGAGCGGCTGGCGACCAACCCCGCGCGGGTACTGACCGGGGATGGCCGCCGCCTTCCCCCGGAGGTCGATCCCCTCCTGGGCACTCTTCAACCCGGCGCCCCTGCCGACGTAACCATCCTGGATCTGGATCGTCCGGTGCGGGTGGAGGCCGAGCGACTCTACTCGAAAGGCAAGAACACGCCGTTCCTGGGATGGGAGATGATCGGCGCGCCGGCGGTTACCATTGCGGGCGGGCGCGTGCTGATGCGGGACGGCCGGATCGCGGGAGACGAGGGGTAGCCAGCGGAGTGTGGTTGTATGGGCACAGGGGAGGGGAGCGGGAGAAGAGAGGGTAGGGGAGTGGGAGAGTAGGGCTTCGGGTTTGGATGTTGGGGCTTCGGGACTGCCCTAACGCCGAACACCCAGGCCCAACGCCGGGCGTCGATTGACCGCTGATGTCACGCACGAGTGCACAAACGGGAACCTGGTTGGCAGCGGCGTGGGAGCCGTTCTGCGAGCTGCTGCACGTCGAGTCGAGGGACGGCCGGGGGGCTGCCCGGAGCCGCCTGGCGGGATTGCGAGAGGCCTACCTGGCCGCGCGCGCCGTGGGAGGAGAGGTGCCGCTGGCGGAAACCGCCGGGGAAGATGCCTGGCCGCTGGCCCGCACACGCGGTGTCTGGGTGCTCTGGATGCTCCGTGATGCCGTGGGGCCTACGGCGTTCCAGGCAGCGTGCGGGGACTGGCTGGCGGGCTGCGAGCCGCCCAGCCTGGCCGCGCTGCGCGCTCACGCGGAAGCGGAACACGGGGCCGAACTGGGAGCGTTCCTGGACTACTGGACGGCGACCACCGGTCTGCCCGACTACCGGCTGCGCTCGGCCGTCGCCCGACGCTGCGGCGACGGCTATCTGGTGACCCTGCAGGTGGAAAACCGGGGGCAGGGACCGATCTTGGTGGCGGCTCTCATCCGTACTGAGGAAGGCGCGCAGCACGAGTTCGCGATCCGCGCCGGAACGGGCGAGCGGACGGAGGCGCGTTACCCGGTGCTTACCCGGCCGGTCGCCGCGGCGCTGGACCCGGAGGGGGACCTGCTCTCCGCGAGCGGAGCGGGGTCCTGGGTCTCCGTGCGCGTGCGGCTATGGGGGCTGTTCTAAGTGAGTAACCGCTGCCTGCTGGTGCTGGAAGACAGGATCGCCTACGAGGGGACGGCCATCGGGTCGCCCGGCACCGCCATTGGCGAGGTGGTGTTCAGCACCTCGATGACCGGCTACCAGGAGATGCTCACCGACCCCTCCTACGCGGGGCAGCTGCTCACTCTCACCTACCCGCTTATCGGCAACTACGGCGTGGCGGGGGAGGATTTTGAATCGCGGCACGTCCAGGCCGCGGGATTTGTCGTCCGCCAGCTCTGCGACGCGCCCAGCCACTGGCGGGCAGGGGAATCGCTGCCACAGTTCCTCGCCCGGCACCACGTGGTGGGCGTTCAGGGAATCGATACGCGCGCCCTCACCCGCCACCTGCGGGTCCGCGGAGTGATGCTTGGCATCCTGACCACGGAACTGGATTACGACGCCGCCCTCCGGCGGCTGAAGGAAGCCCCGCCTTACGATGCCATCGATTTCGTTTGCCGCGTCTCCACCCCCGAGCCCTACACCTGGGAGGCGACGACCGACCGCCCCGACGGTCGCGTGCTGCACGTGGCCCTGGTGGATTGCGGCGTGAAGTTCAACATCATGCGCTGCCTCGCCGCCCAGGGCTGCCGAACGACCGTCTTCCCGTGCACGGCCACCGCAGCGGAGATCCTGGCCAGCGCGCCGGACGGGATAGCGTTCTCCCCGGGCCCGGGGGATCCCGCGCGGCTGGAATACGTGGTGAACACCGCCCGCGATCTCCTCGGCAAGAAGCCGATCTTTGGCATCTGCCTGGGCAACCAGATCGTGGGCCAGGCGTTCGGGGCGACCACCTTCAAGCTGCGCTTCGGCCACCGCGGCGGCAACCATCCCGTGAAGGACCTGACCACCGGTCGGGTGACGATTACCAGCCAGAACCACGGCTACGCCGTCGATCCGGAGAAGCTGGCGGGCAGCGGCCTGGAGGTCACACATGTTAACCTGAACGACGGCACTGTGGAGGGCCTGCGCCACCGCGAGCTGCCAGTGTTCACCATCCAGTACCACCCGGAGGCGCACCCGGGGCCGCACGACAGCCGGTATCTGTTCGAGCAGTTCATCGTCGCGATGGAGCAGTAGTGCCGGGGCAACGATAGCCACATCTGGGGCCTGGTGCCCGGGGACCGGTTTGTGGGCAAGGCGCTGTGCCACTGCTGGCCTCCCGGACGGACAGGGGATCTCTGATATGCCAAAGATTGTGGTCCGTACTACGGATGAGGGGCTGCGCATCCCGGCGGATGTGCTGGAACAGGCAGGGGTGGAGCCGGGGGGCCTCATCGAGCTGGAATTCGCCGTGCTGCCCGGACCGCGAGAGATCCAGAAGGAGGCGCTGCGCCATACCATCTGGCACCTCGGCGACGCCATCCGGGTGGGGCGGCCGCAGTGGCAGGCAGGGGAGTGGGTGGTTGATCTCTGGTCCGTAGATCGACAGGAGCGCATCGGCCAGCTCTATCTGGATGCGCACGGGCAGGTCATCCAGGAGAAGTCGACCACGCGCGAAACCCTGGGGTGAGACGCGATGCTCCTGGTTCCCTGCGTGCGCCAGCCGGATCACATTACCTGCCTCCCAATGTGCGTCTGGGCGGTGCTGAGGTTCGGCGGGTTCACCGTGGAGTTTGATGAGGTGCTGGCCGCCTGCCGTGTGGACCGACGGGGAGCCGTCTGGCAGCTCACCGCCCTCAGTCTCCAGGAGGCGGGATGGGATGTGGAGGTAGTTAGGTCCCTCGATCTGGACGCGATTCGCGCGTCCCTCGCCGAGGAACGGCCCCTCATCGCCATCCTGCTTCGCGACCCGGAGGACCCGGAGCCGTTCGCTCATGCCGTGGTCGTTTGCGATGTCGAGGATGCCGGTCTCGTGGTGATGGATCCGTCCCCCGGTGAGTATGTCCGGCTGCCGTGGTCGACTGCCAACTGGAACCTGGCGGATGCGTTCGTGAGTGGTCTGCTCATCGGTGGCGCAACGACCAGCGCTGGTCCCGAGAAGCCGACGGTTACAAGATACCGTAATGCCCAAACGCCCTGACATCAAGAAGGTAATGGTCATCGGCTCGGGCCCGATCGTTATCGGGCAGGCGGCCGAGTTCGACTATGCGGGCACCCAGGCCTGCCGCGCCCTGCGGGAGGAGGGCTGCCAGGTCGTCCTGGTCAACTCCAATCCCGCAACGATTATGACGGACACCGAGATTGCGGACCGGGTTTACATCGAGCCGCTCTCGTTGGAGTTCGCAGAACGCATCATCGAGCGCGAACGGCCGGACGGGCTACTGCCTACCCTGGGCGGGCAGACAGGTCTGAACCTGGCTACCCAGCTTGCCACCCAGGGCATTCTCGACCGGTATGCGGTGCAGCTGCTCGGCACGCCGCTGCGCGCCATTCGCATGGCGGAGGACCGTGAGGAGTTCCGCGCCCTGATGCAGCGCATCGGGGAGCCGGTCCCCGAGAGCTGGATCGTGGAAAGTGAGGTCCAGCTGCGGGAGATGGCGGCGATGGAGGATCTGCTGTATCCCCTCATCATCCGGCCCGCCTATACGCTGGGTGGCACGGGAGGTGGCATCGCCAACGACGCGGAGGAGCTGCTGGAGATCGGCACGCTGGGTCTCAAAGCCTCCATGCGCCACCAGGTGCTCGTGGAGCGCTGCCTCCTGGGCTGGAAGGAGATCGAATACGAGGTGATGCGCGACGGAGCGGATACCTGCATCACCGTCTGCAACATGGAGAACCTGGACCCTATGGGGATCCATACCGGGGACTCCATCGTCGTCGCCCCCAGCCAGACGCTCTCCGACAAGGAGTACCAGCTTCTGCGCTCCGCTTCGCTGAAGATCATCCGCGCCCTGGGCATCGAGGGGGGCTGCAACGTCCAGCTGGCATTGGACCCGGAGAGCACCGCGTACTACGTCATCGAGGTCAATCCACGCGTCAGCCGCTCCTCCGCACTCGCCTCCAAAGCCACCGGCTACCCGATCGCCCGCGTGGCGGCAAAGATCGCCATCGGCCTGTGCCTGGACGAGATCCAGAACGCCGTCACCCGCAAAACGCTGGCCTGCTTCGAGCCTGCCCTGGACTACTGCGTGGTGAAGATCCCCCGCTGGCCGTTCGACAAGTTCTCCGCCGCGGATCGCACTATCGGCACGCAGATGAAGGCCACCGGCGAGGTGATGGCCATCGGTCGCACCTTCGAGCAGGCGCTGCTGAAGGCGGTCCGCTCTCTGGAGATCGGACAGTTCGGCCTGCGGATGATCCGCCTGATGCCCTGGTCGGACATGGAGCTGGAGGAGGGCCTGCGGCGGGCGACGGACGAGCGCCTGTTCGTAGTAGCGGAGGCGTTCCGCCGCGGCTGGGAGGTCCGTGAGGTCCACGAACTGTCCGCCATCGACCCCTGGTTTCTGCACAAGATCCGCCGTCTGGTGCAGATCGAGGACACCTTCTCCCAGGTGCGGCCAGACCAGCCGGAGTTCGAGGAGCGGCTCCGCCAGGCAAAGTCGGTAGGGTTCAGCGACCGCACGCTGGCGCGGCTGTGCGGGCTCCCGGAAGCGGATTTGCGGCAGCGTCGCCGGGCGTGGGGGATTGGCCCCGTATTCAAGATGGTGGACACCTGCGCCGCGGAGTTCGAGGCGGAAACCCCCTACTTCTACTCCAGCTACGAAGCCGAGGGTGAGGACGAGGCCGCGGACCTCACCCCCATCCCCTCTCCTACCAAGGGGGGAAGGGGAGCGGTTAAGCGTCCTAAGGCAATCGTCATCGGCTCGGGGCCGATCCGAATTGGGCAGGGGATTGAGTTCGACTACTGCACCGTGCACGGCGTCTGGGCGCTGCGTGAAGCGGGCTACGAGAGCATCGTCCTCAACAATAACCCCGAGACGGTCTCCACCGACTTCGACACGAGCGACACGCTCTACTTCGAGCCGCTCACCGCCGAGGACGCCCTCGAAGTCATCTGCAAGGAACAGCCGGAGGGGGTGATCGTCCAGTTTGGCGGGCAGACGGCCATCAACCTGGCGGCCCCGCTGCACGAGGCAGGTGTGCCGATCCTGGGGACTGATTTCGCCTCCATCGAGATCGCCGAAGACCGTGACAAGTTCGAGCAACTGCTGCGCGACCTGGACATCCCCAAACCCGCGGGCCGCGCCGTGCGTGCGGAGGAGGCCGCCGTGCAGGTGGCGGAAGAGATCGGTTATCCGGTGCTGGTGCGGCCTTCCTGGGTGCTGGGCGGCCGCGCCATGGAGATTGTCAACAGTCGTGAGGACCTGCTCTTCTACATGCACTACGCCGTCGCCGTGTCACCAGAAGCCCCTATCCTCGTGGATCGCTACATCCTCGGCAAAGAGGTGGAGGTAGACGTGATCGGGGACGGCGAGGACTGCCTTATCCCCGGCATTATGGAGCACATCGAGCGGGCGGGCGTCCACAGCGGCGACTCGATGGCGATCTTCCCGCCGCAAACCCTCTCCCAGGCGGTTCTGGATAAGGTGGTAGAGTATGCCATCCGTGTTGCCAGAGCCCTGCGCGTGCGCGGGTTGATGAATATCCAGTATGTAGTGGAGGACGAGAACGTCTACATCCTGGAGGTGAACCCACGCGCCAGCCGGACGGTGCCCTACCTCTCCAAGATCACCGGTGTGCCCATGGTCCAGGTAGCCACCCAGGCGATGTTGGGCCGCCGGCTCTCGGAGATGGGCTATGGCACGGGCCTCTACGCGGGCGGGGTCGGACAGCCTGTGGCGCACGTCGCCGTCAAGGCGCCGGTATTCAGCTTCGCCAAGCTGACGCGCGTGGACGTCAACCTGGGACCAGAAATGAAATCCACGGGCGAGGTTATGGGGGTAGATTTCGACTATCCCCGCGCCCTCTACAAGGCGATGGTCGCCTCTGGGGTGGACGTGCCCACTCGCGGGAAGATGATCGCCACCATTGCGGATCGCGACAAGCAGGAGGCGCTGCCGATCATCCGCGAGTTCTACCGGCTGGGGTTTGAGATCTTCGCCACCGGCGGCACCGCCCGGTTTCTTAACCAGAACGGCGTGGAGGCCACGAAGGCGAATAAAATCCATGAGGGCGGGCAGACGCTTATCGACCTGATCCAGAACGGTCGCGTGCACCTGCTGATCAACACGGTAGGCACGAACAAGCAATCGGAGCTGGAGGCGGCCCAGTTGCGCCGCGCCAGCGTGGAGAACGGCGTTCCGTGTCTCACCTCCCTGGATACGGCGCAGGCGCTACTGATGTCCCTTCAGGCCCGCCGCGAGGGCCAGGAGAACGGCCGCCGGCCGCACTGTATGACGATTGATGAGTATTGCCGGCTGAACAAGAAATGAGGAAACGGACCAACGCCTGTCCTGGAAAGCGTCGCGAGCGCCGGCCGGCCTGTGCGCGGAGGGAAGAGGAATGAGCGCCCGCATTCCGATCGACCGCGAGCAGATCGCCGCGTTCTGCCGCCGGCACCACATTCGCAAGCTGGCTCTGTTCGGTTCCGTGCTGCGGGAGGACTTCCGCCCCGACAGCGACGTGGATGTGCTGGTGGAGTTCGAGCCCGGGCACACGCCGGGGCTGGCGTTCTTCTCAATGGAAAGGGAGCTGGAGCGGCTACTCGGCCGCACCGTGGACCTGAACACGCCCCAGTGCCTGCCCCCCCGTTTCCGCGATCGCGTCGTGTCGGAGGCGGAGATCCAGTATGCTAACTGAGAGGACCCTCGCTCGCCTCCAGGACATGCTGAGCCACGCGCGTGAGGCCGTAGCCTTTGCGGCCAACAGGGAGCGGGCAGACCTGGACATCGACCGGTTGCTCAACCTAGGTCTCGTGCGCCTGCTGGAGGTCGTCGGGGAGGCGGCAAGCCAGGTCCCGCAGGCAGACCGCGCCCGGTACCCCCAGATACCCTGGCTTGGCATCATCCGGCTTCGCCACCGGATTGTCCACGGCTACACGACCATCAACTTCGACATCCTGTGGCAGATCATCCACACCGACCTGCCGCCCCTGATCGCGCAGCGGGAGGCGATCCTGGCCGGGCAGCCGTAGTGCACTACTCCCGTGAAGAGCCGTGAACGCTGACCACGTCAAAGACATCCTGGCCCGGGTGCAAGCGGGAACGCTGACCGCTGACGAAGCCTTCGCCGCCCTCAAGTGGGCCCCCTATGAGGATCTGGGCTACGCCCGCGTGGATACACACCGCCGACTGCGCACGGGCACGCCGGAGGTCATCTACTGCGAGGGCAAGTCGCCCGAGCAGGTGGCGGGGATTGTGGACCGGCTGGCGGAGCACCACGGGTTTGTCCTGGCCACGCGCGCGGCAGCGGCGCACTTCGCGGCGGTGGCCGAGCGGCACCCGCAGGCGGTCTACCACCATCCCGCGCGCCTGATCGAGATCCGCCACGGCCCCCGACCGGCGCCGCCGGAAGACCATCCTCCCATTCTGGTCATCTCCGGGGGCACCTCGGACCTGCCGGTGGCCGAGGAGGCGGCGGTTACCGCCGAGTGCCTGGGTAATCGTGTAGAACGGCTGTACGACTGCGGCGTCGCGGGCCTGCATCGCCTCCTGGACGACCGCCAGCGACTCGACGAAGCGGGGGTAATGATCGTCGTTGCGGGGATGGAAGGCGCCCTCGCCAGCGTAGTGGGCGGGATGGTGGAGCAACCGGTGATCGCCGTTCCCACCAGCGTGGGCTACGGAGCCAGTTTTCAGGGCCTGGCCGCGCTCCTCTCCATGCTAAACTCCTGCGCCGCCGGCATTGCGGTGGTCAATATCGACAACGGCTTCGGGGCAGGCTACTTCGCCCATCTGATCAACCGCGCCGGAGAACGAACCAGCGAAAAACGAAGCGGTGAAAGGGTAGATCAGCCGCAGATCAACGCCGATGGGTAGAAGGCGAAAGAGATCGCTTGCTCGCTCGGCAGAACCAGCGCGCATCGGCGTCGCCATCCTTTACTGCTCCGTAGGTCATCCCTGGATCTGCCTGTTCGCACGCCGATGAAGATCGCCTACTTCGATTGCTTCGCGGGGATCTCCGGCGATATGACGCTGGGGGCGCTGATCGACGCCGGAGCCGATGCGGATGCCCTGCGTGCCGGCCTGCAAACCCTGGCCCTACCGGAGTGGGAGCTACAGGTCGGCCGGGCGCTCAAGAACGGATTCGACGCCGCGGACGTGGAGGTGGTCGTGCGCGGCATCCCCGCGGGCGCGGCAGCCACCGTCCATCCCGGCCGGCCGGCGCACCACCAGCGTCACACCCACCCTCACGGCGAGCACGGGCCCCAGGGCGACCAGTCCCGACTGCGTCGGGACCACTCCGCCAGCCATCCGTCCGCCCCTCACGGTACTCACTATCAGGAGCTGGTTCGCCTCATCCGCGCCAGCCAGCTGCCCGATCCCGTGAAAGAGCGCGGGCTGGCCGTGTTCGCGCGACTGGCCGAGGCAGAAGCCCGCGTCCACGGCACGACCGTGGACGAGATCCACTTCCACGAGGTGGGGGCCGTGGACAGCATCGTGGACATCCTGGGGAGCGTCTACGCGCTGCACCTGCTCGGCGTGGAGCGCGTGGTCTGCTCTGAGCTGCCGACCGGTCGGGGGATGATCCGCACCACGCACGGCATCCTGCCTGTTCCCGCCCCCGCCACGGCGGAACTGCTGCGCGGGATCCCGATCCGCCAGACGGAGACGGAGGGCGAGCTGACCACCCCCACCGGGGCAGCGCTGGCGGTGACCCTGGCCAGCGAGTTCGGCCCGATGCCCGCTATGCGCGTCACAGCGGTGGGGAGGGGAGCGGGCAAGCGCGATTTCCCGTTTCCCAATCTCCTGCGCGTGTTCGTTGGGGAGGCGATGCCCCCTGGTCGCTTCCCGGCGACTACCGTGACCGTGGTCGAGGCGAACCTGGACGATATGTCCCCCCAGCTCTACGACCACGTGATGGAGCGCCTGTTCGCCGCGGGGGCGCTGGATGTCACCCTCCAGCCGATCCAGATGAAGAAGAACCGGCCGGCGCACACGCTGACTGCGCTCTGCCCTCCCGAGCGTGCGGACGCAATTGTGGAGGTATTCTTTGCGGAAACCACCACGCTTGGCGTCCGGCTAAGCGAGTGGCGCCGGGCGTGCCTGGAGCGGGAGTGGGTTACCGTAAGCACGCCCTATGGCGACGTGCGCGTGAAAATCGGCCGGCAGAATGGAGAGGTGCGCACGGCGATGCCCGAGTACGAGGATTGCCGGCGGCGGGCCCGCGAGCGGTCCGTGCCGCTCAAAGACGTGCAGGCAGCGGCAATTGCCGCGTGGGAACAACTTCGCCGGTCGGCAGATCGTTGAGGCGTGGTAACGTCAACACACGTTGCTACGTTCAAACGGCGGAACGTGACAACACGGGAGTCTGGCTGCCCTCCGGGGAAGCAGCAGGCTGCGTCTATCCCAACCTCTCAATCTCGGCGCACACCTCCTGGATCACCTCGTCGGGGGTAGAGGTGCCCGCGGTGATGCCCACGTGCTCCACGCCCGCGAACCACTCCTGCTGGAGATCGGCGGCCCCTTCCACGTGGTACACAGTGGCGCCCTCCCGCGCGCACGTCCGAGCGAGCTGGCGGGTGTTGTTGCTGTTGCGTCCCCCAATCACCACCATTACCTGCACCTGTCGCGCCAGCTCCCGCGCCGCCTGCTGGCGCTCTTTTGTCGGCCGGCAGACGGTGTCTACAAAGCGGATCTCCGCCTCGGGCAGCGCGGCACGGATCTGCTCCACGCGCTCGCGCACCAGGTCCAGGGGCTGCGTCGTCTGCGCCACCACCCCCAGGCGAGCGTGCCCGTTCCTACCGACATCCGTATGGGCGCGCAGCCGCGCCACGTCGTCGGGTCGTTCCAGCACGACGCACTCCGCCAGGTCCCCCACCAGGCCGCGCACCTCCACGTGGTCTGCCTGGCCGATGACGACGGGGAAGTAACCGGCGGCGACGAGCGACGCCAGGGCGCGGTGGGCGCGGTTCACCAATGGGCAGGTGGCATCCTGAACCTGGTAGCCGCGCTCCTCCAGGCGCCCGCGGATTGTCTTGGAAACACCATGGGCGGTGATGATCACGCGCCCGGTGTCGACCGGGACTTCCGGTGATTCCGCTATCCGCAGCCCTGCCTCCTCAAGCCGGCGCAGGATCCTGGGGTTATGAACCAGCTGCCCCAGGATCGTCACCGACTCCGGCTCGGGCTCCATCAGGGCCAGGTCGATGGCGTCCCGAACGCCAAAGCACATACCCAGCGACTGAGCCAGGGTTATCTTCATACTGCGCTCCGCGATACCCACCCTCGACTTGGGTCTTTGGTCAGCGACGGGACCATTCGATCCCATCGGTGCGCGGTCCCGTGGCTCGCGCGGCGGGCACGTCTCATGTATCACACCACCTGTTCAAGCAACGCTCGGCGCCGCCCCTTATCCGGTAGTCCATTGCCGACGTTGGGGGGAACGTCCGCTGCTGGAAACTCGTGGGCAGCAGGCGCCGGCGCGTTACATGCTCCCCCGATTCAGGCGGGCCAAATCAGCGTGTTCTACGGCCGCAAAAGGAGAGTTTAAGCGCCGGAGATACGGAAGTTTTGCTCCAGCGCGGCGCCCTTTTTATCGAAGCGGAGAAAGCATAATTTGGTTTGACAAATAACCATTGGCTTTCTTATAAAGGGGGTGACAACGTGGATCGGGGAGGAGCCGATGGTGGAGCGAGCGTTGAACCCCTGGACGATCTTCTGGAGCGCGGCTCTGGTGGTCATCTTCGCGGAGCTGGGCTGCCTGGCGCGCACCAGCGTGCTGGTGATGCGTTATGGCAGGCCGTGGGTGGTCTTTGCGGGGACCCTGGTGGGCACCGCGATCATTATGGGCACGGGTATTCTGGCGGGGGAGCTGCTCCGTCGCTACCTGCCCGAGCCGCTCCTGCGCTGGGCGGCCGGCCTGTTCTTCCTGGCGCTGGGACTGCTCGTCCTGATCGGGAAGCTGGATGGGTGACGAAGAGCGGGGGGACGAAAACCGAAGGGGAGCGGGGCGGTTACACGGGGGCGAAGCGAAGGTCGTACGAAGAGATACGTGCATCTCCAGGTTAAGAGATCTCCTACAGATTCAATCGTTCAGCCGCAGGTGCGTCCCACCACTTTCGTCTTGCCACCTTCGCCCCTTCGTTTCCCCCTTCTTCCTTCTCCGTGTGCCTGTTCGTCCTTCGGATTGTGCCATTTAGTGTCATTTCTTTCGGAGCAGGTTTGACCGTACCCCGAATGTGGCAATCGCTAGGGTGGCTGATCCGTGACCTAGAACGGGAAGGTCATCCTGCTCTTCCCTCCGCACTGGTCGAGGGGTCTGCGCCTGATCGCAGGACAGACCCCTCGCATTTTCGTACCCGGCTACCGCTCTCCGTTGTCGGGAGGAGGGCGGCATCCGGCTGCACCAATCAAAAGGATCGGAAAACCGGGAGGGATGGGCTGCGGGCCAGGGGTGAGAGCGACCGCGGGAGGCGCCGCCACCCTGCGTTGTGCCTACTTCCGTGTTACACACTGGTAACCGCCGCCTCATCCCGCCGTGCCCGCCGGCGCCGTGCCTCCAGCGCTACAAGCAGGATGCTGATGTCCGCCGGAGTCACGCCGGGGATGCGCGCCGCCTGGCCAACGGA
>JACQGL010000153.1 GCA_016199525.1 Armatimonadota bacterium
CCTGTGCCACAGCGACATCACGAAACCGGGCGAGCGCCTCGGTCGCGTGCTGCAACGCCGCCGCAGCGGGAGCGCTGCGGTGGGTGTGTCGCAGCGCGTGGGGGCGCGTCTCAGCCCAGCTCACCGTGGGCATACCGACGCGACAGCCCAGGAGGAGACCGTGGAGGAGACGTCGCGTAGGAGCGCTCCTTGCCTCAGGCGCTGAGGCGGGTCACCCCTGCCGCTGACGTGGCAGGGCCCACAAGGCTCCTGCGACCGTGGGCCCAGAGGTCGCCACGCGCGGTCCTGGTGCTGTCTGGTACGCAGCGCGTCCGTGGTCGAGTGTTATCGGCAGTTGGACATGGTCATCACGCATTGGGCTGGTCTCCGCGCTTTGTCCCATGCTGCCAGGGACGCGCGCTCGAGGCAAGGCGTCGCCCCTGAGGGGGCGCTCGGGCACTCCCGAGGGGGCACGCTCGGGAGTGCTGAGCGCACATGCCGCCGGCCTTGCCCTTGCTTCTTGAGACGCCTCAGCCAACGAGGCAGTTTACCATGCGCGAGAAGTCTCTGGCCGTCCTGCTGTGCATGCTGACTGTGCTCCTCTCCGGCCGTCACCTGAGCCCTGGGTCAGGAGCACACCTCCAGTCTCATGGCAGAGACGAACCAGGAAGCGGAAAGGTTGACCGCGGGACCGACGGTCATGCCCCCCCGCCTTGCCCAGCCGCCCGTCCCGCGGCCGTCCCCCCAGGGCTCCCCAGCGGCGCTCCCCTCCCGCCTGCGGCGGCACCTGTCCAGCCCCAGCCCCCGGCGCGCTCCACCGGACGAAGCGGCGAGGAGGGACGGAAACTGTGCGAGACGAGCGTCACGGAAGTGACAGATGAGGGTATTCAATTAAATAAGCTGAATACACGCCGGATCAAGGAGAAGGGCTGGACGGGGACCTGTGCAGGGCCTCGCCCCGCTCCTGAGGGCCTTTATGAGACGTGTAGGCTGTGGCATGAGCCGAGGCAGGTCGCGTGGCCGAGGGATTGTGCCTGTGCGGAGGCAGACCTCTCCCTACCCCCCGCATGATGGGGGTTGAAATGTCCTGGCGGTTTATGGTCTCGCGTTACGCCACGGCCTCCTGGCGCGGCGTGACCATAGGAGCCTCCCCCTCCCCCCGTTTGCGATTCTCAGCCAGCCAGGCACACGCATGCTCCAGGAGACTGACCAGGGACAGGCGGATCAGAAACTGCGTCGCACTCCGGCAGGGGCGCTCGCCAAGCCGGGAAGCCACCTTCTTGAAGGAGTTGGACCGCTCACACCCGGTCCGGCGCGCCATCAACTCCTTAAAGGTTGCACTGTCCCGGGGCAGGGGCGGATACAGCCGGGGATCATCGCTGGTGCGCACAGAGACCACGGGCCCCATCTGGGTGTGCGGTTGGCACAGCGCTTGATGGGGACACTCCTGCACATGCGCGATCCACTGTACGCGCCCCTCCCGCCGGGTGGGCCGTTTCACCGGACAATTATAGGAGAGCCGATGCTGGCGTGGCGCGTAGCTATGGCGGCGCATGGGGACCCCGGCAGGGCACAGCGGGACGCCATAGTCCTTCACCTGGCTCGCGGTCCCCGTGGGCCGCGGGTGGTCGCCCCGACGCGGATTGAGGGCAATGACGGGCGTGATGGTCTTGGCCTGGAGAAACTGGGAGATGCCGTGGGCATCGAGGCTACTGTCGTAGACAACCGCGCGCACGGTGACCGGCAGGGCGTGGGCGGCACAGGCCTTGAGGAAGTGGTCCAGACTGGTCGGTCCCATGGTGCAATCGGTGACATGGCCTGGGGCAATCCCGCTCTGCACGGGCAGGGTATGCTCAGAGGTGACCACACAGTGCTGAAAGGAGCGATGGCCGAAGCAATACGTGTCCCGGTAGGCGTCATAGCCCCAGGTGGCGGTCGGATCGCGGGAGTACCGCTCATGATCGCAGCGGAAGATGCCCTGGGCGCGACAGTCGCAGGTGGGCCGCCCGTGGGGACTGGCGCCCGTGGGAAGCGCTGCGCCATCGCCACAGAGCACCAAAGCCTAGAGGTCACGCAAGAGGCCCCGCTGGATCGATGGGAGGACGCCACAGGTGCAGAGGAGGTCTTCCAGCCGTGTGAGCAACTCCTGGGGCCGGGGCTGATCGGCAGCCGCGAGCAACTCCTGGGTCAAGCGTTCGGTCACGGTATCGGCCTGCGCGGCATCCCGAGCCTGCGCGGCGTGCCGGGCCGCTTGTTCCTGCTTGAGGTGGCGCCGATAGAGGCCCTTGCGTTGGCGGCTGGGACGGACGCGGTGCGTGCATGGGGGCGTATAGGGGCCGTCTTCGAGGCGGTCGATACAGGCATAGAACGTCCCGACCGCCGGGGTCTGGAA
>JACQGL010000154.1 GCA_016199525.1 Armatimonadota bacterium
CTCTACGACAACGCCCTGCTAGCGTGGGTCTACCTGGACGCCTATCGGGAGACAAAGGACCCCTACTACCGCCGTACCGCCACGGAGATCCTCGACTTCGCCCTCCGCGAGTTGCGCGATCCCAGCGGCGGATTCTGGGGTACGCTGGACGCGGACAGCGCGGTCCCGAACGGTGACAAGGAAGAAGGCAGGTTCTACCTTTGGAGTCCGAGAGAAGTCGTCACGGTTCTGGGCAAGGAGGATGGCGGTCTCTTCAACCGCATCTACGACATTACCCCGTGGGGCAACTTCCAGGGACGCAGTATCCCCAACCTGATCAAGAAGCCAGTGGAGGCGTGGGTCAGGGAGCTGAAAACCACACCAGAGGCGCTCGGGGCACGGCTGGATGGCATGCGCGCAAAGCTGCTCACCATGCGGGAAAAGCGGCCCCGGCCACCGCTGGACGACAAGGTCCTGGCGAACTGGAACGGTCTGATAATTCGCTCTCTGGCGCTCGCCTACGAGATTACCGCAGCAGAGCGCTACCGACAGGCGGCCGAGAAGGCGGCAGCGTTCTTGCTTATTCCGATGCACAAGGACGGCAAGCTCCTTCACTCTTACCATCGCGGCAGGACCCAGCCGCAGGCCTTCCTGGAGGATTACAGCTTCCTTATCGTCGGCTTGCTGGCACTCCACCGCGCCACCGGTGAGGAACGGTGGCTCAAGGAAGCGCAGGCGCTGGCGAAGCGCATGGTCGTCGACTTCTGGGACGAGAAGAACGGCACCTTCTTCTCCACACCCCACCACCACGAAGTGCTGCTGGCCCGGCCGCAGTCGGCGGAGGACGGGGCCACGCCGTCCGGGCAGTCGATGGCCGCGCTGGCGCTCGTGCGCCTTTCCCGGCTGACCGGTGACCCGGACCTGCGCGCGAAGGCGCGGCGGCTGCTGGACGCCCACGCGTCATCGATGAAGCGCTACCCGGCGGCGATGCCGATGATGCTGCTCGCTGCCCACGATTACTTCGCGCCCGATGACGTCCTGTCCACGGCAGCCGAGAAGGGGGAGCCGGTTCAGGTGAGCCTGACCGGAGCACCCGCCGCCGTGCGTCCCGGGCAAACGTTCGTGGTAACCGTGCGGCTCGCCATCCAGCCTGGCTGGCATGTCAACGCTCGCACCGCCGATCGCGCTCTGGTGGCCACGCGGGTGGAACCAACAGCAGGACCGTTTCGGCTGGAATCGGCCACTTATCCAGGCGCGCGCCAGGTCCGCCTGGGGTTCGCGCCCAAACCGCTGGCGGTCTACGAGGGTGATGTGGCCATCCGCCTGCGTCTGAAGGCCCTGCCGGGCGCCGAGCGGGCCCGTACCCTGCGCCTTCGGCTCCGCTACCAGGCGTGTAGCGACCAGGTGTGCGCCCGGCCGGTGGAGAGACTACTCACCATGCCACTGGCCGCCGGCCGCCGGTAGCGAATGCGCCCTCGGAGCAGGGAAGTCGTGCCACGATCCCACCTGCCCGGATAGCCCCGGGTGACCGTCGGCCTCGCTCCTCGTAGGAAATGGTAGCGCTCGCTCCGGATGCGAGACGCCGAAAGGAGACGATGGCGATGCCGGGTACGTTACGCCGCTTGGCGATTGCGCTGGCTACGCTGGCGTTGCTGGTGCCACTCACCTCGGGAGCGGCAGCAGCCCTCAAGACCGGCGAGCTCGCGCCTGCCTTTACCGCGAAAACGGTGGGCGGCAAGAAGATCGCGCTGGCCGACTATAAGGGAAAGAGCGCGGTGCTCCTCAATTTCTATGCCAACTTCTGACCGATCTGTCGTGAGGAGTTTCCTCACCTGAAGAAGATCGATGAGAAGTATCGGAGTCAAGGTGTGCAGGTGATCTCCGTGCCTCTGGAAACCAGCCGTGAAGCCGCGGGCGCCTGGTCAAAGGAGTTTAAGGCCGCCTTCCCGGTGATCTTCGATCCCAAGCAGAAGATCGCCCAGGACTACGGTGTGACTGCGATTCCGTTCAACGTGGCCATCGACCGCGAGGGAAAGGTGGCGAAGATACTCGTCGGCGCCGCTCCCGAAGAGCTTGAGAAAGTCGCCAAGCAGCTGGCGGCCCGGAAGTGACCCCGAAGAAGAGGGCGTTGTATATTCTTTTCGGAGCGGCAATCGTTGCCGGCAGCAGCGCGCTCGTGGCGGCGCGGGCGACTCGCAGGGACCGTAGCGTCCTGAACAACGGTGAGCCGGTCGCCAGTATCCCGGCAGGCGAGCTTGCCGCAGAGCTGATACGTACCGCCCGCCGCTTGAAGGTGCATTTCTACGACGGGGAGCGCCGCGCGCTGGACTACGCAGCCGCGGGCCGTTCGGATGAATTGGCGCATCTCGTCCAGACGGCCTGCGCGCTGCGCGTGATGGACCTATCCTCCCTGGATTCACGCGCCAGGAAGCTGGCGTTCTGGATTAACCTGTACAATGCGCTCACGGTGCACGCCATCGTAGCGTTCAAGCCCGCCCACAGCGTGTGGGATACAAAGGGGTTCTTCGACCGGGCTGCCTACAACGTGGGCGGCTACCAGTTCAGCCTTAATGACATCGAGAACGGCGTGCTGCGGGCGAACCGTCCCGGGCCCTACTCCCTGCGCCGGCCCTTCTCTGCCCGGGATCCCCGGCGACGGTTCGCCCTAGCGGAGGCGGAGTTCGATCCGCGCATCCACTTCGCGCTCAACTGCGGCAGCCGCTCCTGCCCGCCCATCGCGTTCTACGATCCCGAGGAGATCGACCGGCAGCTGGACTTGGCCGCCCGCGCCTTCGTGCAGGGCGAGACGCAGGTGCGCGACGGCAGGATCATCACATCCCCCATCTTCAACTGGTACCGGGGCGACTTCGGTGGCGACGTACGCGGCTTCCTGGGGCGGTACCTTGACCCGGCGGTCGCCCGGCAGCTGGCGGGGAAACGCGTGGGCTTCAGCCGGTACGATTGGAGCCTGAACCGGTAGGGGAGCAGGAGAACCAGGGAGTGGAAACCTGTACGGAACGCACCGTGGATGCCACGCAGAGCTTGTGTCCCCGCTGCGAGTCGCTCGTCCCGGCGGAGATCCTGATTCGCGGCGGCGCGGCGTACCTGCGGAAGGCCTGCCCCACGCACGGGCAGATGGAAGTCCTCCTGGATGCGAGCGCCGCGCGCTACCTGGCCGGGCGCCGCCCCGGCGGACGCCCTGCGGCGGACGCGCCGCTGGATCTCCGCCAGGATCTGCGTACTACCCCCGATCAGGCGGTGTGCGTGGTAGTCATCGACGTCACGGACGCCTGCAACCTGCGCTGCCCTACCTGCTTCGCGGCGGCGGAGGGTCACCGCTTCCTCTCGATGGCGGGATTCGAGCGCGCGCTGGGCGCGGCGCTCGCCCGCAAGCCCGATCTGGACCTGCTGCAGATCAGCGGCGGGGAGCCTACCATCCACCCGCAGATCCTGGAGATCGTGGCGCGCGCCCAGGCGGCAGGCGTGCGCGTGGTGCAGATCAACACCAACGGCATCCGGATCGCCCGCGACGACGACTTCCTGGCGGCTTTGGGCCGGCTGCAGCCGGCGGTGTACCTCTCCTTCGATACCTTCCGGCCGCATATCTACCAGGAGCTCCGCGGCGCCCGCCTGCTGGACCTGAAGCTGCGGGCCGTCGAACGGCTGGCGTCACTGGGCATCGCGATCACGCTCGCGTGCACCGTCCAGAGGGGCCTGAACGAAGACGAGCTGGCCGACATCGTGCGCTTCGGGATGAGCCACCCGTCCGTCCGCGCCGTGGTGTTCCAGCCGACGTTCTACGCCGGCCGCGCCCCGGACCACGACCCCGGAGAGCGCGTCACCAGCAGCGAAGTGCTCGAACGGCTGGAGCAGCAAGTGGGGGGCGTCCTGAAGGCGAACGATTTCGTCCCTGTCCCCTGCTGCAATCCCGCCTGCACGCAGGTAACCTTTGTGTTCCGGGAGGGGGATGTCACCGTGCCGCTGACGCGGCTGGTCGATCCGGCGGACTACGAGGAATTCCTGCGCGGCCGCCTGGTGGACGCTACCCTCTCCGATCTCGTGAACCAGCCCAGCACCGGCCCCGCGCAGGCGGACGCCCCCTGTTGACCCGCCGACGGGGGGACGCCGGCGACGTCCCTATGGTGCGGTATCGACACGGCAGGCCTGCGCAGCGTCGGCGCGCACACGACTATGATCGCGGTGCACCACTTCCAGGATGTCCACACCTTCGACGCCAAGAAGGCGGGCACTTGCTGCGTCCACTACGCGCTGCCCAGCGGGGAGTTGGTCCCGTTCTGCGTCTACAACAACCTCTGGCGCGGCCGCGACGTCGGCCACGCCAGGGAGGCACCTGATGGAGATGCCGTCCCGCTTCTTGTCATCCCAACCTGATATCCGCGGCGATGCCGGGGTTCCCGACGGGAGGGAGCTGAAGGCGTGCTGCGCCTCGCTCTACGAGGCCGGGATCGTCCGCTACCTGCTGGGGGAGAGCTTCCACCCCGGGGGCCTAGCGCTCACCGGGCGGTTGGGAGAGGCACTCGGGCTTGGCCCCGCGGACGTCGTTCTGGATGTGGCGTGCGGCCAGGGCGCCTCGGCGTGCTACCTGGCGAAGACCTTCGGCTGCCGGGTGGTCGGTGTAGACCTGAGCGAGGCGAGCCTGCATCACGCGCGCCAACGCGCCGTGGCGGAGGGCGTGGCCGACCGGGTGCGCTGCCTCCGCGGCGACGCCGAGCGGATTCCGGCGTCGGACGGCCAGTTCACCACCGCCGTCTGCGAGTGCTCGCTCTGCCTGTTTCCGGATAAGCCCGCCGCTCTGCGGGATGTGCACCGCGCGCTTCGGCCGCTGGGCCGCATCGGCATCACCGACGTGGCGCTCGACCCCGAGCGCCTACCGGCGGAGTGGCGGGGAACGCTCTCGCGCGCCGCCTGCCTCGGGGACGCCCGGCCAGCCAGCGAGTACCGCCGGCTCCTCCAGGACGCCGGCTTCACGGATCTCCTGGTCGAGGACCACGCGGCGGCGTTGCGGGAGATGGCGCAGGGGATCGGCAAACGGATCCTGCTGGCGAAGATCGCCCAGGGGCTGGGCAAGCTGGATCCCGGTATGCTGGATCTGGACGAGGCACTGCGTGTAGTCAAAGCAGCCGGTCGCCTGATCGATGACGGCACGATCACCTATGTCCTGCTCACCGGCGTCCGGCCGTGAGGATCGGCGCGGCCGCGCCCGAGGCCGGAGGGTCGCTCTCCCCCGAAAGGAGCTTACGATGAACCGACGATCGCTGCTCGGCGCCGCGGGCGCCGGAGTCCTGAGCGCCTGGGCCTCTCGCCTGCTCGCGGACGCCCCGGCGCCCGATCTGCCGGGCGCGCTGCGGCGCTTCGTGGAGGTGGACTGGCAGAAGCATGCCGTGATGGTCAAACCCCCGGGGGCGGAACCGCCCTGGCAGCTGCGGCTGGAGGCCGAGTACCAGGCCGCCTGCGCCGGGGAAGCGGCAGTCGCGCCGCTGCTGGATCTAAGCGAGCACGCCAGCCCGCACGTGCGGGGCTTCGCGGCCCAGATGCTCGGCGTAATCGGCGAGCCCCGTGCGCAGGACCGCCTGCTCTCCCTGCTCCGGGACGATCCCTCCGCCCTGGCGCGCAACTACGCCGTGGAGGCGCTCAGCCGTCTGCCCAGTGCGCCCGAGGACGCGACGGTCGCCGCCGCCATCGCCGCTACCCGCCGCGACGCGAACGGGAACGTCGCCTTCTCCGCGCAGCAGGCGGAGCTGCGCCTGCAGAAGCGCGTCCCCGGCGGCAACGCGCTGTGCGAACAGTGGGTCGCAGGCTATGACCCCGGGCGGCTGGGGGCGGCGCGGGTCGCGGAGCCGGCGCCCGCCTTCGAGCTGGCCGACGACCGCGGCGAGAAGGTGCGCCTAGCCGGCTTCCAGGGCCGGAACCCGGTGGTGCTCCTCTTCCAGCTGGCAGACTGGTGACCGGTCTGCAACCGGCAGCTCGGCGAGCTGCAGAAACGGTTGGTGGCGTTCGAGGCGCAGGGAGCGCGCCTGCTGACGGTGGTGGGCCAGGAGCCGTTTCGCGCCGCCTGGTGGCGGGAGAAGCTCCGGCCCGGGTTCCCCGTGCTGGCGGATCCGGTAGTGCGGGTACAGGGGCTCTACGGCGTGGCCCGCCAGCTGGTGGTCCACGACGAGTGGGTGAACGTGCCCGCCGCGTTCGTGATCGACCGGCAGGGAGTGCTGCGCCAGGCGCACGTGGGGCGTGGGTTCAATGATCGGGTCACGACGGAGCAGCTGCTGGATGAGGTCTCGGCGCTGCCACGCTGAGGAGCACCCGACCCCTCCCACACAAACGCGAGTGTTCTCCCGCCCTGCAGGGCATCAGAGGAGGCCAGACCATGTCCGACCCCGGCCACCAGGTAACGGTCTATACGCAGCCCGGGTGATTCTTCTGCGGCAAGGCGAAGGAGTTTCTTTCGCAGATGGGCGCGCCGTACACCGAGCGGGACGTCACCCAGGATCCGGGTGCCATCGCTGAGCTGCAGAAGCTGGGCGTGATGACTACCCCGGTCACGGTGATCGATGGGACAACCGTGATCGTCGGCTTCGACGTAGAGAAGCTGCGCGGCGCCCTGAGCGGCTAGTCGTGGGCGGCCATCGCCGCGCGAAGCGCAGCCGCGAGCGTGGCGTAGTCACGCGGCACTGGCGCAGAAGCCGGATCTGGATCTGCTCCAGTTGAGCGGTGGCGAGCCCACCATCCACCCGCAGATCCTGGAAATGGTGGAGCGGGTTCAGGCCGCGGGTGTGCGGACGGTCCGGATAAACACCAACGGTGTGCGGATCGGAGCGCCCCCTGATCGACCGGGGGCGGGGCGCAGCCCGCGCCCGGAGTAATGAGTAGGCGTAACGTCGGATGAGGTTGACGCTGACCTTACGGGCCGGTGGATCAGGCATCCCGTTCTCGCCCAGCCAGCGAGCGAAGTGGCGAAACCAGAACTGGTAGGCGGTGTGGGTGGAGGCGGAATGCCCGAGTTCGTGGCGCGCGTACTCCAGGCAGTCGCGCGTCGCTTCCGAGAGAACCATCGATGGTCTCCTTTCCGGATTCTGACCGTCGGGATCAGAAACGGGGGACGCAGAACCCACCGCCTCATGGCTGTGAACCCATGCTCACACCCAAGAAGAAGGGGTATGAGCGGTGTGCTCATACCCCCTGCCAATGTAAGAAGGTAGCGGAGGGCGGACTCGAACCGCCGACACCACGGGTATGAGCCGTGTGCTCTGACCAACTGAGCTACTCCGCCGCAGCGGCGATATTATAGCAAACCCCATCCGCCCGCGCAAGCGAAACGCGGCGGAGGTCAGGGTGGACGCATCTAAATATGGGAACGGGTTCGGGAGCTCCGGCCGTATTGCGGGCCGTCTTTTACTCTCCGAAGTTCCGATAGGCCTGCTTTGTTGCTGACTGAGCATTTTGCCTCCCTGCCGGATCCGCCCGTACGAGACGACCCCCTCCCTGGAACGGCTGATCCGGGAGGTGCGGCGCAGGACCGATCTCATGGGGAGCCTTGGCGGGCCGGGTGAGTTGCGACCGCCCTTACGGGCGTATGCCCGCCTGCTGTTTGGCGTTTTTTTGCGCATCTCAAGCGGTAGAGGGTCTGCGCCGTACCGAGACATTCCACCCTCCTGCGCGTCCTGGCCCGCTGGCATCCTACCTCCTGGTGAAGACGCGTGACGCTGCTCCTGCGGCACGCAGGGGCGTGCCCATGATCGCATGAACTCCCATCATGGAGTGCCTCACTAACCCGGTGTAACAATACCCCGGCGCTCTGGACATGAGGGTGGCGTGTGATTCCGCGTGGACCGCTCTGTCCCGTGATCTTTCTGCCAATGGTGCCGATCGGTGGTGGCTTTCTGGTCCTGGCACCGACCTGTTCTCTATTCCCTGCTCGAGGAAAGTGAGGTAGCGCGCATGGATCCGCGAATGAAGCTGGCTCTGTGCGCGCTCGGCGCGTCGCTGGTGCTGGGCGTGCTCGGCGATGCCTTGCTGCGGGCCACTCCCTGGGGCCTCAATGTCGGTCTCTGGGTCGGATCGCTGGCGGTGGCGGCCACGGGGCTGATCCGCTGGTCCCGACACCCAGTCGGGACGGTAGCGGGCAGTGTGTGCTGGCTGGCCTTGCCAGCGCTGTTCTTTGCCTTTGCCCTGGCATGGCGGGACTCCCCCACGCTTAACTGCCTGAGCGGCCTGGGGCTGCTCATCACCCTGGCGCTCGCCGCCCTGCGGGCACGCACGGGACAGCTCGCCGTGGCGGGGATCATGGAGTACACGCTGGGGCTCTGTGTCGCGGGAATCCGGGCAGCGGTGGGGATCTTCCCGCTGGCCAGCCACGATATTCAGTGGAAAAGCCCGCCGTGCGCCGGCTGGTCCGATAAAGCAAAGGCGGTGGCGCGCGGGATCGCCCTCGCCCTGCCGCTGCTGCTGCTGTTTGGCGCCCTCTTCGCGGCGGCGGACGCGGTATTCGCGGATATCGTCCGCAACCTCTTTGATTGGCGGCTTGACGACCTGTTGGACCGTCTCTTCCTGATCGCTTTCTGGGCCTGTGTGAGCGGCGGCTTTCTACGCGAGTTGCTGCTGCGCCAGCAGATCCCGAAAGCATTCGGGACCCATCCCGACCGAGCCGGGACGGCGGCCGCCAACGGCGCGAGGGGCGGTCGTGATCACTGTCCACGGCTTGGGATGCCTGCCGTGAGCCCCAGCGGTGGTCAACGGACCCCGTTGGCGGCGGAATCAGCACCGGAGCCGGTTGTCTCCCTGGGCATCGTCGAGATCGGGATTGTGCTGGGCGCGCTGAACGTCCTGTTCCTGGCGTTCCTGCTCGTGCAGTTCCGCTACTTCTTCGGCGGCGCGGCGCTCGTCCAGGCCACCATTGGGCTAACGTGGGCGGAGTATGCGCGGCGCGGCTTTTTCGAGCTGGTCACCGTCGCCGCGCTGGTGCTGCCCGTGCTGCTACTCGCGCACTGGCTGCTGCGCCCGGAGCGTCCGGCGCACGAGCGTCTGTTTCGCATGATGGCGGTGGCACTGGTAGGGATGCTGTTCTTGATTATGGCGTCCGCGCTGGGGCGGATGCGCCTCTACACGCAGCAGTTCGGCCTCACCGAGTTGCGGCTGTACACCGTTGCCTTTATGGGCTGGCTGGCGGCGGTCTTCTTCTGGTTCCTGGCCACCGTGCTGTGCGGCCGGCGAGAGCGGTTCGCCTTCGGAGCGCTGATCGCCGGGCTGGTGGCGATCGCCCTCCTCCACGGGGTGAACCCGGACGCGGTGATCGTGCGCGCCAACACTCGCCGCCTGGAGGCGGCGCCGGCGTTCGACGCCTGGTATGCCGCCTCGCTCAGCGCCGATGCCGTACCCGCGCTGGTGGCGGCACTGCCCCAGATGAATACGGCAGACGGCCAGCAGGTGGCGTCCCTCCTCCTCTCCCGCTGGTCATCCCCCGAGCGGGCAGACTGGCGTACGTGGAACTGGGCGCGCGCACAGGCCTGGCGGCTGATGGGAGCGAATCGGGAGGCGTTGCAGGGGATGGCAGAAGCGAGACAGGATAGAAGTCAAGATCGCTCCGGCGCCTTCCCTACTCTGGACGGCGAGAATCCGCCCCGGCATTAACCTGGCGAATTCCGCGTGCCGCACGCCGCACTTCCGTGGGCTTCCGCCAGGGCGCGCTCCAGTTGCCCGGCTTCCACCCACCGCACCTGGGCGCCGAATGCCGCGGCGATCCCCTCCGCCACGGGGCGGAGCGTCTCCTCGATGGACACGGCGCGGCCCAGCGCGCGCGCCAGGGAAGTGACCCCCCGATCCGCAATCCCACACGGCACGATCAGGCGGAAGTAGCTCAGATCCACGCTCGCGTTGAGCGCGAAGCCATGGTAGGTAACCCACCGCCGCACGCCCACCCCGATGGCAGCCACCTTTTCGTCACCCAGCCAGACGCCCGTGGCCCCGGGGACACGCTGCCCGGAGAGGCCAAAGGTGGCAAGGGCGTGGATCAGCCCCCCCTCCAGGTCGCGGAGGAAACGGTGCACGTCCCGGCCACGCGCCATCAGGTCTACGATGGGATAACCTACCAGCTGGCCGGGACCGTGGAAGGTGACATCGCCGCCACGGCCGATACTCCGCAGGGCGATGCCGCGCCGGAGCAGTTCGCCAGGATCGGCCAGCAGGTGCTCGGCGCGGCTGGACCGGCCCAAAGTCACTACCGGCGGGTGCTCCAGCAGAAGCAGCGTATCAGGGACCGCTCCCCCCCGCCGCGCGACGAGAAGCCTTTCCTGAAGCGAGTGGGCGGCGTCGTAGGCCACGCGGCCAAGCCAGACCACCCATAGTTCTGCTGGGTCCGACATCAACACAGAGGGTAGCGGTGGCAGGGGAGAAAGAGAACGCAGGGCGTCAGGGAGGGGGGGCCTCCCGGGTTCTCATCTCTTCTCGCGGCAGAGGGGCGGCGGGAAGGCTGAAAGGCCGGCAAGATCCCTCGGCGAAGAGCCAGGCGATCCATCCTTCCAGCCCTCCTATCTATTCTGACGCCGGCAGTCCCCTGGCCGATCATCTTATTATTTGCACTCATTCATCCGGCTGGCGAGCAGTTCACCCGCGGCGGCGCGCAGCCGCGGCCAGGCCTGCGGTCCCACGGACATGCGCCGCTCGTGGCGGTAGAGTGTGCGGCTATAGTCGGCGGGGTCCAGGATATAACCCAGCTCATCGTTGCCCAGTGCGACCACAAGCGACACGTCCGCCCCAATGGCTCGCTTCAGCTCCAGCGCCGGTTTGGGCAGGACCTCGCCAGGGAGGGTGATGGCGCGCACTGGCCCCAGGTCCAGGCGGCAGACCTCGGTAACCATCTCATCGTTCTGCGGCGGTCCAACAATCACCCCCGCCACAGCCAGCGCGCGGAGGTTCTCGTTCTCCAGCGGAATCCGCACTTGCCGGGAGGCAAAGCCCAGGCCGGCGACATCCACCGTCGGGCGACCCTCCAGGGCCGCCACGGCGGTGTTCCCCACCATCTCGCCCACGCGGGTGACCTCTGCCCAGGTGCTGCCGGAAATCTGCGGCGTTACCATTCCGCCCAGCGCCCCGTTGATGAACAGCCCCACGCCACCCAGACGCTTCTCCACGCGCTTTAACGCGGGGCCGCAGTAATCGGCGGTGATCAAGGTGCCGGAATCGGACATCACCTCCGGATGGCAGCCGAAGTGAACCAGGGTGGCCACCGTGCGCGCCCGGCGATCGATGAAGCGCAGGGCGGTCACGTCGGGGTCCTGGATTGGCTCGCGAGCGTTGTAGGCCACGCCCTCGGGAATCGGCCGGGAGCCGACCTGGAGGCCGACGGGGCGCAGGCGGCGGGCCGCCTTCTCCACTGCGGCTACAATCCGATCCTGGAGCAGGCGCAGGTAGTGTGGATCGACGCCCGTTTCCCACTCGTTGGGACCCCACAGGCCGAGGGTATCTGGCCCCGAGTGCACGTGCGTGCAGACAATGATCACCCGCTCGCCGGGGAGCGCGTGGATGCGTTTCCGGATCGCCTGGACGTGCTGGTGGAACAGGCCGATCAGATCCAGCGCCACGATGGCGAGGCGTTCTCCCCCCGCTTCAAGCACCAGGGCGCGGGCGTAGAGGGGATCGTGTACACCGGTGGCGCGGCGGTTCTGGCCAAATCCAGCCAGGTAGACGGGCCGCGTCAGGGAGGGGGTGATTTCCACCACGGCGGCGCCCGCGCGCAGGCCCCGTCGGTCCTGGGCTTCGACAAGGCCGGCGGCCAGTCCGGCGGCGCCGAACAGGAAGCAGCGGCGGTTCACAGGCGTGTCCTCGGAAAGCGCGCGGCCATCGATGCGGCCGGCGCCACCGCATGGTTGCGCCCCGGGGATGGATCTCACCTCCTGACGAGGGGGAAGCGAGGAGGCGCCGTCTCACTCCTTTAGTCGCTCCCTTATTCCCTCCTTCACCTCTGGACCCCGCGCTTCGCCCGCATTCTCCCCGTTCCCGCGGCGGTCCGCTACGGAGGGTGAATGGCTGCGGGCCAGTCGTCCCGGTACGGCCACCCCAGCTGGGCGCAGACAGCCTGCCAGCGGGCGCGGTGCCGGGCGTCGAACAGGACGGGCAGCAGTCCCAGACGCAGGTAGGTTCTGATCGCAGGCAGCCGCCAGTCATCGGTGCTGAGTTGCGCGCGACGGAAGCCCTGGTCGGCGAGCCAGCGCAGGACTGCGAGCGTGAGCAGCGTTCCCAGGCCGTGCCCGCGACACTCCGGGGCGACGCCGACCATATGGATGGTCCCCAGGTCGCGCTGGCCAGGAGGTTGGATTTGAGCGCAGGCGGTGCCCACGGGCTCATCGCCGCGGGTAGCGAAAAAGAAGCTATCCGGCGGGATGGCAGGGTTCTCTACCATTTCACGGCGGCAGCGATCGGTGGTCCAGTCCCGCCCAATGCAGTGATTCATAATGCGCGCCCAGGCGGCTTCGTCCCCGGGGCGGTAGGTCCGCAATCCGAAGCCCGCCGGCAGGGCGAGTTCCGGCAGGCCCTCCAGGTGGGGACGGAGCATGTACATCTGGGATGGCGAGGCGATCTCAGGCATCGATGGCAGGGATCCCCACGTCAGGGAGCCAGGGGTTTCAATCCTCACCCGGCCCGGAGGCCGGGTGCTCTGTGGGGGGCGGGAGAGAGTAGCCGAGCAGTCCTTCATCCCTTCACCCACTCCGCTGTTCTCCCATTCCCACACTCCCCCTCCTCCCGTTCCTCTAGTCGCTCGCCCGGGGAGGTTCCGTTCCGGCGGCTTCGCTGGCTTCCAGCTCTTCCTCGACCATCCGTGGCACGGCGGGGCTGGTGATGCTGACCACCACCTGCCCGGGATCCACGCCCTGCGCCAGCTCCACCCCGGGCGGGAGGGCCAGGTCGGCGATGCGAATGGCATCCCCGATCTCTGATTGCGAGACGTCCACCGGGAGGGTGGTAGGCAGATCACCGGCGCGGCAATGGACATCCAGGTGGTCCAGCTGAATCTGGGCCACGCCTCCGTTTTCCTCCACATGACCGACCCCGACCACGGTAAGCGGCACGCGGGCGGAGATAATTTCGGAAAGAGCGACGCGCTGGAAGCCGAGGTTGACAATCGCTCCCGTCGCCGGGTGGCGGCCTACCTCTTTCAGCAGCGCGGTCTGGATGGTGCCCTCCAGATCCAGATCCACCAATCCGCCCGAGCCCTGATGGGTGAGCAGATGCTCGACCTCCCGAATGGGGATCTGGATGGAGAGCGGGTCTCCGTGCCCGTAGACCACGCCGGGGATGTAGCCCTCGCGGCGGATGCGAGTGAGCAGGGCGCGCCGGCCGACAGTGCGGGGACGAGATGTGAGACGCGTGCGGAGCATGGAGAGCCTCCTGGGTAAGTGCGCGCACGGAGCCGGCCGGGGGCGTAGCCGGGCGCTCGCGCGCCGAGATGGTGTATATTTACCCCGCTCCCACCGGCACAAAACGCTCGGTCGCTTGGCGGCGAGGGTCGGGGGGCGGCGGCGTGGCTCAAGGGGTCCAGTCCTGATCGGCGCGCAGCCGCTCGATGAACGCGGCGCAGAGCCGACAGCCGTTCTCCAGGTCTGTCAGGGAGAGCACCTCGCAGGGAGTGTGCATGTAGCGCAGCGCCACGGAAACCAGGCCGGTGGCCATTCCGGCCTTGTTGAGTTGCATAGCGTTGGCGTCCGTACCCGTACCGCCGGGCGTCGCCTCCACCTGGTAGGGGATGCTCTCTTCCTCGGCCGCTTGCACGAGTCGCTCGAAAACGCGGGGGTTGATGTTGGCCCCGCGGGTGATCACCGGCCCGCCGCCAATACGGATATCCCCTACCTTGCGCTTGTCCGCGTCGGGGTAGTCGGTGGCGTGGGTAACGTCGATGGCGATGCCAATCTGCGGATCGACGCCAAAGGAGGCGGTGCGCGCACCGCGCAGGCCGATCTCTTCCTGGACGGTGGAGACGCTGTAGACGCCGGCGGCGATCTTTTTCCCGTGCAGCAGGCGGAGCGTCTCGGCGCACACGAAGACTGCCATGCGGTTATCGAAGCTCTTCGCTACCGCCAGTTCGTTTGCCAATCGATCGAAGGGCACGTGGATAGTAACAGGATCGCCGATGGCGACCCGCTGCGCGACGGCCTCGCGGCCTGAAAGCCCCACGTCAATCCAGAGGGTGTGCAGTTCCGACTTCTTGCGCCGCTCCTCCTCGTCCAGCAGGTGGATGGCGCGCTTACCGATCGTGCCGCGCAGGGGGCCGGACCGGGTGTGCACCGTTACCCGCTGTCCCACGACGATCTCCGCATCCCAGCCGCCTACCGGCCCGAAGTAGAGGTAGCCCTCATCGTTGATGTGGCGCACCAGGAAACCGATCTCATCCGCGTGTCCGGCCAGCATCACGCGCGGCTGGCCGTCCGGATTGAGCGCGGCGATGGCATTGCCCATCACATCGATGCGCACAGACTCGCTGTAGGGCTGAACGTAATCGCGGAACAGGGACTGGACCGGCTGCTCATATCCGGAGGGAGCGCCGGTCTCCACCAGAACCTTCAGGAATTCGAGTGATTCTTCGCGCATCCACTGGCCTCTCGCTCTGCCGGGATCGCGGGCGCTCTCCCATCACGCGTACCGGAGAACAGACCCGGAAATCCAGAGGGGAAAGCGGCAGCCTTGCACCCCCCGTCTATCCATCTCAAACCCGCCTCCTCTCCGGCATATCCCCGCTGCCTTTTCGGCCACCCAACGACCAGGCGTCCGGCAGCCGTCCCGGCGAGTTCCGAACTATTATACTACGAATGTAGTCCCCGTAAACGAACGCCTGCCGTTGGGCCGCCCCTCCCGAACGGACCCAACGGCAGGTAATTGAGGATCGTCCCCGAAGACGGACAAACCGCCCTCGAAAACTACCGTGGCGCTGTCGCGCTCGCCGGAGCGCCGCCTCATCACCGGTCTCCCGCTACCCGGCTCTGCGGCGACGCCTGATCTGCGGACGCTTCAGTTACCGACGGGAATTTTCCCACCCCAGAGGTCGGTTAAACTCCATCTTTTTGCCCTGCTCCCCGCCCTTCAACGGCCGGGTCCGGAGGCGGCAGCAGATCCCGCCCAAGGAGCACCCCTACAGCTAGCACGCGGGCAGAGCGGAAGCCCACCTGTAGGCGGGCGTCTGGTGATCACGGCGCAGAAAGGCCGTTGACCAGTTCCCTTGCCGCCACGCGGGGAACAAGCGCCTCCCGCGGCGTGCGGCGAACGGCACGGACAGGGCGCGAGGGTGGCGGCTCTCCTTGAGCTTGATCGTGGGATAATTCACCGGTAATGGGTTCTGGCTGATCCTGTACGCAGGGAAGGGCGTGCGGAGACCCCGAACGTCCCGAGACCCTCGGGGGCCGAGCGTCCCGAGGACCTCGGGGCTTTCGGGGCTGGATTTATCGCTATGGTTCGCACAGGTCGAGTCTACGATGAGCCCCAGCCGGAAGACGGCCATCGCATCCTGGTGATGCGCCGCTGGCCACGCGGGGTGAGCAAGGAGCGGGTGGACGAATGGCGGCCGGAGCTGGGGACGCCGCCGGAGCTGATCCGCGCCTGGAAGCAGGTCGCCATCCCGTGGGAGGAGTTCGAGTGGCGCTACCGGGAGGCGATGGCGGATCAGGGAGCCGCCATCCGCGCTCTCGCGGAACGCGCCCGCACCGAGACCATCACCCTCCTGTGCGGCTGCGCGGATGAGAACCGTTGCCACCGCCGCATTCTCAAGGAGCTGGTCGAGGAGGCGATGGCGGCCAGTGGTCCGCAATAACGATCGGCGTGCCGACGTCGATCCACTCCCAGAACCATCTCGCCGGGTTCTTGCCGGTCAGCGGCAGGCGAACGCAGCCGTGAGATGCCGGTCGCCGAGGGACGCTGCGGAAGCCGTGGATGAAGACGTCGCCGATGACCTGCACGCTCCAGGGCATGGGGGCGTTGCCGTAGAGCCGGGAGTAATGCATTCGGTCCTTGATCGGTCCGGCTCGAAAGGATCCGGTGGGCGTCCGGTGCCCTGGCATGCCCGTGCTCACGCGGGTATCCAGCACCAGTCGCTCACCCTGCCAGGCTCGCAGGCGCTGGACGGCACGGTTGATGGCTACGCGCTTGGCCCCTTCCCGTACCCAGAAGACGCGCTCTGCGTGCGTGATGCTGGTCATTCCCCGGGTGTGGTCCCAGCCCAGTCGAACTCCCTGTGCAGTCAGGGCGCGCAGTGGGACGAGGAGCGTATCGTTCGGGAGCCAGCGGGCGCGTGCGGGGGGCACGGGTGCGTTATTCAGGTAAAGGGTCCCCGTGCGGCCATGCCAGCGCAGCGGCCAGCCGAGCGCCGTGGCCACTTCCCGCGCTGGCAGATAGAGGACGCCAGGTTCTACGGCAAAGGTGATCCCGTCCAAAGCCGCTGCGGGAGGCGCCGCCGGGCCGCGCTTGGGAGGCGGCTGCGCGGCCGACGGCAGGGACACGATCAACCAGGCAACCAGAATGAGCGCGGCAGCGGTCTTCAGGCGCATCGCGTCTCCCGCACGCGGATTGGCGGCCACGGATTAGGGAAACCGCGGGGTGGTTCGGCTGGAGGTACGTTGATATACCAGGAGTCCGACGTTTGCCTTGCACCCCGTGTGGCTCTCTAGATCAGCCTACCCAGCGAGCGGGATGGGTAATGCCCGGCAGAGGAACCCGCACTGCCGAATACGTGGCAGCGCACGGCAAGCATGCCACGGGAGCAAGCCCCAGAGCGAGGAATGGGTGAGTCGCTCTCTCGGTGCCGGAAGAGAGCCGCGCGGCGTGCAGGCGGCTCTCCGGCGAGGGACGAACCGTGCTGATAAACCGGGCAGAGGTTGGTTCCCTCCCCGGTGAGAAATAAGGAAGTAAATAGCCTACAAAGGAAGTGACGGCGCTCCGCCCGCGGTTGCAGCCTGTCATTCGGTAGCCGCAAACCCGGCGTTTTGCCTACAGGAGGGACAGCAATGCTATTCCGACCTGTCTGCCCCGCCAGAGGGCGGAATCGCCGCGCCTTCAGCCTTGTCGAAGTACTGGTGGTTATTGCCATCATTGCGATCTTAGCCGCCATCCTCTTCCCGGTGTTCGCACAGGTACGCGCCAAGGCACGGCAGATCCAGTGCCTATCAAACCTGAAGCAGATAGCCCTGGGCGTGCTGATGTACATGCAGGACCACGATGATATCTTCCCATCAGGGCTTATGCTCGCTGTGCCCGGGTCCGCGTGCCTGGCAACCTCCGATCCGTGGGCGTGTATGTACGCGCACGTCCCTGCTACCGCCCGCTCTATCGCTGGCAACTGCACCGGCCCGTCGCCGCCGTTCACCTGCTCCTTCTACTACTTCCGGGACTTCACGGGACAGTTCCGCCCTTCCGTGGCCCAGCAGATCTGGTCCTATGTGAAAAGCGAGCGGGTGTTTTATGATCCGGACGACCCGACGGGCGATCGCTTTGCTTCCGGGCGCTGGGCCGGGCCGATGATGGTATCCAGCTACATGTGGGTGGCGGGGCCGTCATTAGGCAACATGGATTGTCTTTCGAGCGCGTCACCCTTCAGCCTCGGTGTTGTTGCTGCCCCGTCCAAGCTGCAGATGGTCCAGGATGCTTGGGTCGATATGCATACCTACGGCGTCCGACAGAAACGGTGGAATATCGCATTCCTGGACGGGCACGCGAAGTTAACCCTCTATATAGATCGGGAAGCGAAGTGCTGGTTCCAGGGCGGCGTGCGCGGCGGCCCGTGGGCCTGGAACTACTGCAATCCGCACGACCCGCAGGATGTGAGCACCCGGCTGCCCCGGCGGCCCCCCTACTGCAACTGACCGGTTGGGTTGGGGGGCCAGAGGGACGAACTGCCGGGGTGAGAACACCCTGCGCATGCCTCCCGATTACATCGGAACCGGCGCAGGGTCCCGAGTAGGCCAACAGGCTCCCTCAATCCCTGGGGAACCGGTAGGTGAAGTAGGCGGCGACCACGAGGCCGAGGAGCACCCCCGCGGCGCCCGCGAGCAGGCGTCCCTCCATCCACCAGAAGATGCCGATGCCAATCTGAACGAGGCCGAGGAGGGTCATCAGGGCGTCGAACAGGCGCTGCCCGGAGGCTCTGGGTGCGTCCACGGGGGCCGACCCCTCCTTGAGCGGCCGATCCGTGGGGCGCACCACAGCGAGGGCCTTCAGCTCGCGCAGCCGGGCCACCAGCTCGTTCGCCTCCTGCGGGTCGTCGCACACGAATATCAGACTGGGGATGCGGCGGACCATCTCCACGCACTCGGCGGTGCTCATCCCCGTCAGCCGTTCCAGGAACATAATCAGCGGCGCTCCCAGGGGACCCGGGTCAACCAGGTAAACGGCGTGGCGGACTCTTTCGCGGGAAGCGTGCATAGACATAGTGGTTAGCGATAGTGGTTGGCGCGTTGGCGGATTGGAACGTCATCTGCTCCGCGTTTATGTTGCCCTAAGGTTCTTCGGATGTCTGCTCCTCTCCCCCGGTCCCTCTCCATCCCGACTGCATCGGGATGGAGAGGGGTGGCCGAAGGCCGGGGTGGGGAGCATCTCCAGATAGGAACGCTGCCTCCAACGTCTCGGGCAGGCGCGTGACCCGCCGCGCGGGCGGCAGGGAGCGCAGGATCGCCTGGCCGTAGCGCATGGTCAGCAGGCGCTTGTCCAGAATCGCAATCAGTCCGCGGTCCAGCCGACTGCGGACCAGCCGGCCGAAGCCCTGCTTCAGAGCGAGGGTGGCCCTGGGCAGCATGAACCCGTTGAACCAGTCCTCATGGGCGGCGCGCATGCGCTCCGTGCGCGCCTGCACCACCGGATCGTCGGGGCTGGCGAACGGCAGCTTGTCGATGATCACGCACGAGAGCGCCTCGCCCGGCACGTCCACGCCCTCCCAGAACGTGGCGGTGGCAAACAGGACGCTGTGCGGCGTGGATCGGAACCACTCGATGAGCCGCTGCCGGGGCAGCTCTTCCTGGGTGTGGCACGGGAACGGTAGCCTGCCTATCAGGGCCCCTGCCACCTCGCGCAGCGCGCGGTAGGAAGTGAACAGCACAAACGCCCGCCCGCGCGTGCGGAGCAGGATATCTTCGATGAGCGGGATGATCGCCGACGTGAACTGCGGATCGTTCGGAGCCGGGACGTGGGACGGCACGTAGAGCAGCGCCTGCCGCGGGTAATCGAACGGCGAGCCGAGGATCGCCTCCTCCGTTTCCTCCAGACCCAGTTCGCGTTTCAGAAAGTCAAAGCTGCCATCTACCGCGAGGGTAGCGGACGTGAGGACGCAGGTGCGCTGCGACCAGAGCAGCCGGCGCAGCTCCGCGGCCGCGGAGAGGGGGGCGGAGTAGAGCTCGAAGTAGTCGCGGCTGGGATCGATCTGCATCCAGTTGGCGCGCTCCGCTTCTGGCGCCACGCTGGCGAAGTGTTCCCAGCGGCAGGCCAACCCCTGCGCCACGGAGGCCATCTGCTCCCGCATGACCTCTGCTCTCATCCGGGCCTCGCCGGGATCGCTATCGAGCAGGAGCATCTGCCCCGTGTCGGCACGGCCGATCCAGGCGGCCAGCTGCGCCAGCGCGCGGGCCATGGCCCGCGCCGCGCCGGTGAAATCGGGGTCACGCGTCAGAGGAAACTGGCCCCGCCCGTGGCGGAACACCGCCTCCAGCGCCAGGCTTTCCGCCTCGTTTACCCGCTGGATGAGGTGCAGCGGCAGGGATCGGAACCGCCGCTGCACCCGCTGCATCACCCGACTGGCGGAATGGCGGCCCACGGTAATCGCGAACGCGTGCACGGCGGCGCGATCCAGATGGTGCGCCTCGTCAAACACGACGACATCGTGCCGGGGCAGGACACCCGCACCAGTGGCCAGATCGGTGAAGTAGAGCGCGTGGTTGGCGATGATGATCTGCGCCTGCTCGCACCGCACGCGCGCCACGTGCTGGGGGCTGATGGCGAAGTGCGGGCAGCGGGAGCCGAGGCAGTCATCGCTGTCCGAGGCGAGTAGTTCGCTCCAGAGGGCGCCCTCCACCACGAACGGCAGGTTGGCGCGGTCGCCATCCCACTCCTGCTCCGCGCGGAGCTGGATCAAATGGTCGAGCGGCTCACGGCGGGGATCCCCGGAGAGAACGGCCTGGTCTGTCTCCTGAAGCTTGCGCAGGCAGAGGTAGTGGGAACGTCCCTTGGCGAGGGCGACCTTGATAGGGCGGCCGAGCGCCTTCTCGATGAACGGGAGGTCCTTGTGCAGCAGCTGTTCCTGGAGGGCGATGGTGCCCGTGGCCACCACTGCTGTCTTACCGCCTTCCAGGATGGGGATCAGGTAGGCGAACGACTTGCCGCTGCCGGTCCCGGCCTCAATGATCGCGTGCCGGCGCTCCTGGAGGCAGCGGGCCACCAGCCGTGCCATCGCCTGCTGCTGCGGACGGACCTCGTACTCCGGCAGCTGGGAAACGATGCGGGTGAGAGTCTGGTCAATGGCGGGCAATGCTTGAACCCCACGTTAGCCGCGCGCAAACGCGAGTGGACATAGATTGAGGGGAGAGAACGAGAAAGCGAACGGGCGAGGAACGAGCCCTCGTCGCCGTGATAGGAACTGCCTGTTGTTGAATCATCTCCTCTTCTCGTCCATTTGCGTCCACTGGCGCCTATTTGGGACTGATCCCCTCTTGAGTGCTCGTTATTCGCGGTTCATCCCGTTTGCTGTTCCACGCGGCAGGCGGGGCAGAGGGACCCACGGCGCGGGTTCGGGGCGCCGCAGCGCCCGCAGACAGGGGCGCCTTCCCGGCGCGTTTGCCGCTGGCGCGCCTCTTCGGCGTAAACCTGTTCCAGCAGGCGCGCGATCTCGGGGTCGGGATGCTCCGCCTGCCGGCGGGGGACCGCCGGTTCGGCGGCTCTTGACGCCGCAGGCGGGTCCGGCGGCGTCTGCGCACTGGTTTCTCCTTGCCGCTGGCCTACTCTGGCGCGGACCTGCTGCGCGTTGACCCGGAAGCGCAGGTCTCTCACCACTCCTTTGCCCAGCCGGCGGCGGTACTCGGCGAGCAGCCCCGGTTTTAGCAGGGAGAGCTCCTGTTCCCAGACCGAGTGATCCGTGACGATGACCAGGACGCCCTCCTGAAAGGCGACCGCGCAGGAGTGGGCCGCCGTGTGTGGGCCCGCCACATCCGGCCAGAGGGTAACGGCCATCGCCGCCCGTGCGGTGGCGGCCAGGCCCAGGGCGTCCAGCGCTTCCGGCAGGGCTTCCCCCAGCGGCTTCATGCGTCGCATAGATATATCCCAGTTCGGTTTGCGGGAACAGCCCTCCTCGCCGCACAGGCCGGGGCAAGGTTTCTGGTTTGGGGTTCCTCGTTTTCCAGGGATCCGGCTTCGCAGACCTTCGGGCCCGCTGGCCTCATATTCCTACTGTTACTTGAATGCCTGGGGCCGAGAGTAAGATACCTTAACGCAGGAAACGCGCGTGCGCACGCGCGAATGATGGGTGGCCGTCGGGGTCTTCGACGGCCGGGCGTTCCGCTGCGAGGGAAGGATAGATGCGACTTCGCCAGTGGCCTGGGCACGTTCTACTTATCAGCGTGCTGATTGCGGTGGCGGCCGTGCCCCGTGTGGCCCAGGGGCAGGAACCCAGCGTGCGGAAGGACGTCGTCTACGGCGAGGTGGATGGCCAGAAGCTGCTCCTCGACATCTATCCCGCCACGAAGGGAGCGGGCGCGCGCCCGGCGCTCCTCCTCATCCACGGCGGTGGATGGTCGGGAGGTAACAAAGGCGCCTACGCAGGCGTGGCCCCGCTATTCACCCGGGAAGGCTACACCGTTATCAGCGTCGGCTACCGTCTGGCTCCCAGGTATCACTACCCCGCGCAGGTAGACGATGTGCAGCGCGCCGTGCGCTGGGTGCGCGCGCACGCGAACGAGCTGAGCATTGATCCGGAGCGCATCGGCGCGCTGGGCCACTCCGCAGGCGGGCACCTCGTCCAGATGCTCGGCGTGCGGGATACGCGCGAGAACTCCGATCCCAAACTGGCCCACTACAGCAGCCGCGTGAAGTGCGTGGTCAACGTCTTCGGCCCTACCGACCTCACCTCAACGGTCTTCCCCAACGTAACTAACGGCATCCTCCATAACTTCCTCGGCAAGACCCGCGCCCAGGACCCCCAGGTCTACCGTGATGCCTCCCCGATCACCTTTGTGGGTAAGAGCTCCGCCCCCACCCTCTTCTGCCACGGGACGGAGGACCCACTGGTCCCGCTAAGCCAGTCCGTGCTCTGCATGGAGGCGCTGCGGCGGGCGGGTGTGGAGGCAAAGATTGTGGTCGTGGAGGGGGCCGGGCACGGCTGGGCGCCCGATAGCCCTGGCGGGGTGCAGGTCCATCAAGCCACGCTGGAGTTCCTGCGCCAGCACCTGCAGCCGTGAATCCCGGCCCCTCCCTACCGCAAACCCATTAGATTCCGCAGGATGAACAGCTCCAGCCCCTCGTAGTCGCGACGATCGACGAAGTCCTGCCACTCCTGGCGGTCGATGCGGCGGCTGACCTCCACCAGCTGTGAGAAGATCTCTTTGCTGTTCTGGAGGTGCTTCCACGCCAGGTCAAACGGCTGGGTGCGCATCGCCTTCACATCCAGGCCCACCCACTCGCCGTTCTGCCCGTAGTTAGCGCGCTCCAGCACGTTCACCTGGTTGAACGCCCGCCGCAGGTCCACCGTTCCGAACGTCTTGTCCTGATCGAACTTCAGGCCGTTCTGATCGTTCAGGTGCACGGACCAGAGCTTGCCGTGCCAGAGGGCGAACGCCATCTCATCACTGGGGTCAAGGCCCGCCAGGACGCAGTGGGCGCTCTCGATGAGCACGCCGGCGCGCGTGGGGTCTACGGTGCGGTAGCAGAGGGAGAGGAAGTGGCCGGTGGTGGGCATGTACATCAGGTCCATCGGCTCATTAGGCTTCATCTCGCCCAGGATACGGATTTCGGGGTCGTATTCGAGCAGGGCGTTAGCGTAGTCAAGCATCCGCTGGAAGGAGGCGCGGGCGTCCTTGCTCTCACGGATGTAGGTCCCCTCGCGGGCGGGCCACCAGACGATGTCCCGCGTGCCGATGATGCGCGCGATGTCTACGGCGCGCTTGCTGCGATCCAGGGCGTACTGCCGCTCGTCGGCGCGGTTGCTGGTGACCGGTCCGTCCGCGGTACGGGGATCTTCCCAAAGTCTCGGGGCGATAAATTCCGCCGCCAGACCCTGGTCGTCCAGCATCTGTTTCACCTGGCGGACGCCCCGCTCCAGCTGGCCGGCGGGCAGGTCGGCGGGGACCACGTCATCATCGTGGAACTGGATGCCCTGGAAACCCAGGCGGACGGCGATGTCCAGCTTCTCGGTGAACTCGCGCGTCGGCCGCACGGGCGGCCCGAACGGGTCCGCGCCTTCGTGCAGGTTCCAGGGGCCAAACGAAAAGCGGTACTGACCGGGCATGGAACACCTCCTTCTTGCAGCGGCAGAGACACCTGGGATAAGTCAGGCGCCAGGGAGGGAGGAACCTGCGTCCTGAGAGTGCAGAGTGCGGATTTCAGACAGCCACCGGAACGCGGGGAAGGGAAATGGAACAGTGGGTATATGCCAGTTTGCGCCGAAAGACGTTGTGAATGGCGTGCAGATGACGCACGTGGAACGGCGCGCCGTGGCGGGACGCCGGAGTTGGATCAGAAACAGGGGGTGAGAGGCAGCGCGCGTCCGACGTGCGACTCTCAACGGTGCAGGTCGGTATAGTTTCCTTACTCCTCCTGTAACATCTACACCTCTGTAGCCGCTAGAATATTCTTTACTCTCCCATTCCCCCGCTCACAAATGGCCGTGGCGCTGCCACACCACGCTGCCCAGGATGCGCTCGATGGCGGGCCCGAAGCTGCCGATAGCGCTCTGCGGGGCGGTCACGGTTACCTGGTAGGCGAACGCGCCGCTCCCGAAAAACAGAGTGTGCATCTCCCACAGTTGCGCATCACTGCCTGGGACACCCATGGTTCGGATACGCAGGGCGGGGATGCCGGAAACCATCACCCGCCGCCGGTCGAACCCGTCGCCGACGAGACGGGCGCGCAGGGCGGCGTCCTCCTCCGCGCGGCGCAGCCAGGCAGGCGGCGCCAGCGCCCTGGGCGACTGAAAGCGCTGCACGAACAGACTCGCCCGCGGCGGTTGGAACTGGGCCAGCGCCATCGGCTGCATCTCCAGATTGCCGACCGGTCGGGCGGCCCGCTGCCCGAACAGGGGCGTTATCTGCCACCGGACGGGGTACTCGAAGGAGAGGCCCTCTTCGGTGAGGTCGAACCGCCGCCACTGCTCGCGCGGCCAGTCAATGGGGAGGGCGCGCTCCAGGCGCAATGGGGGTCCCGCAGGCGCCCGGGATGATCGCCGGCTGGGGGACCAGGGCCCCCACATCCACACCATCAAGACGACGCCAAGCGCGAACAGCCCGCGGCCCAGCCAGCGCCACGCGTTGGCCTTCGGTTTCGCCTGCCCCACCACTCCCCGCCGGTTGCCCATCGAAGTTCAGTATAGCGTGGCGCGGCGCACGGCGACAGGCAGAGGCAGGATTCTATATCCCAAGCGACCAGAAGGCAGGTGCCCCACAGTGCCAGGAGACTGCCCTATCCCTGGCGGGACCTTAGGTTCGATCTGCTCAAGCGAAACCTCCACCGGCGCAGCCAGGCAAGCATGTATCGGTTGCGGGCGGTTTGCCAGAGCCCCATCCCCTCGGGGAGAAGGGAAACCACGCGTGTGTCCGGTAATGCCCTCTTCCCCGGGAGGGGGCCAGAGGCTTAGGTTCGCCGTCGGGGCCGCTGTCCTACCCCTCTCGCCCCGTAACAGCGAGCCCCTGCCCGTTCCCGCTCACGGGGACGGCCTCCAGGCGCGCCTCGCGGTAGGCAATCATCGCCTCTACCAACCCCCGGAAGAGCGGGTGAGCACGGTTCGGCCGGCTCTTGAATTCAGGGTGGAACTGGCTGGCAATGAAGAATGGATGCACGCTCGACGGCAATTCGATCATCTCCACCAACACGTTGTCGGGCGAAGTACCGGAGAAGATCATGCCGTGGCCGTAGAGGATCTGGCGGTACTCGTTGTTCACCTCGTAGCGGTGGCGGTGGCGCTCGCCAACTTCGGTGACCCCATACAGGCGATGCGCCAGCGTCCCCTCACGGATCCGGCACGGGTAAGAGCCCAGACGCATCGTGCCGCCCTTCCAACGCACCGTCTCCTGGCTCGGCATTAGGTGGATGACGGGATGCGGTGTGGGGCGGATCGCCTCCTCATCGAATTCAGTGCTGTTCGCGTTCTGCAGCCCGCAAACGTGCCGGGCGAATTCCACCACCGCCATCTGGAGGCCCAGACAAAGGCCGAGATACGGAATGCGCTGCTCGCGTGCATAGCGAATGGCGGCGATCTTCCCCTCCGCGCCGCGGCTGCCAAAGCCTCCCGTGACGATGATCCCGTCCACCCCCTCGAGCAGCGCGGGCGCCGTCGCCGGGGTGACTTCGGCGGCTTCCACCCAGCGGATGTTCACTCGCGCGTAGTTGGCGATGCCTCCGTGGCGCACCGCCTCCTGCACGGAGATATAGGCGTCCCCGTTTTCCGTGTACTTGCCCACAATCGCCAGGTCCACATTGTAGCGGGGGTTTTCGATGCGGCGCACCATCTCCTCCCACTGGGAGAGATCCGCGAGGCGGCTTTCCAGCCCCAGCCGGCGGATGACCAGGTTAGCAAAGCCCCCCGCCTCGAAGCGGAGCGGAATCTCGTAGATGTTCTGCGTATCCTGGGCATCGATGACGGCGTCCACATCCACATCGCAGAACAGGGCGATCTTCTCTTTCATCTCGCGGGTGAGCGGCGCCTTGGACCGACACACGAGCACATCCGGCTGGATGCCCATCTCGCGCAGCGCCATCACGCTGTGCTGGGTGGGCTTCGTCTTCACCTCTCCCCAGGGGCTCACGGCGGGGACCAGGGTCACGTGCACGTAGAGGACGTGGCCCGGGCCCACGTCCTTGCGGAACTGCCGGATGGCTTCCAGGAACGGCTGGCCTTCGATGTCGCCCACGGTGCCGCCCACCTCGATGATGAGCACGTCCGGATTACTCTCCACAGCCAGGGCGCGGATGCGGGATTTGATCTCGTTGGTGATGTGAGGGATCACCTGCACGGTTCCGCCCAGATACTCGCCCCGTCGCTCCTTCTCGATGACAGCGGCGTAAACCAGGCCGGTGGTGACGTTGGACATCCGCGTGAGGTTCACGTCCACGAACCGTTCGTAGTGGCCCAGGTCGAGGTCCGTTTCCGCGCGGTCGTCGGTGACAAACACCTCTCCGTGCTGGTAGGGGTTCATCGTGCCCGCGTCCACGTTCAGATAGGGGTCAATTTTCATCATTGAGACACTGAAGCCGCGGTTCCGGAGCAGCCGACCCAGGCTGGCGGTGGTAATTCCCTTGCCAATGGACGATACCACCCCACCGGTAACGAATACGTACCTGGTCATTGCTGGACTCCTCTCCGGATGAAGCGCAGGCATCCCATACCCATACGGGACCGTAAGGTCGGGCCGTATGGCTTGCCTGCACGCCGCACTCTTCCCGCGTCCCGAAAGCCTTCGGGGCGCTCCAGGAAGCCTCCCCCGTTACTTTAGCCCCGCCGGCTTCAACACGTGGACCACCGGCCGCGTGTTGTTCAAAGTGGAGCGGTAAACGGTCTCTGTGTCTTGATTCAGAGACTTCACATCCGCAAACTGAACCGTGAACGACTCCACGGGCTGGAGCACCCTCGCCAGATCCGGGGCCGTGCCGCCGGTTCGGTAGTGCATTGGAATCACCAGGCGTGGGTTCAGCTGTTCCACCACCTGGCGCGCTTCCGCGGGGCCGATGGTGAACGTCCCCCCCACGGGTACCAGGAGGACGTCTACCCGCCCGATGGCCGCCACCTGCTCCGGCGTCAGGATATGGCCCAGATCGCCCAGGTGGACGAGCCGCGTTCCGTCCATAGCCACGATGAACACCGTGTTCGGACCTCTCTCCGCGCCCTGCCTCGTATCGTGATAGGTGCTCACGTGGGAGATGGTCACCTTCCCACGCCGGGCGACGGCTGATCCAGCGTCGAGCACGGTAAGTGTCTGGCCCGGAAACGCCCGGACCGCGGCGCGGTAGTTGTGGTCGCGGTGGTCGTGGCTGATGGTCACGAACTGCGCCTGCAGGTCCAGCGGTGCGTAGCCAGTAAACCGGTGGTCGTAGGGATCGGTAACCGCGCTCACCCTATCGTTCCCGCTGCCGGCGGTGATCAAGAAGCAGGCGTGCCCCCAGTACTGGATACTGAACAGGGGCGCTTCGTCCCGTGGGGCGCCGGGGGAAGGACCCGCCGGCAGATTGGCTGCCGTAGCCCCATCCGCACCTGCGGGTGGCCGGTTAGCCACTGCTCCCGCGCCACCGGTGGAGGTGCCGGGCCCTGTCTCTGGAGCAGCGGCGGGGCTCGCGGGCCGCCGCGCGAGCGACTGGAGCACGATCGCCAGCACGACGACTACCAGGGCCACCACCCCCGCCGCAATGGCAATTGGTTTAGTTCGTTCGGACATCGGTCTTCCTCTCGCTCTTCGGCGTCCGGTTTGGGCCCCGCAACCATCTCTCGCCCGCCGCTATCCGCCCGCGCGCCCCGCAGTCCCGAAAGCTTTCGGGACGCCAGGACGCCGCACTTGACGGGCTGCTTCCCATTCCTCCACCAGGGGCGGCAAGCCGGCGAGGGAGGGCAGAACCACGTCCGGCTGGCACTCCTCCGGAAGGCCGGGCACCTCCTCCGCCCTCGTCACCCCGGTTAGGACCAGGGCGGTGCGCATGCCCAGTCGTTTGGCGCCCAGGATGTCGGTCTCAGCACGGTCCCCCACCATCAATGCCTCCTCCGGCGCCGCGCCCGTTACGCTCAGGATGAGCCGCCAGGGGTGGGTCTCCGGCTTGCCAACCGTCACCGGTTCCACACCCGTGGCGCAGGCCAGCGCGGCGACCATCGCGCCGCCGCCGGGGATTTCGCGCCCCCCCTCGATCGGGTAAGTTGCATCGCGGTTGGTGGCGATGAACGCCGCCCCACCGCGCACCTGGTCGTAGGCCCGTGCCAGCCGCGCGTAGGTGAGCTTGCGGTCGAGCCCCACGACCACGTAGTCCGCCTGCTCCTCCGTATCGTCGGGGAGGACCCGCAGCCCCGCGAGCGCCAGCTCCTCCGCCATACCCTCCTCGCCGATGGTGTAGACCGTTCGCCCGGCGGCCCCGCGCTCGCTCAGGTAGCAACCGGTGACGTGGGAGGAGGTCACCACCTGGTCCGGCCGCGCGGGTATGCCCATGCGCGCCAGTTTCTGCGCGTAGTGGCGCCGCGAACGGGTGGAATTGTTGGTGAGAAAGAAGAGCGAGTAGCTGCGCTGGGAGAGGAGGTTCAGGGAGGGGACGGCTCCGGGGACGGGCGTTTCTCCCCGGTAGACGACGCCGTCCAGATCAAGAACAATGACCAAATGCCGCTCCTTGCAGGGGGAATTTTGAATATGATAACCCGCCGTGGCGGGGGCGTCAAGGGAACGCAGGGCTTGCTTGCCGGAAACCGGAGCACGCGGAGGGCGGGTCTGGATGCCGCCGTCCGCATTCGGCATCAACGCAGCGCCATTCCCCCCAGCTCCACCAGACCCTCGGCGATCTGCTGCGCGGCCTGAAGGATGCCTGCGGGAATGAGGCCCAGGAGGATGGTGCCCAGCGCGGCCAGGGCCAGCCCGGTGCCCAGGTGCGGCCCGGCGCTGGCCTGGGGCGCTTGCTCGCCCTCGACGGCAGGCCGCATATACATCACCGTCACCACGCGGATGTAGTAGTAGAAGGAGACGACGCTGGTGAGCGCCAGAGTGATGACGAGCCACCACATGCCCACCAGGGGCGATAGGGCGGCGCGGATGAGATAGAGCTTGGCAAAGAAGCCCGCCGTGGGCGGCATGCCGGCCAGGGAGAGCATGAAGAGCGCCATCAACGCTCCCAGCCAGGGATAGCGGAAGCCAAGTCCGGCGTACTCCTCGATGTTCAACAGCTCCTCGCCGCGCCGACGCAGGGCCAGCACCACCGCGAACGCGCCCAGGTTCATAAACGTGTAGGCCAGTGTGTAGAAGAGGACTGCGGAAACTCCTTCTGCGGGCGCTGCCGGGTTCCGAAGCACCGCCACCACGCCCACCAGGATATAACCCGCGTGCGCGATGCTGGAGTACGCCAGGAGCCGCTTGATGTTCGTCTGCAGCACTGCGGCGGTATTCCCCACGACCATCGTGAGCATAGCGATGCTGGCGACAACGGCCCCGACCTGGTGGCGCAGATCCGCGCCCGGAAATGCCAGCGCGAACACCCGCACGAACGCCGCGAATCCAGCGGCCTTGGCCACCACGGACATAAAGGCCGTAGCGGAAGTGGGGGCGCCCTCGTAGACGTCCGGCGTCCAGATGTGGAATGGCACCACCGCCACCTTGAAGCCGAAGCCGACGAGCAGCAGCCCGATGCCGGTCAGCAGGAGCTGGTTGGCGGCGGCACCCTGTCCGGCACCGGCTGCCCTCGCAATCGCGTGTAGATCCAGGCTGCCTGCATACCCATACACCAGGGCCATCCCGTAGAGGAAGAACGCAGACGCGAAGGCGCCGAGCAGGAAGTACTTGAGCGCCGCCTCCTGTGATTCCCGTCGCTCTCGCTGGTAGCCCGCCAGGATGTAGAGCGAGATACTGAGGATCTCCAGCCCGAGGAAGACGACGATCAGGTGCCCCGCTGCGGCCATAACCATCCCGCCGAAGGCAGTGAACAGCACCAGCGCGTGGTACTCTCCGTGCGCGCTGCCATCCCACTCCAGGTAGTCCGTGGAAAGCAGCAGGCTAATGCCCGCGCCCACGAGCAGCACCAGGTTGAAGAAGGCGGTGTAACCGTCCGGAACGATCATGCCTCCGAGCACTGGGGTTACCTGCCCCCGGGGCCAGAAGCGCGCCTGGAGGGCGCCCGCGCCGATCAGCCCCAGCAGCGCCAGGTTTGCCAGCTGCCGCTTGGAGATCCTCGGCCAGATGGCGTCTATCAGGAGGATGATCAATCCGAGCGCCGCCACCACCAGGTGCGGGCTGATATTCCAGATATCGCGGGGGGTGATCTGCATAACCGTGATCTACTTACGTCTTCACCGCAGAAAGGCAGTGGAGAAGAGCAACCGCCGATGCACGCCGATGAATGCAGATAAGAGCAAACGGGACAGATCCGGCGGGAGACAGCCGCCGCTGCCTTCCGCCAGTGTGGGTATGGCTTCGTGTCGTGTTCTCATCCTGTGCCCGTATCAGCGTTCATCCGCGTTCATCTGCGGGTCCACATCCGTCTCATCCCCGGCCGTCTCCGCGGCAAGCGAAGACGCTTCTCGCATCGGTCGGCGCGGCAGCTTCTGGGCCACGATAGCCCTCGTGCCGGACCCCGGCAGCGCCCCGTGCGGCCCGGGGCCCCCAGGCGACGGCAGAGCGGGCGGGAACTGGCGGATCTTTGCCTGCTGCACCGGCAGCACCACGTTATCAGCCACTGCCTGATCGAACAGCCGCAGGAGGGCGTTCGGGTAGATCCCGATCCAGAACATCAGTACGACGAGAGGAACGAGGGTCCACAGCTCCCGCCAGTTCAGATCGCGAAGCTTCTGGTTGGCGGGGTTGTCCAGGGGCCCCTGCATCACCCGCTGGTACATCCAGAGCATGTAAACCGCGCCCAGAACCACGCCGCTGGCGGCAGCGACGGTGATCCACGGCCCCGCCATCCAGGAACCCAGCAGGATCATGAACTCGCCGATGAACCCTGCCAGGCCCGGCAGACCGATGGACGACAGGGTGGTGATCAGGAACAGGGCCCCGAAGACGGGAATCACCTTCCACAACCCGCCGAAGGCGGCGATCTCGCGCGTGTGCCGCCGCTCGTAAAGCATTCCCACAATCAGGAACAGTGCCCCGGTTGCCAGCCCGTGGTTGATCGACTGGAGCATGCTGCCCAGGACGCCCGTATTGATCAGGTTCTGATCCGCGGCGGCCACCCGCATGAAGGCGAACATCCCCAGCATGCAGAAGCCGAGATGGCTCACGGACGAGTAGGCTACCAGCTTCTTCACATCCTCCTGGGCAAACGCCACCACCGCGCCGTAGATGATGCCGATGACCGACAGGATGATGATCCACGGCGCGGCCCAGAGGGCGGCTTCGGGGAACAGCGGTAGGCAGAAGCGCAGGAACCCGTAGGTGCCCATCTTGAGGAGCACGCCCGCCAGGATGACGCTGCCCGCAGTGGGCGCCTCCACGTGCGCGTCCGGCAGCCAGGTGTGGAACGGCCACATCGGCACCTTGATCGCGAACGCCAGGGCGAAGGCGAGGAACATCCAACGCTTCACCTCGGGGGCGATGCTGCCCAGCACGAAGTTCTCCGGCGCCAGGATATACTGCAGGTCGAAACTGCCGGTGGCGGCGGCCGGGCCGGTGCGCGTGTAAAGATAAAGGGCGACGATCGCTACCAGCATCAGCAGGCTGCCAACCAGGGTGTAAAGGACGAACTTGATCGTTGCGTAGATGCGGTTTGCTCCGCCCCAGACACCGATGAGCAGGTACATCGGCACGAGCATCGCCTCCCAGAACACGTAGAACAGCACCAGATCCAGGGCGGCGAACACCCCGAGCATCCCGGTCTCCAGCACCAGGAGTGCGATGTAGTACTCCTTCACTCGCTCGGTAACGGCGGACCACGAGGAGAGGATGGCGAGAGCGCTCAGCAGCGTGGTGAGCAGGATCAATGCCAGGCTGATGCCGTCCACGCCCACCTTATACTGAACGCCAAACTGCGGGATCCAGGCGACGTTCTCCACCAGCTGGAAGCGGGCGTCGTCCAGCGTATCGAACGATCCCAGCAGCCCCAGCGACAAGAGGAAGGTGATGCCGGAGACGAGTAGCGCCCCCCATCGCATCACCCCTTCGCTCCCGCGAGGGATCAGCAGCAGTCCGATCGCCCCCAGCAGCGGCAGAAAGATGACAAGGCTAAGAGACATCCCCAATTGTCTTGCTTATCGTAGGATCACGGCGCCCCCGCCGGCCGCGCCTGTATCAGCCACAGCAAGCAGCCGATCACAAACGCCGCACCCGCCAGCACCGTGAGGGCATAGCTGCGCACGTAGCCGGTCTGCAGCCAGCGAAACGCATCCCCAAAGAAGTTGACCACTCGCCCGGTGAAGTTCACCAGACCGTCGATCACCAGCACATCAATCAGGTGCCACACCGCCACGCAGGCCGCCGCGCCGCCCACCACGAACACGCGGTGCAGGAGCCAGTCGTAGTAGAAGCGGTTTTCCAACAGCCGCACCCACCCGGCCTTTTCCGGCCACCCGCGCGTGTACCATCCGGCGGTGTGCCCCAACACCCCCAGACCGCCGCCTGCCAGGAAGGCGATGAAGGAGAGCCCCGCCATCGACCAGGGACCGATCGGGCCGTGGGTGGCGGAGGCCGCTTCATGCTCCGCCTCACCCAGCGCCGGCAGCGCGGGGTGGAGGAACTGCTCCAGCCGGAACCCGCCGCCCGGCAAGAAGCCCACCACCAGCCAGCCACCCACCAGGGACAGGGCCGCCAGCGCCACGAGCGGCCAGTTCATTACCGGCGTTTCCCGGTGGATGTGGACGTGCGGGCCCACGCGGCGCTCGCCCGCGAAGACTCCCAGGAAGAACCGCGTCATATAAAAGGCGGTAATGGCGGCCACGAACAGCGCCAGCCAGCCGATGCCCGGATAGCCGTGCGTGAACGCGCCCTCGATGATCTGGTCCTTGCTATAGAAACCAGACAGGCCCGGTAGCCCCGAGATTGCCAGCCAGCCGATCAGCGCGGTGGCGGCGGTCACGGGCAGGGCGCGGCTCAAACCGCCCATCTTGCGGATATCCAGCTCGCCGTGCAGGGCGTGCAGCACCGCCCCCGCGGACAGGAAGAGGAGCGCCTTGAAGAAAGCGTGCGTGACTAGGTGCGCGATTCCCGCCGCATACGCTCCCACGCCCACACCGATAAACATGAAGCCCAGCTGGGAGATAGTGGAATAGGCCAGGATGCGCTTGATATCATACTGAACGATGGCCACCAGGGCGGCAAACAGCGCTGTCACCACCCCTACGGTGGCGATGATCGCCTGCGTGCCCGGGGCCAAGTCGAACAACGGCGCCGAGCGGGCGACCATGTAGACGCCGGCGGTAACCATGGTAGCGGCGTGGATCAACGCGGACACCGGCGTGGGGCCTTCCATCGCATCCGGTAGCCAGAGGTAAAGCGGCAGCTGGGCGCTCTTACCCGTAGCGCCGATGAACAGGAGCAGCGTGATAACCCCGATGCCCAGGGGCGCGGCGTGCCGCACCTTTTCCAGCGTCTCCGGCTGGAACAGCTCGCTGAAGGTAAGCGTCCCTGCCGCCCCGGCCAGGGCGATCATGCCGACCAGGAAGCCCCAGTCGCCCACGCGGTTCACCAGGAACGCCTTCTTGCCCGCCTGCGCCGGGGCGTGCCGATCGAACCAGAACCCGATTAGCAGGTAGGAGCAGAGCCCGACCCCCTCCCAGCCGATGAACATCACCAGATAGTTGTTCGCCAGCACCAGCAGCAGCATGGCGAACATAAACAGATTCAGGTAGGTGAAGTAGCGCGCGTAGCGCTCCTCTTCCGCCATGTAGCCCACGGAGTAGAGATGGATGAGGGCTCCCACGCCGGTAACCACCAGGCCCATCACCAGGGATAGGGCATCCACCCGCGTGCCCAGGGGGACGTGGAGGGGCGCCCAGGCGAGGTTGTCGGCGCTCCCCAGCCAGTCGTAGAGGACGAAGTCACGATACGGCTGGCCCGCAAGCAGAGCTGCACGGCTGAAGAAGAGTGCCAGCGCCGCGGCAAACGCC
>JACQGL010000159.1 GCA_016199525.1 Armatimonadota bacterium
GCCGGGTCTCTGCCTAGAACTGCATTTCGCTAGTGCTTGCGAATACGGCGGCGTACGCCTAGCCCGACCGGTGACTACTCACGGCGACGACAATACCGTCGTTGACTTCATCCACGACGAGCGTCAAGGCGTCCGAGTGAACTTCGAACTGGCGGTCATTCAGGAGTACGAGAGGCAGGCATGGGTGGAAGTGGCCGCAGGACCAGGGACCCGGTTCTCCATGCTGAGCCTGCACCAGACCGGCGAGGCGGGGGAGCAGAACCCGGCTAACGCCCTGCGCGACGGCCGCTCTGTGCAGAGGTCCCTCGAGGAGCAGTTCCCGGCCGCCTCCGGATGGAGCTATCCAGCGCTGTCAGAAGGCGAGCTTACCGCCAAGAAGAGCGAGACCGGGCAGCTTCGTCGCGTGCAGCACAAGATCAGGGAGAAGACCCAGCGCGACGGCCAGCCGATCAAGTTCGGGCCGGTGCAGCAAGGGGTGTGGAATGTGCTGGTGATCGACGTGAGCGGCCCACTGTCCGGGATGCTCGACAAAGACGACTTTAGGCTGATGACCTACGGACGCCGGGCTGTTCCGGACATTATGCGCATGGGGGTCGTCGGGCTCTTCGAGCCTCGGAATCCGCTTGGCAGTGAGTTGCAGGCGGAGTTTGAGGGCAATCGGTACCTACGTGAACGCGTCCACGCGCTTGTTTTTCTCAAAGACGACCAGTCGCGCTGGGAGAGCCCAATGGACCCGGAATACCACGCCATGTTCCTCTGCAATCCGGCACTGATCCCCGATGAGAGCACGGCGGCCCCGCTTCTGGATGTACGGCGACGGTGGCTCCGTCGCCTTGTCCACGACTGGGACCCGGGGGGATTCCCAGAGTGGCAATGGCAAACATGACGATCTGCGGCGCCGTATTCGCCACGCCGGCGGCGCTGCCTGTCGCGCCCATCAGTCCAGCGCTGCCAGGAACTCCTCCACTGTCAGCCCCGCGTCCGCGATCAGGCTGCGCAGGGTACCCCGGGCGACCCGAGGGTGATCCGGAACCGACAGGGTCGCGGCGTGCCCCTTCATCGTGAGGATGATGTGGCTGGCGCGCTGCCGTGCCACCCGCCATCCCAGCCGCTCGAAGGCGCGGATGACCTCCGACGGGCGAGGACCGGAACCTGCGGCATCAGGCCGCAACCTCCACCACGCGGGTAGGGATGCTGAGCGGTAGGCCCTGCTCCCTGCGCACTTCCAGACACTCCCGGATGGCGTCCTGGATGTTCGCCAGCGCTTCCTCCTCCGTGTCGCCCTGGCTCACGCAACCGGGGATGGCCGGGCAGGTGACGACGTAGACGCCGTCCTCGTCGCGAGAGATGGTCACCACGAACTGCATGCGTGCGTCCTCCGTCCTGATTCTACACCAGTGGCTCGTTCCCATCCTACCGCGCGGAGCCGGGCAGCTCACCACCCCAGCCCGCCGCGCGTACACGCTCGAAGTACTCTGGCTCGCTCATCAGTCGCGGCTCGGCGGTGGTATCTGCATACTGGAGATGTAGGCCTTGCGCGCGGCAGAAGGCAAACCACTGACGCAGCAGGGCGGACATCTGATGCGGGTCCTGGTAGAACCGGATGCGGGCTTCGCGCTGCTTGGCAAGGTCGCGCGCTTGTGTGCAGGCCAGACGCGCCTTCATCCGCTCGATCAAGACGTGAGGGTCCACCCACAACATCAGGGCACGAGTTCGGCGAGCGCAGCCCAGAATGTGCAGCGCCTCGTCCTGTGCAAAGCGGCGCTTCTCCAGCGGGCTCCCGCGCAGGAGGCCGTAATGAAAGATCATCGCCGGGACGTGCGGCTCGGTAAGGCCCTTCAAAAGCATCGCTTCTGTGTGGACCCAGCGTGGGGCGCAATCCAGCCCCAGTGCCGCGCGGATTTCGGGGAGATCCCCCTTCTGCAGACGTTCGATGAGGGTAGTCTTGCCGGCGGCGGGGAGTCCAGCAACGAACGCCAGGTAATTCATCTGGCGCTTCCAGGCCACTGCTACCTGGCGACCTGGCCGGGAGGACGGCAGCACATCCACGCGGGCGATATCCCCTCGCTGGTTCAGCAGGTACTTGAGGGCATCCACGTGGAGATGGAGCAGCTCGTCCGGCTCGCTATGGCTGCCATAGCCGACCGTGGCCGCGAGCAGGCGGCGAATGGAGAGACCCAGCCACTGCCGCAGGATGCCTGTAGGCCGCATCACTCCCCGTGTCCGGGAGTGCTCTGCTGCGGGAATTTCCAGGACGAGCCGCTCACGCGTAGACCGGATCAGACGATCTAACATCGCCCGCGGACGGTGCACACGGTGCAGGGCGTTCCGGCAGAGGACCGTGTCGAAGGTGTCCGGTAGCTCCTCTCGCTCGATTTCCCGGTGCTGGAATTCGATTGGCAGGCCCAGGCACTGCGCGGTGATGCGCGCCTGCCGGAGGCAGCCCTCGTCGCTATCGATGCCTACGACACGGGCGGCCCCGCGGCGATACGCTTCGCAGCAGAAGTAGCCCGACGCGCATCCCACGTCCAGGACAGTCTTGCCGTCCAGGCGGTGGGGCAGAATGCCATCGGCCGTGCCCGAGTGCTCCTGCAGATCAGTAGACAGACCGTGGGACGGAGCGGCGCACTGGTGGCGGCATTCCTGTTCCGGAAGCGCGCTTGGTGCCTCACGCGGCCGGGGGGCGGGGACACTATCGAGATGGCGCACTGTCGTTCCTTGCTGGATGACGCTTCTCACCGGGCCGCCGCGGAAACGGCGCCCATCTCAGCGTACGTCGGCCGACGTGTGGAGGGTGGGGCGACCGACCGCTTATCCCAATATATTGTATTATGAAGTTTCTCCACGGGCGGGGTTTTTCTCCGGTTGGGATAAGTATAAAGACTCAGACTGCGCCAGACTGGACGGCCACGGCAGATCGACCTTCTCCCGTGGCGGCTCGTTATCCCAGCCCGCGAATCGGGCTGCCGTGTCCCGGACAACCGGAAGCACGGGCACGGTAACCACTTTCTCCGGTAGCGAGTCGCCCTGCAGGATTCGGCGAGCCGCCCTCCACGCCTCACGTCCTGCCTCGGCAGGGTAGTGGGTGACCGCCATCGTAAATGGGCCCCGCTCGCGCAGGGCCGCCACGGCCTCTGGCGAGCCCTCGATGCCCACCACCACCAGGTCTTTCCGGTTCACCTGGCGCGCGGCCTGTGCTGCTGCCGCGCCCGCGGCGTCCCGCACGGCGAACACGCCGCGCAAATCGGGGTAGCGAGACAACCATTCCTTCACCAGGGCGGCACACCGGCGCGCATCCCCGGCGTTCTCGGTGGCCACCACGGAGAGCCGGGAGCGCTTCCGGGCGAGCCAGTCCCGGAAGCCCTGGAGCCGCTCTGCACCGGCGCGGAGGGAGCTGTCATTCAGCACGGCCACCTTACCACTGTGTTTTAGTCGCCAGTCCAGGTAATCCGCGCATAGCTTGCCGCTGATGGCGTCATCGGAAAGGACGCGGCCGGCTGCGGATAGCCCAGGCGAGTCGGCTTCCAGAAGGATCACCGGCACGCCCGCGCCCGCGGCGCTCGCGAGCGCCTGATCGACCGGGTCCCCGGGCAGCGGCACGACGATCAACGCCCCGGGCTGGCGCGCCGCCATGTCTCGAATAACACGCGCTTGACGCTCCGCCTGCCCGCCGCCGTCCTCCACCGTGAGGACGACCCGCTGGCGTCCCGCGCGCTCCTGCACCTCCGCCGCCAGCGCGTCGTAGTAGGGGTCGCCCCTGGTCGGCAGGATCACGCCTACCTGCGCGCCGGTGATCTGTTTCGCTTGCCGGCGGGCGCACCCCGGAGCGAAGAGCGCGAGGCCCACCGCTACCAGGATAGCCGGGCATCGCCGGTGGGAGAGCGAGGGTGAGAGACGTTGAAGATGCATCGCTGTAGGGACTTCTGCGAAAAAGAGAGGCCGCCGCGGAGAAGGCGAGCGAGATAGATCGTCCTCCCGTTCGGCTGCCGGGGCCGGCCCACCTCCACCGGGCGCGGTGTGGTTATATTGTCTTTCCCTTGGCGGCGCGCGTGGCTCCCCGGACAGGCGGGAAGCGCCGCGATGATCCCTGTCGGCTTGTAGCGGTGAAGAAGGAACCGTGGCTGGCGCCAGCGAATACTCTGGTAGTCTGTTTTCATTTGAATGGTAGATCCTGTCATTCCCCTTCTGGGGTGGATGCTCGCCGCTGATGGCTGATCGCTTACCGCGCCGTAGATCGGAAGCGGACGCTCGCACCACCCTGCGCCGCTGCACTAAGCAGGCGCGTCGGCTGGCGGAGCAACTGGCCGCTCTGGAATGTCCCGACCTGGCAGAAAGGCTGGCGCAGCACGCAGAGCGCCTTGCCGATCGCGCCTTCCACTTAGTGATTGCGGGCGAATTCAGCCTGGGCAAATCCACGCTCGCCAACGCCCTCCTGGGCACGGATGTGCTCCCGATGGCCGTCGTCCCCTGCACGGCGATGGTCACCCGCGTTGGTTACGGTCCCCAACTGGAGGCGCGCGTGAGCGTGGGGGGGTTGCTCCGCCCTTTGGCCGCGGCGCGCGACCTGCTGGAATTCGTCGCCGATCGAGTGCAGGAGAGTGTGCAGCAGACCGATTGGGCCGAGGTTTTCCTCCCTGCAGAGATCTGCCAGCAGGAGACCATCCTCTACGATACTCCGGGCCTGAACGAGGCTCAGGCTCCCGATGCGGCGACCGCGAAGGCGGTGGCAGACGCGGATCTGGTGCTGTTCGTGGTGGACCTCCGCCGGGCAGGTAGCCTCTCGGAACGGGCGGACCTGGCGGCGTGGTTTGGAGAGACGCCCGGCAACGTCCTACTCGTGGCGAACTTCGCCAACCTGGTGGACGCGAACGACCGCCCGCCGCTCGCAGCGCGCCTGGTAGCGTTCGCCGCCGCGTACGCTAATCCTTACCTGCCGCGCCCCTGGTTCGCGGTGGATGCGCTGGGCGGCCTGCGGGCGCGCCTGGACGGCAATCAGAAAGCCTGGCGGGCCAGCGGGATGGCGGATCTGGAAGCGGCTCTGCTGCACGCCACGCGGCGGAACCGCTGGCCGCTGGCCGCCCGTGCGCGGCTGGGAGGGCTGGCCCCGACGTTGTCGGGACTGGAGGGGGCAACTGCCTGGCGGCGTGCGGACGCTGTCCGAGCTGCTGAGGCTGCCCGCCGCGAGCGGGAGGCTCTGGCCGCCGCCCGCGACCAGGCCCTGCTTCTCGTGGAGCAGGCTCGCGAACGCTGGCGTCGTGGCTTCGACGAGGTGGCGGATCGTTACCTGGCCGAGACCCGAGCGCTGGCGCGGCGGGATCCGGAGTGGCGGGGCCATCTGTCGGGCTGGTTTCAGCAGCGCCTGGAGAGCTACCTCCACGGCGTACAGCGCGCGCTGAGTCGCACGTTTGCGCGCGCCCAGCGGGAACTGCCGCTGCCCGACCCCTGGGTTGTCACCCTCCAGACCGACTGGCCCCTCACCCTCCCTGAACGGAAGCCGCCATCAGGCCGTGCGGAGGCGCTCGCGCGCACCGCCCGCACCGCCGCTCGCCAGGGCGGTGCGGTAGCGCGTCGTGTGGGGTCGGATCTCCGCCACGGGATGGAGGATCTCCTGGAGCGGATTGAAGACCGTTTAGCCCACGACCGCGCCCGTAAGGTCGTGGGCCGACTTCAGGAGGCCCTCTCCCGCTGGCCAGTGGAAGCATTCCCGGCCGCCGATCCTCTCCCCGGTGAGGATCCCGGGGAGATGGAGGAGCGGGAACGGGCCGAGAGCGCGCTACGGCAGATATTGCAGTCCGTCCGGCGCCACGTGGAACTCCAGATGGGCGCCTTTGAGCGTGCCCTGCGCCACCACGCCGCGCGTGCGGCGGGGCAGATCTCCACCGA
>JACQGL010000165.1 GCA_016199525.1 Armatimonadota bacterium
ATGCCGCCCGCGGACCGGATGAGTTCGAAAACCGGTGGCGGCGCGGGCAGCATGTCGATCGCGAACGCTGCCGGCCGGGCGGTGCGGGTCAGATTCAGGAATCCGTCGCCCGTGATGTGCGCCATCGCCTTCACGGTCACGCCGGATGCCAGCAGCGCCCGGACAGCGCGGACGTAGATGCGCGTCGGCCGCAACAGCGTCTGCCCGATGCGCTCCTCCGTTCCCGGCACCCGGTCGTTCACGGACAGCCCGGCCCGGTCGAACAACGCCCGGCGGGCGAGAGTCAGGCCATTGCTGTGGACGCCGCTGCTAGGCAGGCCCAGGATAACGTCGCCGCGATCCAGATCCTGGCCGCAGATGAGGCGATCGGGAGACACCACGCCCACACAGGTGGCTACCAGGTCGATGGCTGGCCCGGGGCCGTGGCCGGCGATCATCTCCGGCAGCTGCGCCAGCTCCCCGCCGGGAATCACCACGTCTGCCTGCCGCGCGCCCTCGTGCAACCCCCGGCCGATCTCCCGCAGCACCTGCTCCTCGGCGACGTTCACCGCCACATAGTCCACCAGAGCTACCGGCTCCGCGCCGACGCACAGAACGTCGTTGACGTTCATGGCCACGCAGTCGATACCGATAGTCCCGTACTCGCCCAGCATCTCGGCAATGAGGATCTTGCTGCCCACGCCGTCCGTGCCGATGGCCAGGCCCAGGTCATCGGTGAGCCGCAGCACGCTGGCGAAGTAGCCGTTCGGGATCAACGGCTCCCCAACCCGGCCCGCGCGGAAAGCGACTGTCCGGTTCACCCACTCCAGCAATCCCCCCAGCACCTCACGGCCGGGGCGAACCCCCGCCCGGGCGTAGGTAAGCGAGCCCTGCTGGTCCGGGGTGGGTGGCAATCCATTGGTGGACACGGCGAATTCCTCGTGAAAGAAAAAGACAACCGATACAAGGAGGAAACAGCCCCGGGCAGCAATCCTGTTCCCGCGCCGCCCTCCGGATCGGACGGGGACTCGGATAAGGTTATCAGTTGCCGCGTCTGCCGCCCCTCCCGAACCGGCCCCGCGCTCCACAGCGGGCTACCGCCCTGCAAGGGGCTCCCGCCATTGGCGGCGAATGAATCGGCGCCTATCCGCTCACCTTTTCACCATCCAGGTAGGGGACCGGGCAGCTAGCCTCCTTCTGGAACCGGGACGGCGGCCCGTTCGCCACAAGAGAAGGACCGGAACAACGACTGGGAGGTACTCCGTGCGCGTCGCTCCTTCACTGGGTGCGTGGCTTGCCCTGGCGCTGTCGTGCCTGGCGATGCCCGTCCGCGCCGCCGAACCGGCGGCCGTTCTGCGGGATCTCGATTTCAATATCCGCTTGGAGGACACGCCCTTCTCCACCCCTGTCCCCATCCGGCCCGCAGGGGACTTCACGCTGGAGGTCCACGTGGCCCCAAAACCGGACTGGACGCCCCGCAAGCAGGCCATCGGGATCGTCTTCTACCAGCCGGACGGGGCGTTCTACCGCGCCTCCGCGATGCACTGGAATGGCTGGTACACGATTATCAGCGGCGCCACAACGGACCAGATGGTCAACCCCATCGCCAGCACGCGTTGTCCGGAGGGAACTCCTGGCTTCAAGGAAGGATTCCGCCTCACAGTTACCCGCACGGGCAAGAAGATCAGCGCTACGATCAATGGTGTCGCCCTGGTGGAGGCGTCTCCCCTCACGGAAGCACCGCTGGCCGTAGGCTTGGACGTGGAATGCCTGGAGCCGCTCACCAGCATGGAGCTCCGTGTGGCGCGCGTCACCTTCCAACCTCTGGCCGCGGGGCCCGGGCCCGAGTTTGACCCCGACGGACGGGTGGCCTACGCGCGCACGGTGATGGTGGACGGCAAGCGCTGTTACCAGATCTTCCTCGCCCGCGAGGACGGCTCCGAACCACGCCAACTCACTCAGGGTGAGACGGACGCCCGCCGCCCCGCGATGTCGCCCGATGGCCAGATGGTTGCCTACGAAGCGCGCCGGGAACGCAGCGCCGATATATACATCCTCCCCACTGCGGGCGGGTCGCCCGTGCGCGTAACCACCGGCGGTGAGAGTTATGCCCCCCGCTGGGCGCCGGACGGAAAGCACCTCCTCTACTGCCGCAACACGCGGGATGGATACCGGGTATTCCTCGCCCCTGCCCAGGCCGACGGTGAGCAGCAGCAAGTGGAGATTGCCTACGGGCGATGGGCCGACTGGTCTCCCGATGCCACAGAAGTAACCTCCGCCCACTTCGTGAAGAACGTCACCCAGTACGAGTGGCGGCTGCTGACGACCCCGCGGGACGAGAAGCCAGACCGAAGTCGCTTCCGTGTAGTATGCACCATCCCTTCGGAGAAGGCGGTGGTACGTTCCCTGGCCTGGTCCCCCGACGGAATCGACCTTCTCTTCACCCTGGAGATGCCGGGCGGCAGCGAGATGTACGCCGTGGGGGCGGACGGGAAGCTGCCGCGGCGCTATCCGCTCCAGGCGGGGGTGCTGCTCGCCCGGCCGCAAGATGCCTGCTGGAGTCCCGATGGCAGCAGCATCCTCTACGCCGCCTCCCTGCGCAAACGGGGCAGCGGCAGCGAACTTTACGTGATGACCCGCGAAGGCCGCTTCACCCGACTGTTCGCTGAACCGGAAGGCGACGCCGACTACGCCGATCCTGACTGGTGGCGGCCTGGCTACGTTGCCCCACTCGCGGATGGGATGCGGGTAGCGCTCATTAACGGTCGCTATCAGGTTCGCTACGCCAGCTCGCCGCAGATTGCCGACCTGAAGGTGCCTCTGGAAAGCGACTTCCGCCTGGACATTGAGGTGCTGCCCAACCGCCGCTACCAGCCCCGGCGACAGATGGTCAGTATCAGCTTCCAGATGGCCAATCCCAACGCGGAGGTGTGCGCAGGGTACCTGGATTTCCCCGAGAAGGCCGAGCCCGGCGGCGCGCCGCCGGGCGCAGCGCCCTGGGTGCAGATCAAGGGTCGCCAGGGCCTGCGACGGAAGTTCACGAACCTTGCCGGCCAGCGTCTCGATCCCAACGACCCTACGTTCGCCACTGGCTTCACCCTCACCGTCACCCGGCGCGGCCGGGCGCTCGCCGTCTCCATCAATGGTAAGGAGATCGTCACCGCCGACTGCCTCCCCCGACCGCTCCAGGCGGTGCGCCTCTGCATCGAGTCGGAAGAGGTTCAGGAGGGGCCGGTGCTAATCATCCCCAAAGTGATCTACCGCCCCTTAGCCGTGGCGGCACGGTGAATCGCCCCCTGGCACGGCTGTCAATCGCGCGAGGAACGGTTCGTGGGTCAAGCAGTTCACGAGTCAATAGGTCGCGTGAGCGCCTCGTTGCCCGGTGACCCATTAGTCTGTTAACCGATTGACCCCCGGGCCCGCCCAGTCCGCTACCTGAACTGCGATGTACTACCTGCGCCTCCGCCGGGTAACCCGCCGCCCGGATAGCGCCGCTGCGCCAGAACCCGGGCACGGTGGGTAAGAGGACGCTGCCCAACTTTTCTGCCAGAATCCAACTTTCGTGCGCCGAGTTCCACGTTGCCTTTCCGGAGACGTTGTGCTATCATACCGCCCAAGGAGGAGCGACCGATGAATTTGATCCAGGCCATCGAACAAGAACAGCTCCGGCCGGACATCCCCGATTTCCGCGCCGGCGATACGGTCCGAGTCTACGTAAAAGTCATCGAAGGAGGCAAAGAGCGCATCCAGCCGTTCGAGGGCGTGGTCATCAAGAAGCGAAACGAGGGCCTGAAGTCAACGTTCACGGCACGCAAGATCTCGCACTCCATCGGCGTAGAGCGCAGTTTTATGCTCCATTCCCCTCGTATCGACCGCATCGAAGTCCTCCGCTACGGGCTGGTTCGCAGGGCCAAACTCTACTATCTCCGCGGAAAGGTTGGTCGCGCGGCCCGCATTAAAGAAGCCCGCAATCGGTAATGAACTCGGCGGCTTTCTTCTGGCTGAGCTTGGACGCGGATTGGCTCGCCAACATCAGCGTCAAATGGGTGCTGGTGGTGGTGGGATTATTGCTCTTACTCCGCGTCACGATGGCGCACAGTAACGCCGGCACCCGGCACGCAACCGATTCGGTGGCGGAGTTCATCGAGTCGGCGCTCATCGCCATCGTCCTCGTCTTCCTCATCATCCGGCCCTTCATCGTCCAGGCCTTCTACATCCCCTCGGAGTCGATGGTCCCCACCCTCCAGAAGGGGGATCGTATCCTGGTCAACAAGTTTATTTACCACTTCACCCAGCCGCGACGGGGAGATGTCGTCGTCTTTCGCGCCCCGCACGAAGTCTCTTACGACGAAAAAGACTTCATCAAGCGCGTCGTGGCGATTCCAGGCGATGTCATCCAGGCCGTTCCCGAGCGCATCCTCGCCGATGATCGCGTCGTCCTCTCGTTTGCGGATGGCTATCACTCCCGGCCGGAGTTTTTCGTCCCCGGTAATCGCGTAAAGAGCCTGAGCCCACCCGGAGTCGTGAACTCGAAGCTGGAAGTGCTCGACGGGCACGTCATCGTATCGATGAGCGGCAGCCCTGACCAGGAGATCTATCTCGGTGACCCATCTGCCGTCCGCGCCGTAGAAGATCGGGTCTACCTGGGCGACCGTATGATCCTTCAGCTCGACCCACCGGACCGCCCGGTGGTCACCATGGGCCTAGCGGCCTACAATGGCGACCCGACGCTGGACGCGGCGGTGATTACCGTCGGTGGCGAGTTAAGGGCCGTGGTGGTGCGCGGCCGGCGGCTCATCATCGATCATGGCCACGTGATCCGCAACGGGGAGGAACTGCGGGAAAAGACGGTGAAAGAGCCGCCGAACTACGATATGCCGCCCATTACCGTGCCCCCGGGCGAATACTTCGTGATGGGCGACAACCGTAACGATAGCAACGACAGCCACGCTTGGATCAACAAGAAGACCCTGGAGGGAGATCGGATCATCGGCCGCGCAGAAGCCATTTTCTGGCCACTGTACCGCATCCGTCTCATCCGCTGACCCTCTGCCTGTCCGCCGTGGTGCTCACCAGGAGGAGGCCACTCCCCCCAGCAGACGCATGCGGCTATCTGCGAGAGTGCGCGCCCGCGGACGGCAGTAAGGAGCGGCGGAGAGAGTGATCTGAAGAGATGGGGGACGGGTTATTAGGCGGGTAAGCGCAGGGCACCATTCGCACCCGACACCTACACACCCGCATGCCCACTCTCTCTCCGTCGCAGTGTGGTTAACCATCCATCACCGAGCGGTTACTGCCCATCCCACCGCGGAGGTGCCGGGTGTCGCGCGACCGATTACTGGATCTGCCCCCTCTGCCAGCCACGCCTGACTGGTCGGCGGAAGCCGCCTTGTGGGCAGATGGGATCACGCGAGTAGCCGGAGTGGACGAAGCAGGCCGCGGGCCGCTCGCCGGCCCGGTGGTTGCAGCAGCGGTAATCTTCGCTCGCCCTGTCGATCTACCAGGCCTGGCGGATTCCAAGCGCTTAACGCCGCCGGAACGCGAGCGCCTGGCGCAGGCCATCCGCGCCGCGACACCCATGTGGGCCATCGGCGCCGCCGATGCCGCCGAGATCGACGCGTTGAATATCCTGCGCGCCACCCACCTGGCGATGGCGCGCGCCCTCCGCGCCCTGCGCCCGTCTGCCGAGGTGGCGCTGATCGATGGGCTGCCCGCTTCCGGCCTCCCCTGCCCTCACCACGCGATCGTTCAGGGCGATGCCCGCTGCGCGTCCATCGCCGCTGCCTCTATCCTGGCGAAGACAGACCGAGATGCGCGCCTGCGGGCGATGGACGCCTTGCACCCCGGTTACGGCTTCGCGCGGCACAAGGGCTATCCCACCCCGGAGCACCGGCGGGCGCTCCAGCGCCTCGGCCCGTGCCCCATCCACCGCCGCACCTACCGCCCGGTGGCGGAACTGCTGGTCCCCACGCAGTTAGGAGAACTGCCGTGGGCCAGCGCGGACACCATTGCCCATCAGCACCCGAGAGAATGAACGCTCATAAGGAGGAGCACTATGGAACTGACTGGTAAACGCGCGCTTATCACCGGCTCCCGGAGGGGAATTGGCGCCGGGATCGCTACTGCCCTGGCGCAGGCAGGCTGTGACATCGGCCTCAATGATGTCGAGCTGGATGCGGAAGGGGAGAGGACATTACAGGCCATCCGCGATCTGGGCCGTCGGGCCACGTTCACCGTCGCCAATATTGGCTCCAGCACCGATGTGCAGCGCCTCTTCGATACCTTCCTTGCCACCCACGAAGGCATTGATATCCTGGTAAACAACGCCTACTGGGGCGACAACCGGCACTTTCTGGAAATCACCGAGGAGATTTGGGACCGGACGATGGACTCGTGCCTGAAGGGGTACTTCCTCTGCAGCCAGCGAGCCGCGCAAGAGATGGCGCGCCAAGGCACGGGCGGCAGTATTGTGAGCATCGCCAGCGTCCACGCTTATCGCACCTTCCCGCATGATACTGCCTACGGCGTGGCCAAGGCAGCAGTGATCCGGATGACGATGAGCATGGCGCTGGATCTGGCAGAGCAGGGTATTCGGGCGAACGCCATTGCCCCGGGCTGGATCGACAGCCGTGTCCTGCCGCCCGAACGTGAGGCGGAGCGCGGTAATGCTGAGTATCGCGACAAAGTCATCCCCTGGGTCGCCCGCCGCCGGATCGGCCTGCCTACGGACATCGCGCAGGCAGTGCTTTATCTTTGCTCGCCGGCGGCGGACTATGTGAACGGCGCCTGCCTGACCGTGGACGGCGGCTTCGTCATCGGTGGCACGCCCTGAAGCGCGCCTGGTTGGCACCCCTCCTGCGGCACGGTTACGATGAGGAAGGAACCGCAACCGCCGGCAGGGGACGAGCGCTGCTTTCCGTACTGGCCACGGCGAGCGATCGTTGCAGACGCCATCCTGATCCCGACACGGCCGGGGGGATCGGGCCTGCCTCTTTCGTCGCGCCGTATCGTCCCGTCACCCTCCCGCGGTTGCGTTTGTTTCTCGCTCGCGGCAGCCGTTTTCCGTGCCGCGCACCGGGTCGCAGGTGCGGAGCGGATTTTCAGCTTACGGCGGGGAGTGAGTGCCGCCCGGCAGGAGGGACGAAATGTCGCTGGCTACAATCCCTATTGGGCCCACGCTCCGCGCGAGGTACACGCGATTATCGAAATCCCGAAGGGCAGCTCGAACAAGTACGAGTATAACCACGCGCTCGACGCCTTCGTGCTGGATCGTGTGCTCTACTCGCCTCTGTATTACCCGTGCGACTACGGCTGGGTGGCGGGCAGTGACTTGCAGCGCACACCGAGGATGAGCATTCTTACTCCCACTCCTGCTCCTACCCTTACGTCGTGGCCTGGGCATCTTCTGTCCCCTTGTACAAATGAGGGTAAGAGAACGAGCAGGAGTGAGAAGAGGGCACGAGCGGCACGATGGCTCCGGCCATCCGCGTCCAGAAAGACGCCTTTATGCGCTACACGGCCTGGTTCTGTCTGTGGCTGGCTTTCTGCCTTTCATGCACGGCCCCTGCCTCTGCGGGGCTGCGCGCGGGGGTAGGGCGGGCGGAGATCACCCCACCCAAAGGCGTGCCGCTGGGCGGCTACGGGGACCGCAACGGCGCCCCGAGTACCGGCGCGCACGACCCCCTGTACGCCAAGGCGCTCGCCCTGGAAGAGGGTGGGCAGGAAGTCATCATCGCGACCACGGACCTCATCGGCATCTCCGCGGAGCTGGCCCAGGCCGCCGCCCACCGCGCGGGCGTGTCGCCGCAGCACCTCCTCCTGTGTGCCAGCCACACCCACTCGGGGCCGGGCGCGTTTGGCAAGGGACTCTTCGCCCATATCGTGCTGGGCCAGTACGACGAGAAGATCTTTAACCTGCTGGCCGAAGGGATCGCTACAGCCATTCGCCAGGCGCGTGACCGCCTGGCGCCCGCCCGCTTCGGCTACGGCATCGCCCAGTTGCCGTCCTATACGCGCAACCGACGGGGTGGCGATCTTATAGACCCGCAGCTCACCGTCCTCCGCGTGGATACGCAGGACGGCAAGCCGCTCGCGGCGCTGTTCCACTACACCACCCACGGGACGGTGCTGGGACCCGAGAACATCGAGGCCTCCGGCGACTGGATGGGCGCCGCACAGCGCGCACTGGAAACAGCGCTGCCCGGCGTGATGGCGCTCTACGCCAACGGCGCGGAGGGAGATCAGGCGCCCCGCACACCGGATAGAAAGCGCGGCTTCGAAGGGAGCGAGGCGCTGGGCCAGGCGGTGGCCGCCGAGGCGGCGCGCGTTTTCCACAGCGTCCAAACTGCGGACTCCGTGAAAATCGGCGTTCGTGAGCGGGTCCTCCCGCTGCCACCCACGCAGCAGGCACTCCTCGCGGGCCTGGGCCGCGAAACCCGTCTCCAGGTGGTAGAACTCGGCGAGGTGCTGCTCGTGGCCATCCCCGGTGAGATGATCGTGGAGCTGGGCGATCGGATCAAGGTGCACGCTCGCGCCCAGGGGTGGAAAGCGCCGCTGATCATCGGTCTGGCGAATGACCACCTGGGCTACCTCCTCACCCAGGCGGAATACGAGAAGGGCGGCTACGAGGCGCGCATCTCCTTCTTCGGGCCTACCTTCGGGGATGAACTGGCGCTGGCGGCCATGCGCCTCATCGGTGGGGAGCCCTCCCCCGCAGCCGCCCCGCCTCCAGAGGCGCCCGAGGCGGTCACGCGTCGCTGGTTCGCCGCCCTCCCGGACCAGCTGCGCCGCCGCGCGCCCGCCGATTTCCGCGGCACCTTCCGTTTCGTCATTGTCGGGGCGGGGGACTGGTGGGCGGCGTTCTCGGACGGGCAGCTCACCGTTCGCCCTGCGCGCACGAACGATCGCCCCGCCGCCACGCTCCGCGCCCCTGCTGCCACCTGGGATCGCCTTTTGCGGCGAGAGCTGAGTCTGGCCAGCGCCATCAACGCCCACCAGGTGAAGGTGGAGGGGGACGTCGCGCTCGCCCTCCGCCTGCCAGAGCTGGTGCGTTTTCGCCTGCCCGTGAAGAGGGAATGATGCAGTTTCCCAGAAAGCGTTTGCCATTCCTGCTGGGACTGACCCTCATCGCTGTCGCCTGGCGCTTCGAACCTGCAGGCGCTCTCGCGGAGCGACCCGACTCGCTCCTCGCCCGCGCGGATACGGGCCGTCTCCAGAAGATCACGCGGAACGTGCGGCAGCTGCGGGCCGCCGCGCAGCCTCAACCGCGCAGTGGAGATTTGCTGGATGTCCGCGCGGTCATCCACGCGCACTCGTATCTCTCTCACGACTCGCAAGGCACGCCGGAGGAGATCCTGGCTGCTGCCCGCAAGACGGGCGTCCGCGCGCTGTTTATGACGGATCACTACACGCCGGACCGACGGCACCTCAAGGAGGCGCTGCGCGGCGAGCGAGACGGGATCCTGTGCATCCCGGGGACGGAGCTGACTGATGGCCTGCTGCTATTTCGCGCGGATGAGGTACCGTTCGACAACGAGACGCCCGCACCCGCTCTCCTGGAGCAGCTGAACGGCCGCGGGGCCCTCGCCTTCATCTGCCACCCGGAGGCCCGCACTAACTGGGATCTGCCCCCTTTCCCGGCGATGGAGATCTACAACACACACGCGGACCTGGAAGACCATGCGGCGGAGCTAAAGGAGCTGGCGGGCAACGCCAGCAACGTTCCGCAGCTGTACGCAATCCTCAATGCATTCGAGCGCTTTCCGGCGGCGGGCTTCGCCTGCATATTCGATCTCCCTACCCTGAATCTGCGCGTCTGGGATCAGCTCACCCAGAAACGGAAAGTTACCGGTATCGCTGGGAACGACTCCCACCAGAACCTGGGGATAGTGGTCGAGGTGGGTGATAAGAAGCTGATGGTGAAAGACCGGTCCGGGAAGGTGCTGACGGAGCTGAACCGCAACCTGGTCCCGCCGCCGCTGTTCGGACGGCTGCTCTGGAAAACGGGCGAAAAGGTGGTGGACCGGATCCTGGACCCTTATGAACTCTCGTTTGGATACGTAAGCACCCATATCCTGGCGCCGGAGGTAAGCGAACCGGCGCTCTTCGATGCCCTGCTGGCAGGCCGCGCCTACGTGGCGTTCGACTGGCTGGCAGACCCGAGCGGCTTCTCGTTCACTGGCGCGGCGGGTGAGAGCCACGCCCTGATGGGCAGTGATCTGCCCGCGGGGCCGGATACCCGCCTGGAGGCTCGCGCCTCGCTCGCCTGCCGCTGGCGACTGCTGCGCAACGGCCAGCCCGCCGGCGACGGCCAGGGGCGCGAATTCACCGCGCTCGCTACACAGCCGGGTGTCTATCGCGTTGAGGCCTGGCTGGACGTGGCCGAGGAACCGCTGCCCTGGGTCTACTCGAATCCGATTTACGTGCGGTGATCAGCACAAGAAGCACACCTGCTCCTCCTCTTACTCATAACCGTCCGCTTACCAAAGAGGCGTAATGAAAAAGTAAGAGCAAACGCACACCCGTAAGCGTGCTCCTGCGCCGTTTCCCGCCACCCGCGCCCAACTTCGCGCTCCCATCCGGAGGCCCTGTTATGCGACCCCTCGTTCCGCTGTGCTCCCGCTGGTTCCTGGCCCTGGCGGCCACCCTGGGC
>JACQGL010000166.1 GCA_016199525.1 Armatimonadota bacterium
CCTCGATCAGATCGAGCACATCCCCGAGGCCGAGCGTGAGGTTCTCCGCCGCGTGGCGCAAAAGTACGCCTTCCGGGCGAATGACTACTACCTCGGTCTTATTAACTGGGACGACCCGGCGGACCCGATCCGCCAGATTGTCATTCCGCGCGCGGAGGAGTTGAGCGACTGGGGCAAACTCGACGCTTCGAACGAAGCGTCTGTCACCGTGGCGCGCGGCGTGCAGCACAAGTATCCGGATACCGCGCTGCTACTGTGCAATGAGACGTGTGGCGCCTACTGCCGGTATTGCTTCCGTAAGCGCCTGTTTATGGATGAAAACGAGGAGGTATCACTCGACGTCTCAGAGGGTATCGCTTACATCGCCCGGCACCCCGAGGTGACGAACGTGCTGCTCACGGGCGGTGATCCGCTGATTCTGGCCACGCGTCGCCTGGAGGGGATCCTGAGGGCGCTCCGCGAAATCCCGCACGTCCAGATCATTCGCATTGGCACCAAGATGCCCGCGTTTAATCCCTGGCGTGTGCTGGACGATCTCGAACTGCAGGAGGCGATCGCCGCTTACTCGACGCCCGAGAAGCGGATCTACATCATGGCGCACTTCGATCATCCTCGCGAACTCACGATACCCGCCATCCAGGGGATTGCGGCACTCTTGTACGCGGGGGCGGTGTGCGTCAACCAGTGCCCGCTCATCCGCGGGGTCAATGACGATGCCGCTGTGCTTGCCGAGCTGTTCCGTAAGCTATCGTTTATTGGCTGTCCCCAATACTACCTGTTCCAGGGCCGCCCGACGGTGGGCAACGGGCCATACCGGGTACCCCTCGTGCGTGGCTACGAGCTGTTCGAAAAGGCCAAGCATCACGTCTCTGGTCTTGCCAAGCGGGCGCGCTTTGTTATGTCGCATGACACCGGCAAGATCGAGGTAATCGGGGTTGACGAGGGGTGCATCTACCTGCGTCATCACCGGGCAAAGGATCCGTGTACGGAAGGTCGATTCCTGGTGTGTAAACGCAACGATGAGGCGTACTGGTTCGATGACCTGGTCCCGGTGCCTGAACCGCGCGTACCGCTGACCTCGTAAGAGCGGGCGGCAGCCGCCTGCCCCGAAGGTCCCTGTTCGGGGCCTGTTACCGGTGCCGCACCCTGGCCAAAGTGCGCCGGTCGTCAGGATCAGCGCTGCCAGGTCACCCACGTGCGGTATAAGGGAGTGAGTGGCGGGCCGGGCGGCGTGTATACCTTCAACTCATCACGCAGCCAATTGCCCAGGAACGCGAGACCCAAACCCAGGATCACGGCAGCGACTACTGCCAGGACGCGTTTCATGTCGTTAAGCACCCGTCAATGGATCTCGGAAGCCTTCGAGACACCCCTGCAAACCGCTCCGCAGCTCGCCCGCGTCCTCCGTACGGGCGTCAGGCCCACCGGCAAGCAGGCCCCGAAAGCTTTCGGGGCAGGCGTATCCATCCGTGGCTTCCCCTTTCATAGCCAGGGCTTTAGCATCGAGCGTTAGTCTGCCAAGCACACAAGCATACATACAGATGCACGAAGTCCGTGTGCTGGTGCATAGGGTTTCGTCAGCACATAGGGGGAACCCGTACGGGTCCGCACGGAGAAGGGGTTTGCCAACGCAGTGCAAAGCGAGCGTCTACCCGTACGGGCGCTTGGGCGTCCGTGGAGATCCAGTCGCGCGCTGGTACTATCCGCATGCGGGCGAAGTAGTTCGCCGGCGCAATGCCTGATGTCATCAACATCCTCCTGGGGCTGGGACACTCTGCTTACGGACGCTGGGCTATCGGGGTGGGCGCCAATCCGACCGAGCTGCTGGAGACCGATGTAAAGACAGGCGAGATGCTGTGGCAACAGACCCGCGTCCGCCTTAAGAAGATGGGCGAGTAAGCGATGGCCAACCTCCGGGATCGGACGGGTGAGGGTGATGGTGGCCCCGCCGTGCCTGGCCGCGGCGGCACTGGCGGAGGGTAGGGCGGGGCAGCGGGAACAGGCAGGCGCCGGCCTTGAACGGGCACGGCGATTGCAATAGAATGGACACGGCCTCGCACGCTTCCAGGCCGCGCGTCGCATGGAACTCACCCGTCTTTCGCTCCTTCACTTCCGCAACTACGCCTCGCTGAACCACGCGTTCAGCCCCGGGTTGAATCTGCTCGTCGGGGGAAACGCGCAGGGGAAGAGCAACCTGCTGGAGGCAATCTACCTGCTGGCGACCACCAAGTCCATGCGCGGCGCCCGCGACACCGAACTTATCTCCTGGAGCGAGCCGACGGCGGTAGTGACCGGCCGGATCCGGCGCGAACGCCAGCCCGATGCGGAACTGGAGGTGGTGCTCAGCCGCGCTGGACCGAAGTTACTGGCCACCCACGGCGCTCGTGCCGCGCGGGTGATGGACTTCGTCGGACAGCTGCAGGTGGTGGCATTCTGTGCCGCCGATCTGGAGATCGTGCGGGGCGAGCCCGCGCGGCGACGGCGCTTCCTGGATTTGGAGATTTCCCAGATCAGCCCGCGTTACTGCCACGCGCTGGGATGTTACAAGCGGGTGGTGGAGCAACGGGCCCAGCTGCTGAGGGCGACGCGGGATCGGCGTGTGCCCGGACTGGAGGCCATGCTCGCGCCCTGGACCGAGCAGCTCGTCCGCTACGGGGCGCAGGTGGTGGAGCGCCGGCAGCGTTACATCAGCGAGCTGGCAGAGCGGGCCGTCCTGGTGCACGAGGACCTTACCGAAGGGCGCGAGCGATTGGACATCAGCTACCGTTGCTCTTTTCCCCTGGCGGGAGCCACCACGCTGGATGCCACCGAGATCGCCTTCCGTGAGGCGCTGGAACGCGCCGCGGGTGACGAGCGGCGCCGCGGCCTTTGCCTGGTCGGCCCACACCGCGATGATCTGGGATTCTTGTTCGACGGCCACGATGCCCGCCCTTATGGGTCCCAGGGCCAGCAACGCACCATCGCCCTGAGCGTCCGGCTGGCGGAGTTGGATCTGTTGCGTGAGGAGACGGGCGAGGCTCCCCTCTGCCTTCTGGACGATGTACTGAGCGATCTGGACGAGCGCCGCCGCACCCATCTGTTTGAGCGGGTGGGGGACCGGTGCCAGACATTCGTGACCTGCGTGCGGCTGGCAGCCTTGCCGACGGAGATCCAGCGGCGCGGTATGGTCTACCACGTGGAAGCGGGCGCTATTCATGTCCCGAATCCGCTCGGGAGCCCGGCGCCAGCGTGATCCCCCGCTCCGAAAGATGGCAGTGGCCGAATGGGTGAGCCAATCGGCGGGACTGACACGCGGGTGTTCGTAATCAGAAAGTCGGGACGTGCCGACGAGACGAGAGACGGTGTGCCCGCCAGGAGTGCCTGCCACCCGTCCCGATAAAATCGGGACTTATGGGGCGGCAGAGGCGGTACGTCGTGGACCACCAGAGCGTGAACCCACCGGTTCGCGCCGTGCCCCGCGACCGCACCCCTGGCCCGTACGGGCGAGACCTCCGCCAAAGCAGGAAAGGAAGTGGGCGGCGATGAAGGGCTTTGAGACAGCGGGCCCCGGAGCGCCTCCCGTGCGCAGCCCGGACACGACCGTCCCGACTATCCTCCTGCTCCCGTCTATGGCGCGCGCAAGCTCCCCCACCCCCGCCGAGATGGACGCCGCCCGCCGCTGGATAGCAGCGAAGTTCGTGGACGGCCGCACCCCTTCGTTGGGCGACCCGCCGATCCTGGAGCCGCCGCCCCCGCCGCAGAACGCCACGCCGCCGCTCTCCTTCACCTACGACGGCCAGCCGTCCGCCGATCTCCTCAACTCCTGGGAACGGCAGCGAGAGACGCAGATTCTAGATGATCACCGCACCCGGCACACCCTCGGCTGGACTGATCCCGAGACCGGCCTCGTCATCCGCTGCGTGGCTGTGGAGTACCACGACTTCCCCACCGTGGAGTGGACCCTCTACTTCCGGAACACAGGCACGGCAGACACGCCCATCCTGGAGGACATTCAGGCCCTGGACACTCGCCTGGAGCAGTGCCAGCCACTCTCCCCGTTCATCCTGTACCACCACACCGGCACCCTGGTCACCGCGCACGATTACGAGCCGCACCAAACCATCCTGGAACCGAACCAGGAGCTCCGCTGTGCGCCGTCAGGCGGGCGACCGTGCGGCACCGCCTATCCGTACTTCAACCTGCAGTGGCTCAGCGAGGGCCTGATCGTGGTCATCGGCTGGCCGGGGCAGTGGGCGGCGCGCTTCACGCGTGATGAGGAGACCGGCCTGCGCGTGCGCGCGGGGCAAGAATTCACCCGCTTCCGCCTGCGTCCCGGGGAGGAGGTGCGCACCCCACTCATTGTCCTCCAGTTCTGGAAAGGGGACCGCGTCCACGCCCAGAACGTCTGGCGGCGCTGGATGGTGGCCCATAACCTCCCTCGCCCGGGGGGTAAACCGGTGGCCCCGCAGGTGGCGGCGTGCAGCTCACACCAGTTCGGGGAGATGATCCACGCCAACGAGGCGAACCAGATCCAGTTTGTCGATCGCTACCTGGCCGAGGGGCTGAAGATCGACTACTGGTGGATGGACGCAGGCTGGTACGTCAATGAGACCGGCTGGCTCAACACCGGCACCTGGGAGGTGGATACCAAGCGCTTCCCCCGCGGCCTGCGCGCGATCACGGATCACGCCCACGCGCGGGGCGTGCGCTCCCTGGTCTGGTTCGAACCGGAGCGCGTTACCCCCGGCACCTGGCTCTATCAGAACCACCCCGAGTGGCTCCTCGGGGCAGGCGGTGGCCAGAAGCTGCTCGATATGGGCAACCCCGAAGCCCGTGGCTGGCTGACGGACCACGTGAGCCGCCTGATCACCGAACAGGGCATTGACCTCTACCGCCAGGACTTCAACATGGATCCGCTCCCCTACTGGCGCGCCGCCGACGCCCAAGATCGCCAGGGCATTACTGAGAGCCGCTACGTCGCCGGCTACCTGGCTTACTGGGACGAACTCCGCCGCCGCTTTCCCCACATGCTCATCGATACCTGCGCCGGCGGCGGCCACCGCAACGATCTGGAAACCCTGCGCCGCGCTGTGCCCCTGCTGCGCAGCGACTATATCTTCGAGCCGATCGGCCAGCAGTGCCACACCTATGGCCTCTCCTTCTGGGTACCGTTCCAGGGCACTGGCGTGATCGCCACCGATGCCTACGCCTTCCGAAGCATCATGGGCGCGCACATCACCACCTGCTGGGATGTGCGCCGCGAGGATCTGGACTACGATCTCCTGCGCCACCTGGTGGCCCAGTGGCGGCGCGTGGCTCCCTGCTACTGGGGCGATTACTACCCCCTCACCCCCTATACCCTGGACAGCGCTCACTGGCTGGCCTGGCAGTTCGACCGGCCGGACCGAGGCGAGGGCCTAGTGCAGGCGTTCCGCCGCGCGGACAGCGCCTACGAGTCCGCTCGCTTCCGCCTGCACGGCCTGGATCCCGACGCGCGTTACGCCGTCATCGACCTGGACGCGCCCCGGTCACGCACGCTGATGACGGGGCGGGCACTGATGGAGGACGGTCTGTCCGTCGCCATCCGCGAGCAGCCGGGGGCGGTGGTGATCTCCTACCGGAGAGGGGAGAGGAAGTGACCGCATCCCGAAAGCTTTCGGGACCGCAGGGCGTGGGCAAAGCGGGCGCGTGGTTCGCCCGTCAGCGGGGCGGGGCTTCCTGCTTGCGCCGGTACTGGAAGGGGCGGACTTTAAGCGCCGCACGAATGCGCCAGCGCAGAAAGACCAGGCACACCCCAACGAGGGCGATCTGGATCACCCGTCCCTGATCCAGCGTCAGTTCGTGGTTCACAGAGAAGGTCACCAGGTCGAACGCGCCGTGCGCTAGAGACGCCAGCGCAAGACCGACCGCCACGATACTGAGGCGCTTCCAACCGCGGCCCAGGTGCTTCGCCTGCCCCAGCGCCGCGCCCCAGAACGCCGCGAAGAGCACGTGCGCACACGTAGCTGCCGGTCCACGGGATAGGATCACCGCCGGTTCTTCTCGCATAAACTCCAGGTTCTCCACCAACGCGAAGCCGGCACCTGCGGCGGCGGCATACACCAGCCCATCCATCGGCTCATCGAAGTGCGTCCAGGGCCATACCAGCACCAGCACCCCCAGGAACTTGATCAGCTCCTCCACCGGCCCTATTACCAAGAAGGCGAGCGCGGCGCGGGACTGCAGCGGCCCGTGCAGGTTATACAAACTTGTCGGCAGCCACCCCTCCACCCGGTCCGCCACCAGAAACGCCCCCACGCCCGCGCCCGCGGCAAGGAGTAGCATCCAGATAGGCTCCGGGTTGCGGATATCCTCCCGGTAGAGAGCATAGACCCAGATTCCCGCAAACACTACCGCCAGCAGCACCCAAGCCGCGTTGGGACCTATTTCCAGTAGCGATCTCATAGGTTAGCGGTGCTCCAGTCGTGAGGGATGGGAGCGAAACGATGGCGCCGCCCGTACGACCCCCAGCTCAGTGGCAGGCGTCGCCTCTTACCCTTCCTCTGCCGCGATAGTGACAAAACACCTTCAAGTTAGCGTCAGCTAGCGTGCATCCCTGTCTGGACAGGCCCGTCGGCGAGCGCGGGAAGACGGCCGGGTAGAAAAGGAACCTCGCGATGACGCGCGTTCCCTATCAGACAGGCTGGCTCTATGCAGAGTGCTAACAGGTTGATCAGCACGCCACTCGCCACCCCCAGCGCACCGCACTCACGCCGGCCAGCCACCGTGAGACCTCTTTGCCCGTTTCCTTGGAGGTTAAGCTGGGGCACCGCGGGTCCCTACCTCCGCCGGGCCAACCTGCCGAACACCAGGTCTCCTCGAGTCGCCGGTCCCAACTGCACCGCATCAGCGCCCTGGCCGCCATCATCCCTACCGTCCGGCCCCAGACTGTAGATGATGGGGGCGCCGTTCCGGACACGCAGGACCACGGGCCGCCCAGATAGCGCCGATGACCAGTGCCGTGCACATGAGGCGCCATCGGTGGCGGAGGGTACGCTTCATGGTTCACCGTGCGCCCACACGGCCAGGCGCACCTACATCATAGCAGCAGAGCCCCTGCCCCACAAACGACCGCCGCCCGGGAGGGGACTCCCGGGCGGCGCGTCCGTTCGTGCAGGCTAGAAGCCTGCGTTACCTCTCCGGGCCCTGCGCGGCTCGCCTCCTCACACCCACACCCCCCCAGTCCCCAATCTCCTCTTCTCCGTGCTCTCCATGGCCCCGTTGGTGCAACCTCCGCTACTCCACCGTCACGCTCTTCGCCAGGTTGCGCGGCTGGTCGATCTCCCGCTCCAGGATGCGGGCCAGGTGGTAGGCCAGTAGCTGCAAGGGTACGATCGCCAGCACCGGCATCAGCTCGTCGCGGGTAGCGGGTAGCTCAATCACGTAGTCCGAAACCTTCGGCGTCTCCGTATCCCCCGCCCGTACCAGGGAGATCACTGTCGCGTCGCGCGCCTTGACCTCCTTCACGTTGCTGATCATCTTCTCCTGCAGGCGCGCCTGGGTGGCCAGGCAGAGGGTGCACACATCCTGGGTGACCAGCGCCAGCGTGCCGTGCTTCATCTCCCCTGCCGCCAGCGCCTCGGAGTGGATGTAGCTGATCTCCTTGAGCTTCAGGGCACCCTCCATTGCCACGCAGTAATCCAGCCCGCGGCCCAGGAAGAAGAAGTCCCGGCAGCCCGCGAACCGCTCGGCGATGCGCACGATGGCGTCCTCATTCGCCAGCACCGCCTGCACCTGCTCCGGCAGCCGCGCTAAGTCCGCCACAATCGCCGCCTCCTCCGCCGCGGTGATGCGCTCCCGCTGCCGCATTAACGCCAGACCCAGCAGGTAAACGCCGATCAGCTGGCTTACGTAGGCCTTCGTAGACGCCACGCAGATCTCCGGCCCCGCCTGCGTGTGGAAGACGTGCTCCGCCTCGCGGGAGAGCGTGCTCCCGACCACGTTCACAATCCCCAGTGTCGCCGCCCCCCCCGCGCGCGCCGCCCGCAGCGCCGCACGGGTGTCCGCCGTTTCCCCTGACTGGCTGATCAGCACCACCAGCGTGTTCTCATCAATAGCCGGATCGCGGTAGCGGAACTCCGACGCCAGGTCCGCCTCCACAGGGATGCCCAGGCGACGCTCCCAGAAGTGCTTCGCTACCAGCCCCGCGTGGTAGGCTGTTCCGCAGGCCACCAGGTAAATCCGGTTGAGGGCGCGGATCCGTTCCGCCGACATCCCCAGGATGCGAGGATCCACGGCGCCCTCCGCGGTGATCCGCCCGCGCATCGTGTCGCGGATGGCGGCGGGCTGGTCGTCGATCTCCTTCCGCATAAAATGCGCGTAGCCGCCCTTCTCCGCCGCCGCCGCGTCCCAGGTCACCTCCAGGATCGGGCGCTGGACAGGGCTGCCGTCCAGACGCGTGATCCGCACCTCGTTCTCGCGCAGCACGGCAAGGTCGCCATCCTCCAGAACGATCACCCGTCGGGTGTAGGGCAGCACGGCAGGAATATCCGAAGCGATGAACTGCTCGCCCTCACCCAGCCCGATCACCAGGGGGCTATCCTGGCGGGCGGCGAACAGAGCGTCCGGCGCGTGGCTGCTCACCATCACCACGGCGTAGGAGCCGCGCACCTCTCGCAGCGCCTCCCGCAGCGCCGTCTCCACGCATCCCCGGAAGCGCTCCTCCACCAGGTGAGGCAGCACCTCGGTGTCCGTCTCGCTCTGGAACCGGTGGCCCCGCTCGCTGAGCTGCTCCCGCAGCTCAAGGTAGTTCTCGATAATGCCGTTGTGAGCAATCACAAACTGCCCGCTGCAATCGCCGTGAGGATGGGCGTTCGGCGTCGAGGGGCGCCCGTGGGTAGCCCAGCGCGTGTGTGCCAGCGCCACGCGCGCCTCGGGGAAGGCGCCGTCCACCATCATCGCCAGCCGCGCGATCTTGCCCTCGGACTTCACCACGTCAATGCGGCCATCGACGCGCGCCGCGACGCCCGCGCTGTCATAACCCCGATACTCCAACCGTCGCAGCTGGTCCACTACGACGCGAACCGCCTCTCGCTTGCCAATATAGCCGGTGATGCCGCACATGCATGGACCCTCCCTTGTCCCGAAAGCTTTCGGGACTGACGCCGCACCCCACCCCGCCGGTGGCACGATTCGTACGGCTCTGCACTCCAGGATTGCCAACGCAGATTTTCAGAACGCGAAACCTGGCCGATCCTCCATCCGCAGCCTCTAATCCTCATTCGGCCCGCCCGTCCTCCTACCGCCGGCGCGCCTCCAGGACGACGGCGCCGCCTTCCTCCCGAACCATCACCTCGTGCCCGGGAAACGACATACGGAACATCCGCGTGCAGCGCCCCTGATCCACTTCGCTTGCACTGCTGTCCGTGACCAACCGTATCCGATCGCGCCCCGCCAGCTCTGCCAGGGAACACACCTCGTGCGCCAGCAGGCCGAACCGGGGCTGGAACAGTTTGCTGGCATCCGCAATGACGGTCACCGTGTCGGCCAGGTGCGCCATCAGCCGCTTCTGGACGCGCTCGGTGGACTCGTCCGTGTACAGCGCCCCCTCGGGGCCGACCGCGTTCACATCCAGGATGCAGTGGGCACCCGGGAAGATCGGCAGGGCCGCAATATCCGCCTCCGGCGAGCAGCCGGCCAGCGCCACCAGGGAGCGCACCGTCTCATCCCCTGCCACCGCCGCGAAGCTGGCATGGACCTCACCTCCCAGCAACCGCACGGAGATCCCCGCCGCCGTCGCCAGTCTCGTCGCCGCCGGAAGGCTGGGAGTCCACACGATCAGATCCAACCCCGTCACTTCACAGAGCTGGTCGGCAACGAAGAAGGCGGTCGTACCTGCATCCAGCAGCAGGACCCGCAGGCCGGTATCAGCACGGAGGTCCTGGACGACAGCAGCGGCAATGGCCGCCTTGGCTTCCGCGCGGCTGCGCCGCCGCGTGGCGAACAGGCTGCTCGGATCGGCGTCCCCGCCCGCCCCCCCCTCCGCGCACCCGAACGCGCCACGACCCATCTTCCGCACCGGTCGCCAGGCGCACAATGTCGTCAGGTCCGCTCGCAGGGTTACTTCACTGACGCCGAACTCACGTTCCGCCAGGGCCACCAGCTCCCCAACAGGCACCGGCCCCGACCGATCATTCAGCAATTCCAGCAACCGAATCAGACGTGCCGCCTGCCGCTGTGCTGCCATGGATGCACGCTTTCCCCTCACCACCGGATGGGAGCGCGCTGCCTCCACCGTCCCCAACGCCTTCGGGACCCGGTGGCGAGGCGATGCTTGCCCAATGCCCACACACAGAGAGGGTGCCGAACACTGCATGCGTGGCACCCTCCTGAATAAATAGTTGCCGTTTTGCTTGTCTAAGTGCAGCCCTTGACCTTATGTTACCCACCCAGATCCTTAACTTAATCGTGCCAGTCCTCTTGGCGGCCTGGCTCACGCTCCGCGCGCTGCCCCGGCACCCGTGGCAGGGATAGCGGCGCGGATAGGAGCGATCGGAACACCGCCACGCAGTCCCCTCCGTTCGTCTTGGCCGCGTGCAGGGCGCGCTCCGCGGCGGCAAGCAGGTGATCGGCGTGGCATTCCGCCGTCCCTGTGGAGGCGACACCTACACTCACGGTCAGTACGCCGTGGTGCCAGACCTCATCCATCTCCGCATCCAGGATGAGCATTCGCAGGCGCTGTGCCACGCCCGCAGCGGCGAGCGCCCCCGTTTCCGGCAGCAGGACGGCAAACTGTGCCTCGCGATAGCGGGCCACGCAGTCGGTGCTCCGCAAATGGCTCTCCATCAACGTGACTAACTTAACCAGCACCCGAGCCCCGGCCCCGCGACCGAATCGCTCGTTCACCTCGCGGAACCGATCGGGATCTACCAACAGCAGACTCAGCGGGCCGGCCTGGGTGGCGAGCAGGAGTTCTAGTTGTTCCAGGAAGAACTTTTCATCCACCAGGTACGTGAGCGGATTGCGGGAGGGCGGCTTCACGCAGGTCGGCAGCGTGACGAACTGGC
>JACQGL010000158.1 GCA_016199525.1 Armatimonadota bacterium
ACCGTAGGGTCGGACGCCCGTATGGGCGAGCGGGCAAGGGTAGGGTCGGGCCGTATGGCCTGCCTGGGCGGGCGTTGCGGTCGGGGCAGTCAGGAGTTCAGGGGGCACACCGACAGTTGTGAATCTGGCCGTGTCGCTCGGAGACCGGCGATCGCAGCCAGCGGACCAGGGACCGGGCACCGGTCCGGTCCGCACTGCCATCGAAGAAGCCGTGGGTCAGAGATGCTGCGGCAAGCGTTCCCTACCGTGCCTGCCCCTGTGTGCCGCATTTCACACCTCCCATCGGCAGGAGCGCCGTTATATGTAACAGAACGAGTCCCCGGGCGGTGTTTCTCTGTACTCCTACCAGGGATGCGCGCTGCCTATTGATGCGGCCGGGCGAAGCGATTGGCGGAGAGGGCTACGGGGATGCTGCGCCACAGAGAGGCTGTCGAGAGCGAACCACGTTACGACGCCGCCACCCTGCAGAAAGTGGCTGCCCTGGCTGCGCGCCTCCAGAGCCGGCACGAAGAAACGCTCACCGCGCAAGAGATGGAGTCAATCGGCGCCGAGGTGGGGCTGGAGCCAGCCTTCATCCGGCAGGCGCTCTGGCAGCTTACGCGGGAGAAGCGACCGGCCAGTCTCCGCCCGCAGAACCTGCGGGCCATCGCTCGCGCCTGGTGGGGCGCCGGCTGGGCCATCCCCTTCATCGGCCTCCTGCTCCTGGACGCCCTGGGACTTCACGAGCTGCTGCCGGCTATCGGGTTCTTCCTGGGTTGGGCGCTGTACATCGGGGGAGGCATCCTGCTCGGCAGCTGGTCGGCAGGCCCGCCGGAGACAGTGGACGACCAGCCCGTCTCGCGGGCCACGCTAGTGGATGCGCTGTTCACCCTGCAACACGATCTGGAGGGCCAGAAAGTGCACCGCGCCTCCCTGAGTATGAAAGTGGCGGGCTCCTGGGGGACGTGGGGGACACTATCCACACCTACGACGGCGCAGCGCGCCTTCCTCAGCGTGGACTTCGTCGGCGCCTCGGAGATGAAGCGCGGGGCGCCCGAGCTGGCGGTGGAGTACCCCTTCGGGCCGTTCCAGGCCTGGGTGGAGGAGATCGTGCGGGGCTGTGGCGGGGAGATGCAGAGCGCCACGGGGGATGGCATTATGAGCATCTTCCCGGACGACACTTCTGCCGTGCGGGCCGCCCGCCAGTTGCAGGAACGGCTGGGCCAGTTCAACGCCGCGCACAACCGGCTGCCTAACCCGTTCCAGATTCGCTGCGGGGTCAGCGCGGGCGAGATTGCGTTCAAGGCAGGGACACTCTGGGACCGCCTCAACAACCCCGTCATCGACCGCGCGGTGGCGCTCCAGAAGCGGGCGGCGCCGGGCGATATTGTGGTAGGTAGCGAGGTAGCAGGCGCCGCGCTGCTGGAGCTGGGTAATCTATCGCCCCTGCCGGAACGCATTGCGGGCGAGCCGGCGTTCTCCTGGCGCGCAGGCGCCCCTTAAGTGCGGACTAGGGGCCACAGCGCAACCTCGAGGGCGAATCCCGCCCCAATCTGTGCGTAGAGTGTAAGCGCCAACACTCTACCCAAGGCCCTGCTGGCGGCGCTTTGCAACCATTCTGCAACCATTTTCCTCGCAAAACCCTCTCCGGCGTCCGTTCAGCGTACGGTTTCCACCCCTCACGGCCCGCCCACTCCGGAACGCAGCAACGCCTCAATGCAGCGCGCCGCGCCCTCCTGCATGTTCGGGATGATGTGGCTGAAACGATCCAACGTGCTCCGAAGAACCGATGGCACTGCCGCTTCTCGTGATGACGCCGTGAGCCGAACCCCTCGTCTCCTGTACGGCACTCTCCCTGCCTGCGCGCGCGGGCACGGTGCGTGGCCGGGGCCGTGCCGTTCAGGACGGGGCACATCTGCCGAGCTATTATTTGCATCCCTTTTGAACCACCGCTCACGTCCACCGCTGGACATTCAAACACTTTTTCGCACGTTGCCGTACTGCCAAGCGTTAGCCGGAATGGAAGTCAAGCGATGTGCGAGGAGGTGAGGTGAACGAGATGCAAATCCGCGCAAAGGAGTTTAGTTTCTTTGCGGAGCGGGCGGATGTGATGCCGGCGGACCTGGAAGTGATCAACCAGCAGTTTGCACTGACGCCCCTCCAGCCCGAACAGGTGTACGTCCGGAAGATGGCCATCTGCAACGACCAGTACGATCGCACCGGGGAGCGCTTCCCCCTGATGTACCTGGAACGGTTCCAGGAGACGCTGGTGGGGAAGGCGTTGCTCATCGCTCACGACCGCACCCGACTGCCACTGGGACGCTTCTTCCGCACACAGGTGGTTGCGAGCGAGGAGGCCGGACGGGCAGCGGAGGGGGCGGCACCGGACTCGCGGTGGCTGATGACGTGGGTGTATATGGTCAAAACCCCCGCCAACCACGAGACCCGCGCCCAGCTGGACGGGGGCGTCTACTCCCACGCCAGCATCGGCTTCCGGTGGGCCGATCTGCTCTGCGACCTCTGCGGGCGAAGCTATTTCCGCAGCGATTGCCCACACGTCATCGGGCAGAGCTACGAGGGGCGGGAGTGCACCGCCACCTATGGGGGCGACCCCCGGCGGGTGGAGGCGGTGGAAGGCAGCCTGGTTTACCTGGGCACCCAGTACGGAGCAGTGGTCACCAAATCGGACGACCGGGTGGCCGAAAAAGCGCTGCTGGGACGCGGGGAAGTGGGGGGTGAGAGCCTCTATGCCGCGCTTCCAGAGGAGCTGGAGCGGTTGAAGGATGAGGCGGCTCGCCTGCGACCGCTGGCGGCGGATGGGGACCTCTACCGCGAGGACCTGAAAGCGGAGATTATGCGGCTGGCGGGCTGCCTGGGCGCGGAACAGGAGGCGCAGTTCCTCAGCGAGGCGCTGGCGGGCTTCCCTGCAGCGCGCTGGAAGCGGCTGCGCGATGAGTACCAGAAGCGGTTCGATGCGAAGTTCCCGCCCACGCCGCTGGGGCAACTGATGATTGCGCCGCCCGCGCGCCGGGAAGACGAGCGCGGCTTCGGACTGATCTGAGGGAACACGGTCAGCGGCCAGCAGTCAGGCGCAGGCAGGTGGTTGACAGCTGATGGCTGGCGGCTGAGCACGAACATTCAATGGAGGAGACGCATGGCGAGGACCATCGGAGGGCATATTCCGGGCCCCACCCTGGCAGTAGCCCCGAAAACGGCCTGGACCGACCCCGCGGTTGGTAATCTGGTAATCTGGGATACGACAGGCAACCACTTCGTGGACGAATGCGTGGCAGACGAGAACCCGATCGGCCAGGTGATCGCCGTCAACCCCAGCAAGACCATCCTGACCGTGGAGCTGTTCACGGGTGGGATGGTCACGGTGCTGCCTTACTCGGGGACGGTCGCGCGGGGCGACAAGGTGGAGGCGGACGGGACGGTGGACGGCAACGGGGCTGGCAAGGTTCGGGCGGACAACGTGAACGGCACCGGCCGCGTGATTGCTGTGGATCGTGTGGCGGGCTATGCGGACGTCTATTTCTAGGCGTGGCTTATCAGAGTGAGCCAGGCGTGGGCCATCAGGAGCGGGGACAGAGGGCCCCGCTCTCATTTTCACAGGCGTTCAGTGCCTTACTCTGGCCTTTGGCCAGCGCTCTCCATCGCCTGGAGGATAAGGCGAGGTAGCTGGGGGTGACTGAACGCCTGGCCTTCTTTTCGACGGCATCCCGACCGTATTCGGGACGAGGGAGAGACACGATGGGCGAGATGCTCCAGATCATCAAGAACCTGGACCGGGGCTTCTACCGGGAGGTGGACGCGCGCCGCCGCTCCGAGGGGGGCGCCACCTCGTTTGGCTACCTGGCGGAGCTGGCGGCGGAGCGTGGCCTGGCGCCGGAGGAACGGGAGCGGCAGACGCGCGAGCGAAAGCTCCTGGCGCGGTTTGGCTGCGGCACAATGGAGGACCACCGTGCGGAGAAGGTGGCAGCCTTCGCGCGGCAGACCTGGGCACTGGAGCTGGCGTTTCGCGAGATGGGAATCCGCACTCGGGGACCGGAAGCGGACGTGCTGGGCAAGGTGTTCGCCAGCTCGGCCAGCACGGTTCTTTTCCCTGCTTATGTGGAGACGCAGGTGGTGGCCGGGCTGCTGCTCGCCTCGCTTGTTCCCGCTATTGTCGCTCAGGAGGTGCTGGTCAACAGCCACACCGCCGAGCATCTGGCAATGACGGAAAGCGAGGCCGACCGTCGCACGAGCCGGACCGGAGAGGGAGCCCCCGGCACCGTCGTGACGCTGCGGACCGCCGAGCGTAGCGTCAAGCTGGAGAAGTACGCGGCCCAGCTCGATGCGACTTACGAGAGCCTGCGCCTGCAGCGAATGAACGTCGTCGGCCTGTTCCTCCAGCGGCTGGGCGAGCAACTGGGAATGGACGAGACGGACGACGCTCTGGAGGTGGCGATTGCCGGGGATGGAAACAGCGGCAGCGCCGCCACAATCACCAACTCCGATGTGGATGATACGCTGGACTATGACGACCTGATCAAGCTCGTGCTGGCGTTCCCCAAGGGCTATCAGATGCGGGTAGCGATCACCGGGGACACGAACCTGCGCACGATTCTGAACATGAGCGAGTTCAAGGACGCGGCGATCGGGGACAACGCGTTCACGCGCCTGAACGCGGTTCTGGGGCCGCTGGCCGCCCAGTGGCATCGGTGGACGCGCACTACGACCAGCTTCACCGACGATCGCATCCTGGGCATCGACAGTCGCCTGGCGCTCGTGCAGTACACCGAGCAGGGGGTCGTTACGGAGAGCGACCGGCTTATCGACAAGCAGTTCGAGCGCACGGTGGTGAGCAAGTGGACGGGGTTTGCCAAGCTGGACTACAACGCCGTCCAGGTACTCGACCGCAACTGGGCGTAGGCAGGGGCTCGACAGGGGGTGGACGTCCCGACTGCGTTGGGATGGCGCCGTGAATGGGCGTCGGGCAGGGAGCGGTCCGCACGGAACCCAGGGTTCCAACGCTCCCGCCCGTCCCCCCCGGCCCTACTGGTGTGGAGACGCGAAGAGGGAACTGTATGCCTGAAATGGACTCCCTGCCCCGGATCCGTTCCCTGGCCACGAGCGCCAGCAGTGACGGAGTGCTCCCCGAGGGCTCTTATGCCGGCGCAGGCGTGGGCGCAGAGGCGAGGACAGCCCCCGGCTACGATCGGATTGCGTTTACCCTCGCGGTGACGTCGGTAGCGCAGGACGGCGGCGGCGTGCCCGCTACCGTCCGGGTATGGATCCAGCAGACCTTCGATGGGTCGGCGTGGGACGACGTGATTCGGTTTCCGGACGTCACCGCGCCGGGGAGATGGACGGCGCGCGCCTTTCCGGAGGGCGGGCGGACGGAGGGGATCCATCAGTGGCTAGATGGTGGTCTGGCGGCAGATACGGTGCGCGATCTCCTCCTGGGAACCCGCTTCCGCGTGAAGTACGACATCAGCGGCGGGGGTGGCAGCGCCGCGTTCAGTGTCACCGCCTACGTTATATTCCCAGGGCGGGAGTAGCCCGTTGTGGAGTGTAGAGCGCAGGGAGTTGCAGCGGGCAGAGGGAGTGAACGACGATGAAGATCACGGTGGATGAGGTGCTTCAGGAAGGCAACTGGCAGGCCGGCCCATGGAGCCCGCGACTGCCAGATGAGGCCGCCTTTCGCGCTTTTGTCCAGGGAATCGTAGAACGGGCCGCCACGCAGGTGCAGTGGCGGGTGGGCGACGCCCACTACGACAGCGCCTCCGAGCCCCAGGCGAGCGTGTTGAAAGAGGCGGAACTTCACCTGGCGCAGGAGGCAATGCTGCTGGCCGCTGCGGACCTGGCGGACAGCGCGGGGGATCTGGCGGCGCCGCCCTTCCAGGGCGGTGGGGACGATTTGCGGGCGGCCGCCGCCGCCCGCCGGGCCCGTGCGGAAGCGCTCGTTGCTCCTTACGAGCAGGCAACTGGCCAGCCCGGCTGGCGCCAGCCTGCTACGCGCGCGGGCGCCCCGGAGCCGGCAGTCCGCCCCCGCTTCAACGCGGAGTAGACTCCGCTCCGACGGCACTCATGCCCGCTCTTACGGGCCGCACGCATAAACCAATGACGATGGAGAACTCATCGGAGAAGGACCGCACCCTGGGGCTCACGCTGACCATCCTGGGGCTATTCCTGGGTGTGATCACGTGGTGTATGGGCCGCGTGACGGCGGATGTGAGCCGCGTGGATGGGCGGATGGATAACACAGAGATCCGCGCTGCCGCCATCCAGCGGGACGTGGAACAGCGACTGGCGCGTATCGAAGCGAAGCTGGATCGCCTCATGGAGCGGCTGCCAGTCGACAGCGGCGCCAGAAGATAGGCGCTGGTATGGTAGCGTGCAGAGCGCGCAAGATGGAGATTCTGCGCAGGGCGCGATATAGACTGGTATTCGATGCCTATGCGAGACTGCCGCGTAGTGCGGAAACGTCGCCTGCCAGAGCCGTGTTGACTGGTCGATCGACGAAGGGAGCCGTGCTGCGCTGCGACCCTGCATCCGGGACTGACACGGAACCCGGGCGTACGCCGGGGGGCTGTCGGTGAGTGAGTTTCCCAGCCTCTGACGAAGTGGTATAGTTAACTGAGCGTGAGATAGCGAAGACCGGCGGCAGTCTCGTCACCCGTTATCCATCTTCCATGCGTATAGCCCGGCCATACCGTTATAGGTCCAGATCGGATGGCGTGAGACCTGCCTGGCTCACGTTGCTCCTGGTGCTGCCGATGGTGTTCGGCGGCCTGGGATATGCCGCCGGTCAGTGGCAGTGCTCCGACGGGACCGCCTGCGTCTTTACCCGGGAACATGGTTGGCATTGCCTGCGGAGAGACTGCGGGCATGCTTATGAAACGTCAGATCCGCGGGCCTCGCATGGGCGTACGCTCACGGGTGCGTGGCTGTCAGCCGGGTGCGATTTCGCTGCCACAGGCCCTTCCGACGCCAGCGGCGAACATCTTGGGTCGCCTCGGCACTGCCAGTTCAGAATCTCCGGCCATCACAACCCCGTCGGGGCGCTCACCGCGCCCGTAGTCTATGACCACCAGACGGTTGCCGCCCTGCCTCTACCTGCACCGTCGCCAGCGCGGCCGTGCCCTGTTCAGCTCATCCGTCCGACGGAGCAGGGCGAGCATCCGCCCCGTCTTTCCCTGCCTCCTGCCCCGACACGGGGGCCTCCCATCGCCTAGCGCCCACCATGTAGCTACGGCTGGCCTGGGCCACGCGGGCCTGTGCCTGCTGTTTATGCTACGCGTCTACCGCTCGCCGTCACCTGGAAGATGATCCGCCGCCCGGATTCCGGGATTATCAGCGGCGCGGCGGCCACCCTTTGCCAGGAGTCCGCAAAAAACTCCTGGTCTTGCCAGTTGGCCGCCGATTAAACCGGGGCTGCGGTGGAAAGGAGTTCAAGGTGCTATCTTTGGAGTCGGATAAGGCAATGGAAATCAAGGAGAAGATAACCGGCAGTTTGCTGCATCGCATCGGTGCGAACACGCTGGAGGGTGCGAACCTGATCGGCGCGCATCTGCGCGCTGCCGACCTGAATGCGGCAAACGCGCACGCCGCACAGCTGGTGGGCGCGGACTTAACGGGCGCGGAGATGATCCATGCTAACCTGAGCTATGTGGATCTGGCCGCTGCATGCCTGGATGGCGCCGACCTCACCCAGGCGAACCTGGCTTACGCTCACCTGGAGTACGCCATGCTTCGTCATGTTCGTCTGACAACTGCGGACCTGCGAGGCGGAAGCTTGCTGCGGGCCAACCTCACCCGTGCTGATTTGCATAGCGCTAACCTGGCCGGGGCGAATCTAAGCTATGCCTCCCTTTGGGATGCGGACCTGCGGGGCGCAGTGCTGGTCGGCGCGGATCTAACGGGTGCTAACCTGGAAGGTGCGGACCTGACGGATACGGATCTGGCGTACGCAAAGATAGAGGGGGCCGTTTACGACCTCACCACCGGATGGCCCAATGGCTTTGATCCGCAGCGGCATGGCGCGAAGCGGATCCCGGAGGGGCTCATCGACCGGGCGGTGACCTGTCGCACCGGCTGATCTGGTAACCACGGTTCACGGCGCGAAGCCTGGTGCCGCCGCTGCGCCCCACGAGGCGGTAGCGGCGGATTGATGCGGAATCCCTCCTAACGGCGGCACGGGGACAGGGCGTGCATCACGGCTCTATCTGCGTGCTGCCGCGCCTACTCCGGGGGGGCCGGAGTAGGAGGAGATGGGGAGTCCGAATACTCCGTCCCCGCCACGTACTGGGTGCGGGGGCGCAGGCGGAACGAGGCCACCACCCGATCCAGGATCGGTTGCGTGGCCTCGTCGGCGCCGAAGTAGCGGATCGAGTAGCTCAAGGGAGCGCCCACCAGGTCGCTTGTCAGGCGGACCTCCCACCAGACACGGCCGTGGCGCTGGTTGGTGCCCCATCTCTCCGTGGCGGGCAGCCCGCCCACGCGCAGTACGCCCGTGCCCGCCACCCGAAGGGTATCTTTGTTGACCGGGGGTATGCCGCTCCGCCCGTAACACTCATCGATGTACAGGCGCGGCCTGGCCGCCTCAGGCGTATCCTTGGGCCGGATGGTGTAAAGGACATCGGAGAAGCTCTCCTCGCTGCGTTCTACCATCCAGTCGCTGGGGAAGTAAACTTCAAAGTTGTCGCCCAGGTAGCGTTGCCAGCCCTCGGGGAGCGGTTCCGGCGCCGGAGGCCGCTGGATGATGAGGGTGACTTCATTGCCCACCTGACGGACGGCCAAACCGGGAATGAGGCGTGCCACCAGTCGCAGCAGGCGCCGCTCTGCCACCGCCGGGGTCAGTCCCTTGGCCACGAACGACACCCGGACCTCGGGCAACCCTGGGTCGAGCCGATAAGCCATCCCCGTGGCCTGGGAGAGCCACGCCAGGGCGTCTTGCAGGGAGACTCCCTCCAGAGAGACGTCCACCGGCCGCTCTGCCGCGGGGCGCGGGCCCCGCTCCACTTCCAGGGCATCGTCCGTCCAGCGCCAGCGGAGATCGGGGAGCGCCGCCACCACCAGGGTCAGCATCTCCTCGACGGCGCCTGTGACGTCGCTCGCCTCCAACACGGTGGTCACCGCCAGGTCCGGAACATCCTCGCGGACGCGAACCGCGAAGCGACTGGATCGGAGCAGAGACTCCAATGCCGTCCGCAGAGGCACGCGCTCCAGGCTGCGCCTGAAGGCCATCCTGGGCAGCTCGGGCGCGAACTGCGTCGTGGCGCGTGCGGGGGTGAGGAGCGCGCCACAGACAGACAGGCATGTTATGCAGAAGAGTGCGCCTCGCATCAGGCTGCGCGGGAAGCTGTACGGCGATCGTGTTTCAGGAGAGTCGTTCCTATCTTACCAGATCGCCCTCCCGCGTCGCTGCGGCGCCGGATTGAATTTCGGTGGTGATCGTACAGCGCAGGAACGGCAGCAACAGCAGGACCGATCCCAGCGCCAGTGCCCCGCAGGCGGAAACGATCCACAACACCGAGGCTGGCCGCGCGTGCCACTGCCCCGCCAGGAGGGTGCCGGCGACGAACCCGGCGCTCCAGGCCAGATGGCTGGCGGCCAGCAAGCGAGACCGCTCCGCATCCGTGCTCAGGTCGCGCACGATGCCCGGCATAGTGGTGGATAGCATCCAGGCGAAACCCGCTCCGCCAATGCCGAACAGGTAAATGCCGGCCAGCGACTGATAGGTAAAGGCCAGACCAATGGTGGTAGCGGTGATGCCGGCGGCGGCTACGAGCAGCACGGGGCGGCGGTATCCCCGGTCGCACAGGCGCCCGGAAAGCACCTGCGTCACCGCGCTCATCACCAGCGCGAGCGCCTGATAATCACCCACGGTGGTGTTCTTTCCAGCCACGCGGAAGATGATCAGCGGGGCGAGGAAGGTCACTGCTCCCCAGTAAGCGGTAGGGAAGAAGCGCAGGGCGAGGAGAATCCAGACTGCGGGCCGGCGGATCAGCCGGGCGTAGCTCCCCAAGGGCGTCCCCAGGGTGTCCGGCGCGCTTCTGGCCGATTCGGGCAG
>JACQGL010000164.1 GCA_016199525.1 Armatimonadota bacterium
ACCGTCGCCGAGATGCAGGCGCTGGGCCGGCGCGCCCTGGCGGTTGCCTGCGACCAGCGCGATGCGGGCGAGGTGGCCGCCGCCGTGGCCGAGGTAGAGCGACATCTGGGCGACGTGGATGTACTGGTGAACAATGCCGCCATCTTCCGTCGCACGCCCTTTCCCGATCTAACCGAAGACGATTGGGACGACCATCTGGCGACGAACCTGAAAGGTCCGTTCCTGTTCGCGCGGGCAGTCGCTGCGGGGATGCGGTCCCGCGGGCGAGGAAAGATCGTCAACCTGGCGGACGTAGCAGCATTCCGCCCGTGGCCGGATTACCTCCCCTACAGCGTGGCGAAGGCGGGATTGATTGCCCTCACCCAGGGTCTGGCGCGGGCGCTGGCCCCGGAGGTGCAGGTGAACGCCGTGGCGCCGGGCGCGGTGCTCTGGCCGCCGGATTACCCGGAAGAGGCGAAGCGGCAGTTCCTGGCGCGTGTACCGCTCGGCCACGCGGGTGATCCGGCCGACGTGGCGCGCGTGGTGCGGTTCCTCATCGAAGGGTCGGACTACGTGACCGGCGCCGTAATCCCCGTGGATGGCGGGCGGCTGTTGGTTTAGGGGGTGTTCCCACGCATGTCCACGTTTCTACTCCATGCCCGATACCGGATCGCGGTGACACTGCTCTGGTGGCTGCTCGTCGTGCAGGCCGGCGCCGCAGCCCCCGCGGCGCCCGCGCTGACGATCCGGCCCGAGCGAATCACGCTGCGTCTGGGGGAGGCCTGCCAGTTCCGCGCCGTCGTGCGCGGGAAGCCGGATACGCCGATCGCCTGGAGCCTGAAGGGCGACGGCGCCTGCGGTACGGTCTCTGCGGATGGTTATTACCGCGCCCCCACCCGGTGCACCACGCCCGCGACGATCCGCCTTATTGCGGAAGCCGCCAATGAGGCAGGGGACGCGAAGCAGCGCGCCAGGGCGACCATCACTCTGGCCGCCGTTTCCGTGGCAGTGACCCCCACGAAGGCGAATCTGATGATGGGCCAGGGGCTGACCCTGCGTGCGCGCGTCAACCAGGCAACGGACGAGCGCGTCACGTGGAGCGTGGACGGCGGCGAAGAGAACGGCTTCGTTACCGAGGGCGGCCACTACGCCGCTCCGCCCCGGTTCCTCACCCCGGGCCGGGTGACCGTGCGAGCCACCAGCGTGGCGGACCCCAGCAAGAGCGCCACCGCCACCATCGTCATCGAGGGGGTGGAGATCAAGGCGAAGCGCAAGCAGGTGGCCCTGAAGCTCGGGCAGAGCGTGCGTCTGGGCGCCTCAGTGAAGGGCACCTCGAACCCCGCGGTGGAGTGGCGAGTGCTGGGCACGGATGCGGGAGAAGTCAGCGCCGGGGGCGTCTACACCGCGCCGCCGCAGATGCGCACCCCGGCGGTAGTGACTGTGGAGGCGCGCAGCGTGGCCGACCCCACCAAGGCGGCGCAGACCCGCATCAGCATCGCGGCGGTGGATCTGAAAGTGTCATACGGCAAGGGGCGGGAGGGCGTGACGCGCTCCAGCGCCCCGCGGCGGGTTATGCGCCGCGTCACGCGGATCTTCCTGCCCCTCGATCCGATCGACCTGCTGGTGCCGGGCCCCTGGTTCCGCGGCCGCAGCGGCAAACTCTACGTGCCGGTGGGCGGCATGCAGATGTTCCGGGCCGACGTGCGCAACGCGATCAACGACCGGGTCCTCTGGTCCGTAGACGGCGATCCCTCCCTGGGAACGATCAACGAGGACGGCGTGTTCATCGCGCCCCGCACGATGAATACGCCTGCCGTCATCCAGATCCGCGCCACCAGCGCCGCCGACCCTTCGAAGGTGCAGCTGGTCACCCTGCACGTGCCGCCGATCCTGGTGGACGCCCGCAAGGACGCGGTGACGGTTCCCCTGGGCACGATGCAGCCGCTCTCGGCGCGCGTGGAGAACAGCGAGAACGACGCCCTGACCTGGAGCGTCGAGGGCGGAGAGCGGTTCGGCACCGTCACCGCGGCGGGCCTCTACGTCCCGCCCGCCACGCTGACCACCCCCGCCGTGGTGAACGTGCGCGCTACCAGCGCCGCCGATCCCACCAAGAGCGTCGTCATCCAGGTGCGGATCCCTGAAGTATCCATCTCCCTGGAGAACGACAATCCGGAAGTGCGCGCCGGCCAGAGCGTGCCGCTCCGCGCCACGGTACGCGGCTGCCAGAACGGCAACGTGATCTGGAAAGTCGTGCCGGACGCGGGCCAGATCGGTCCCGATGGGGTTTACGAAGCACCGAGCGACGCCGCGGAGCAAGTGGTGCAGGTGATCGCCACCTGCGCCAGCGACCCAACGAAGAGCGCGCGGGCCACAGTGCGGATACGAAGGGAGTAACTTCCACTACAAAGCGCCCGCAGAGGGAGCAGGCAGAGCGGGGAGAGAGAGGGGGGCAGAATGGGACGGCGGGATACCGCGTGGCTTCATCCTGCAGCCCACTCCCCTTCTCTGCCTCGCTTCTTGCCCTCCACCGCTATCCCCGGCGGCCGCGCCGGGCCTATCTCGCCGTGCCCTTAACCGGCACGCCTGCCGATGGCCGCCTTGCATCCGTGCTCGTAATCCCCAGTGTGGCCGCAAAGGTTCCGGCCTCGGGGGGTGCAAACTCCACCGTTACGATCTTCCTCTCCTTGGGGGCCAGGGTAAAGTACGCCCCACCGGACACGACCTGGAACACATCGGATAGCGGCGCCACTTTGCCCGCCAGCGTCCCCTTTCCCACGTTGCGGAGCACCAGATTTCTGGTCCATTGACTCCCGACCGCCGCCCTTCGAAAGGCCAGTGCGCGCGGGGCGATCTTCAGCTTGCCACCCACCGGAATTACGGCGCTGGCTTCGCCAGAGTAGGCCGACGCGCCCCCCGCGTTGATCGCCCGCACGCGGTAGGTGTAGAGGGTGTTGGCGGCCAGCCCGACATCCGCCAACGCAGTCTCGTTGGGGCCAACGGTTCTCAGTAGCGCAAAGTTCCCATTCCCTAGCTTCCGCCAAACCTCGAAGCCGATCTCGTTAGCGCTGTTGTCCGTCCAGGAAAGATCGATCTGGGAAAGCGAAGCGATATTCGCCGTCAGGCTGCTGGGGGCCATGGGTAGCGCCAGCGACGCGTAATTGATCTTTGCCACGAAGGCAAATAAGTAGCCGTCGTGGGTCAGATCCGGCCCCACAACCACGGGGAAGGTAGCCTCCCTGGAACCGGTGGTGCCGACAACGTAGGCATTCCCGGCGCCGTCCACAGCGATGTCTGTAGCCCAGTCCTCACTGTCACCGCCAATATAGCCGCAGTAGTGCAGCGCCGTGCCATCCGCCCGCACGGGCGCTACGAAGACATCACGGTCATAGCCATAGCGACCGTTAAAGGTGAGGTCCGGTCCCCCAATCACGGGGAAGGTGGCCTCGGTAGATTGGGTGTTGCCAACGACGTAGGTGTTGCCCGCCGCATCCACGGCGATACCGTGAGCCGCATCATAATTGGCCCCGCCGATGTAGCCGCAGTAATCCAGCCCGGTGCCCGTGGGGTTCACCTTCGCCACGAAGGCATCATACTCGCCGTTGAAGGTGAGGTCCGGCCCGATGGCCACCGGGAAGGTGGCCTCGGTGGAGGTGGTGCGGCCGGCGACGTAGGCGTTCCCGTCGCTGTCCACGGCGATACCGCTGCCGACATCGATGCCGTTGCCCCCGATGTAGCCGCAGTAATCCAGCCCGGTACCCGGGGCATTCACGCGCGCTATGAAGGCGTCGGAAAAGCCATTGTGGGTCAGATCGGGCCCTACCGTTGCGGGGAAGGTGACCTCCGTCGAGCTAGTTACTCCAGTGATGTAGGCGTTCCCGTCGCCGTTCACGGCGATACCGAAGCCCCAGGCGCCATCGGCCCCGCCGATGTAGCCGCAGTAATCCAGCCTGGTGCCCGTGGGGTTCACCTTCGCCACGAAGGCATCATACTCGCCGTTGAAGGTGAGGTCCGGCCCGATGGCCACCGGGAAGGTCGCCGCGGAGGAAGCGGTACGGCCGGTGACGTAAGCGTTTTGGGCGCCATCCACGGCAATACCCCAGCCTTCGTCCGAGCGCGCACCCCCGATGTAGCCGCAGTAGTCGAGGCCCGTGCCGACTGCGTTCACCCTGGCTACAAAGGCGTCCTGGAAGCCGTTGTAGGTCAGATCCGGCCCCACGGAGACGGGAAAGGTGGCCTCGCTGGAGTAGGTTATTCCAATTATATAAGCGTTTCCACAACTATCTATGGCGACGTCATGGGCTTCGTCAGTATCGGAGCCGCCGATGTAACCGCAGTAGTCGAGGCCCGTGCCAGCCGCGTTCACCTTGGCCACGAAGGCGTCGGTATGGCCGTCGTTGTAGGTCAGGTCTGGACCCAGCGCCACAGGGAAGGTGGCCTCGGTAGAGCCGGCACTGCCAGCGACGTAGACGTTCCCGTCGCCGTCCACGGCGATGCCGTTGCCCCCATCGCCATAATAGCCGTCGCCGCCGCCGATATAGCCGCAGTAGACGAGCACCACGGGGTCGATCACCAGGGGGCGGGTGGGGTCGTAGGCGCCCAGGCGGAAGTGGTACTGCGTGGAGGTACCGGTGCGGGGGTGTGGGGCGCCGGGGGAGAGGGCGTAGGCGCAGTGGACCGGCACGCGCCTACCGCCGATCTCCTGGTAGGCGAGGGGGCGGTCGTCCTGGAAGCCGCCGGCGGGCGTGCTCACCTCCAACTGGCCCGCGGCAGTGAGGCGCACCCGCGTAGCGCCCCGGTAGGCCAGGCGGATGCGGCGCGGGTCCGCCCCCGGCCGCACCACAAACTCGTACTTCAGCCGGTTCACTGTCCCCTGGTAGGCCAGATCGATCCCCGGCCACAGGTTCCGGTAGGCGACCTGGGAGAAGGTGGGCAGCCCCGTCTGCCACGCGGAGCGCGGCCCCTTGAAGTAGCTGACGCAGGTGGGGGTGGGCACCTCTCCCCGCGGGCGGACGTACCGGTTGGCGCCCACGAAGTCGAGCTTCACCACCCAGCGCTGCCGGGCGGGCTGCCTGGATGCTGTACCGGTCGGCGGGAAGGCGGTTTCTCTCCCTCTTCCCCCCTTCCGCCCTGCCTCTCTTTCCGGTCCACTGAGGGCGAAGGTGACGCCCGCCGCAGTGAAGTAGAGGCGCTTGTCGCGGCCCTGGACGTAGTAGGCGACGCGGGGATCCAGCTGCCCGCGGTTCTCGATGAACGCGAGCGGCATCCGCCCGAACGCCGCCTGCAGCCGCACCCGCGCGGCAGCGTCCGGCGCCGCCGGCCTGCCGGTGGCCGGCGGGCGGAGCAGCCCGTCCGGCCCGTCGAGCAGACGCGGCGTGAGGATTGCCCCGGCCATCGACCGGGGACCCGCCCCCGCAGGCGTGGCAGTGCCGGTGGGCCATCCCACCTGCCCCATCCGCCCCGTGGCGAGCAGCGCGCCCGCCAGGGTGAGCAGGCAGACCGCGCGCCGCAATCGGGGGTCGGCATTCAGCGAGTGCGTCATCGGCGTTCCTCCCCACCGCGCCCAGGCCCGGCTCGGGACGTGCTTCCCGTTATCAGCAGCCCACCGGGTGAACACGTTACCGTCACCGTGTGCTGCCCTATTACTTTCCGGTTGTGGGAGGACCGCCCGGTATCCTTTCCTCATTGGTTATATTACTTTCGGTTATGTTATTTCTTGTTTACTTGTTGTTCCCTGACATTGCTGCCGGCCGGAACAGCGCCTCCCCGTAGCGGTCCATCCCGAAGCGGGCGATTAACCCCTGGGCGGTCGTGCCCGTGAGGTAATCCGCGAAGCGGCGCGCCTCCCGCACGCGCGTACCGGGGTGCCGCCTGGGGGAGACGACCAGGATGGAATAGGGGTTGTCCAGGCCCTCGCTGCCGGCGTGGAGGATCGCCAGGTCCACCTTGCCCCGGTAGGCGACGAAGGTGGCGCGATCCGAGAGTGTATAGGCGCGCCGCTCGCTGGCCAGCCGGAGGACCGCGCCCATCCCCGATCCCGCACTGAGGTACCACGCTCCCTCGGGGTGAACGCGCGCGCGGGCCCACAGCTCCTGCTCCTTCAGGTGCGTGCCCGATCGATCCCCCCGCGATACGAACGGCTGCCCCGCCGCGGCGATCCGCGCCAGCGCCTCTGCCGCCGTCCGTGTGTGCCGCACCCGTGCGGGGTCCGCGGGCGGACCCACAACCACGAAGTCATTGCGCGCCACCCGCCGGCGATCCTCGCCGTGGCCCTCGCGGACGAACGCTTCCTCCAGCGCGGGCGCGTGGCACAGGACCGCGTCCGCATCCCCGCGGCGGGCCAGGGCGAGCGCCTGGCCGGTGCCCACGGCTACCGCGTGCACGCGGATCCCCGTCTCCCTTTCGAAGGCAGGCAGCAGCACGTCCAGGAGACCGGAATCCTGCACGCTGGTAGTGGTTGCCAGAACTAGGATCGGCGCCGACCGGGGCCGCGTCGCCCAGAACGCGCCTCCCGCAATGGCAAGCGCCACTACCGCCCAGATCACACCCTTTAGTCGAGTATTCACGATCATATCCGAGGAAAGACAATCGTAAAGATGCGAAGGGCGCCGAGATTCACCCGGGATAGTTAGCGAACGCTGCGGCGAGCGCGGGGAGATGCCCGCTGTCTCCGTGGTTCGTGGCGCTCTCCGCGCCTGCGTGAGGATTCTCCCCTTACCAGATCCTCTCTCCCCGCAGGAACGCCTGCGCCTCGGGGCTGCCCGGGGCCGCAAATACCGCCTCCGTGGAACCTGCGGCCAGCGGCCGTCCCTCCCACAGCACCAGCAGCTCGGAGGAGATCCGCCGTGCCTGGAACAGGTTGTGCGTCACCCATACCACGGTCATCCCCGTATCCTGCTGCCGCTCGCGGATGATCTCTTCCACCAGGGCGACGTGGGCGGGATCGAGATTGGCGGTCGGCTCGTCCAGGAGCAGAACCTCCGGTCCCAGCGCCAGGGCCCGCGCCAAAGCGACGCGCTGCTGCTCGCCGCCGGACAGCGATGCCACCGGCCGGCGGGCCTGCCTCATCAGGGAGAGGCGCTCCAGGAGGGCATCCACTGCGGGAAGTCGGCCCCGCTTGCCTCGCAGCCGCAGGCCGAGTGCGGCGTTCTCGTACACGGAGGTTCGCAGCAGCAGGGGCCGCTGGTACACGAGTGTCACCTGTCCCGGCGCCAGCGGCGGTCCGGCGGGCCGGGAGATCACTTCCCCGGCGCTGGGTGGTTCCAGCAGCGCCAGCAACCGCAGCAGCGTGGATTTCCCCGCCCCGCTGGGCCCCACTACCGCCGTCACACTCCCCGCGCGCACCTCCCAGGCGGGCAGGTCGAGCGCCAGGCGCTGGTCGTAGCGATGCTGAACACCGCGCAGCCGGTAGGCCAGCGCACAGGTGTTCGGAATATCGCACCATGCAGACACGAAGCGCACAGAGATGAGAAGGGAAAAGCCAAAGAACAGTGCCTCGCGGGGACACCGAGAGCACGGCGAGGAGAAAAGCTAAAAGACTCTATACACGATGCTCTCTTTCAACACCAGAAAGCGAGAAAGGGTGCTGTAACCCTCTGCCTACGATGCCATCATTCCGCACGGACGGCACAGGCACCGGTGTAGGTTCCCTTTTCTCCCGGGCATCCAAGGAACGCCCCGCGCGGTTACCGCCGTTTTGCCCGCGGCTATCCACCCTCGTCCGGTCCCGGCCGGAGGAACGCCTTGACGAGGGCCGCTACCAGGGCGCCGAGAATGGGTCCCAGGAAGTAAACCTCCATCCAGCCGAGCATATCGGGGCTGATCTGGCCGGTAGCCACTGCCGGACCGAACGTGCGCGCCGGATTCGCGGAACCCCCCGTAAGGGGGCCCGCCCAGAGGATAAACCCCGCCCACGTCAGCCCGATGGCCAGCCCGGCGAACCCCGGCGTGGCGCGACTGTCAACCGCCGTGGAAAGGACCACGAACGTCAGGAAGAAGGCTCCAATCGCCTCGATCAGCAGCCCTCGATTCGCTCCCAGCTCCTCCCGCAGCACGGTGGCGCCGTGGGTAAGTTCAGGGCCGGGGGTGGCAACGGTCACGTTGGCCACCAGTAGCTGTAGGGTAAGCGCCGCCAGATAGCCGCCCAGGATCTGCACCGCGATATAGGCGATCCCCGTAAAAACCTGAAGGCGGTTCGACACCATTAGGCCGAGGGTGACGGCGGGGTTGACGACGGCTCCGGAGATATAGCTGATGGCATACACCGTGAACAGCAGTACAACTCCGTGCGCCAGCGCGATGCCCACCCATCCGACTTGGCCGCCGGTGATCTCGTTCGCGACAACCGCGCCCGCGCCGAATAGGACCAGTGCGTAGGTGCCGATGAGTTCGGCAAGCGCCGCCTTGAATGCGTGCGTCCTCATATCAGCCTCTTCATAGGGAGAGGGGCCTCCAAACGGGCGCACTCCGCCCGTACGGGGGGGGCCTCGCGGCACGGCGATGCCAGCGCCAATGTTGCATTGGAGGTCAGGGGCAGGAAGTCCTTTCAAACCTGCCGCGCAGGGAGGCGGTGGCCTACCCGGCAGGCGCACGGATCAGGAGCTACGCGCGCCGTCCGGGGGGCAGGAACGATCCCAGAACCGCCACCACGGGCGGCGTGCAGCCGAGGAGGTAGTGCGCAGGCGATTGACCTCCTCCGCCATCTGGGCGAGATGACCCCGCATCTCTTCCAGTTCCCCAGCCTGGCGCCGGGCCTGCTCCAGTTCCTGCCGCAAGCGACCCGCGGCCTCCGCCTCTCGGCGCGCCGCCTCCAGCTCCGCACGCAGCTGCGCCAGCTCGTGCTTGTGCTGCTCGGTCTGTTCATAGAGCGACTCGGCGCGCTCGGCCAGCGTCTTCACGCGTTCTAGCTCGCCCTGAACGTAACCCAGACGGTAGATCGCTTGCTCGTGCCGCTGGAACAGATCCAGCAACGCCGCCGTGGGATCCGGGGCGGCCACCGGCTCAGCCTCAGCGGGCGCCGATGTGGCGGGCACCGTGACTGTGGCGGGCGTCGATTCCAGGGATACCGATCCGGCCACCGGCTCCGGCGGGGTCGATTCCTGAGCCGCAGGCGCGGGGGCGGCTGGGGCTGGTTCCCGGGCGGCGCCCGCACCTCCCGCCGGCGGGTTCGCCGGGGATCTCTTCCGGTCGAGCAACCCCGCCTCGGCCAGCGCCGCCTGCGAGATGCGATACTCCTCGCCGTATTTGCCAGGATAGGTTTCCGCCTGCAACTGCCCCAGGCGGATCTTCTGGCGAACTGTATTGCGGTGGAGGCCGGTGATCTCCGCCACCTCGGCAATGGTGTAGCTGCTCGTCTCGGCCATCTCGCGCGGCCCGTCTCCGGCGATCATAAGCAGGCGGAATGCGGCGTGGCGAACCGGAGAAGCCGCCCTCCACACGGCCAATTCTGCCTCGCCCCAGGAGCGGATTCCTGTCCGGTAACCGGAGTCCCTACTCGATATTGTCGGCACAAACTGACGTGGGCTAATTCGGAGAGTAGCGGCGCAACGCCTTGTGGGCGTCGAACGGGGTGGCCACGCCCTGGCGGCGGCGCTCACACAACGCTATCGCTTTCTCGATCAGCCGATGCAGGTGCCTCTCGGCGCGCTCCAGACGTTCGTCGGTGGAGAGCAGCTCCAGAAGCGCCTGCTTTTCGGCCAGAGAGACCTGGAGGAGGGACGCCGCCAGGTAGACCACCCTGACCGGGTCTTCGGGTAGGGACAGTTCCCCCGCTTCCTGATCTAACAGCTCGGCGAGCAAGCGGATATAGCGCTCCAATTGCTGGCGGAACTCGGGAATCCGTTCCAAGGCAGACGCGGAAGCGGCGGGCTCGGGAAGCAGCTCGACCTCCCCCACCATATAGGGCTGCTGCCGGGTGATCCCGCGGATGCGAAACCGCTCCTGCCCGATGGCAAGCAGGTAAAACCGGTGCTCTCCTAGCGGTTGCACCTGCAGGATCTCCGCCGTGGTGCCGATCTTGCAGGGCTCCGCCGATTCACCCACCTCCTCACCCCGGCGGATAAGGCAGACGCCGAAGATCCGGTCTCCCCCCAGACAATCGGCGAGCATCTGCCGGTAGCGGGATTCGAAGATCCGTAATGGCAACGTGCCACCCGGGTAGAGGACCACGTGCAGGGGGAAAAGAGGCAGATTTTGAAGGCGGGCAGGCATCGGCGATTGCGCCCCGGCAGTGCAGCGCGCTCCTCTGGTTGTTCCGGCATCAGTTACCGATCGCTGGCTGGCCTCTGATCGCTCATCAATCAACTCTTATCACGCGCGCGCAGACCGATCAACCACTGGCCCGGCCGCTGTCCGGCGGCGATGCGGGTAACCTGCCAGCCGGTGGGCAGGAGCGGCCCGCGCGCGCCTGGCAGAGCGGGCAGCAGCAGGGCCGCCAACTCGCTCTCGGTCGGTTCGTCCCGAAGGCGCTCGGGATGGCGCGCCGGATCTTCATCCACGAAGAGCAACACTGCTCGCGGCCGATAGCGGGCGAAGAAGCGCGCCAGGCGCCTGGCGTCCCGCGTGCGCGGCAGGATCACTGCCGGCCGATCGGCGAGCATGTTCACCAGCCAGGGATGATTGGTGGCGATGAGCGCTCCGGGCGGCGTCCACTCCTGTGCAAGGACGGTCCCGAACCGGAAGATCGCTGCGGCGGGCACGCCTCGATCCGGCCGGGACTTCTCCGCCGCCACCAGGCCGAATCCCCCCACGGCGTAGGCCAGCGTGAGGGCGGCGCTGAACGCGAACACTTTCCGCCCCGGCTGCCAGCCCTCCGCATGCCGCGCCAGTGGCGCCGCCAGCAGCAGGGCCATCCCGGGCAGCACTCCCACCAACATGTATCTGGAGGCGCCCCATACTGCCCAGCACAAGCTGTGGACGAGAAAGTTCACGGCGATCACTGCCGCCAGCAACCCGCGCCCGGCGATCAGGTCTCGCCGCCGGAGGAGCGCCAGGAGCGCCAGCGATGGCCCCAGCCCTTCCGCCAGACCCACCAGCATCGCCCCTGTCTGCCTCAGGATCGCGGACGCTACCTCGGCCAGGTGCTCCCGAATGAAAGCCGCAGGCGGGGAGAAGAAGCGCTCGAAGCCGTAATGCTGCGCCTCGGAGATGTGCAGGACGCTGAAGTTGATCCACAGCGAAGAGTAGGTGGGAGAGCCGTAACGGATGGCGAGGAGCACGCACCAGGGCGCCGCGGTGGCCAGGAACCCCACGGCCAGTGCCAGAGCAGCGCGCGCTCCGTAGCCGGGGCGATTGCCCGGCAGCCACGCGGCGGCGAAGGGGACGAGCGCGAGCGCGAGCCCGGCAGGCTTGGTGAGATAGGCGAGCCCGAAGGTCACCCCCGCCAGTCCCGATAACATCGGGACCAGAACCAGCGGCCTTAGGGCGCCGGCCGGTTTCCCCGGCACGCGCACCCAGATTGACAGACCCGCCACGATGAGGAGCAGGAACAACGTCTCGGCCAGCGGCTGGCTGCTGAACCGGGTGAACGGCCCCACAAAGGCGAATGCCGTGAGCGCCGCCGCTGCCGCCGCAGGCGGGACCAAGGGGCGCAGCAGCAGCCACCCGACGGGGATGGTCAGCGCGGCGAGGAGCGCGCTCAAGGCGCGCACCCACCAAATCTGCGCCGCAGGTCGAGAATCCAACCGGCAGGCGAGGGAGGCCAGCGCGGGCCACAGAGGCGGTCGGTCGGGGAGCGCGTCGTGGACGACGGCAGCCCGCCCGTTTCTCCCCTCCTCTACCGGGGGAGGGGCCGGAGAAGGGGGTAGGGTAGCGAACTGCCACTGGATCGACGAGCGATAGCCCTCCCCCCGCGCCAGGTGGCGGGCGATGCCGAAGTACTCGCTGCCGTCGGGGCTGACGTCGATCGGATCCTGGATCAGCGGCAGGCGCGAGAGAAGCACCGCCAGGGCCAGCAGCGTCAGCCAGGCAGCACAAGGAAGGGATCTAAGACTCAGGTAGCGGGGATTCATTGGGAAAAGGGATCCAGCGCCTTCCGTCGGTTTTTAGCATATCGGCGGCGATCGCGGCCAAACGGTTGGCAATCCGGTGGAGGCCAGTCCCGAAAGCTTTCGGGATCTGGCAGAGACCATGCTCGCGATAGAGGCGGGCCGAGCGCCGGGTGGGAGGACGCAAGAGGCTTGGCAAGGCAGGCGGCCGGGCAGTAGCCTGTCGCCTGAAAATGCGGTAGGCAATCGCCTGCACGAGATGTAATATGTTTATATGACGCCCTGATGTAACTTCACCTCCCATGTGGGGTCGCCTGGCCTGCCTATGCAGTTTGGAAGTGGTCCAATGTCCAGAGGAGGACCAGAACATGGCATCCACGATCCATCCTTTTCATTCCAGCTGCAGCCGGCTCTGGTTCGCGGCGGGTCTCCTGGTGTGCATCGGCTTGGCCCCTCTGGCGGCGCCCGCGGCAGGCGTGCCGGGGCCCGCGTACCGCCAGGATACGGTGCTGGTGGCGTTCAAGAATAAGGCGCCCCTGGCCGTGCGGCTGGCTCCCATCCAACGCCTGGGCCTTACTGCCGATCCGAAGGTGCGGAGCCCGTTCTTCACCCGGCTTCAGATCAGCCCGGCGGCCAGAGCCGCGGGCGCGACGGTGAAGTCCGTGCTCGCCGCGCTACGCGGTGATCCGTCTGTGCGCGTTGCCGAGCCGGACTATACCGTGCACGCCCTGGCGATCCCCAACGACCTCTGGTTCAGCGAGCTGTGGGGCCTCCACAATACCGGCCAGACAGGCGGCACACCGGATGCAGATATCGATGCCCCCGAAGCGTGGGACATAACCACAGGCAGCACCAGCGTGGTCGTGGCGGTCATCGATACCGGCGTGGACTATACTCACCCCGACCTCAGTGCGAACATTCTCCGCAGTGGCGGCCAGGTAGTCGGCTACGACTACTACAATAACGACCTGGACCCGATGGATGACTACGGCCACGGAACGCATGTCGCCGGCACCATTGGCGCGGTGGGCAACAACGGCATAGGCGTCGCAGGCGTGTGCCATACTGTGAGGATCATGCCGCTGAAGTTCCTGGGCTCGAGTGGTAGCGGCTCCACTTCTGATGCGATTCTGTGCGTCGACTTCGCCCGGGCCAACGGGGCGCAGATTATGAACAACAGCTGGGGCGGCGGCGGATTCAGCCAGCTGTTGCTGGAAGCGATCCAGCGCGCTCGGGATGCGGGCATCCTGTTTGTGGCCTCGGCAGGGAATGAGGGTACCAACAACGACGAGATACCGAGGTATCCCACGAGCTACAACAGCCTGAGCGACAACATGGTGTCGGTGGCGGCGACGGATCACGACGACACTCTGGCCGGGTTCTCCAACTACGGGGTGGCGACCGTCGATATTGCCGCGCCCGGGGTGGACATTCTCAGCACCCTGCCTGGCGGCTACTATTGGTACAGCGGCACCTCCATGGCCGCGCCGCACGTAAGCGGCGCCGCCGCCCTGATCAAAGCCCGGTATCCGGCGATCACCCTGGCCCAGCTGAAGGGCCGCCTGCTGGGCGGCGCGGATTATCCGCCTGCCATCAACGGCAGGGTGGTCACCGGGCGGCTGAATGTTTTGAACGCCCTGGAGGACGACGTCGTAGCCCCCGGGAGCCCGACCGGCCTCACGGCTACCCAGCGCGCATCGACTGCCTTGTTGCTCACCTGGACCGCTTCCGGAGACGACGGTTCTGCCGGCGCCGCCGCGCGCTACGAGGTGCGCTACAGTACTTCGCCCATTAACGACGGGAACTTCGGGACGGCGTCCAGAGCCATCAGCCCGCCCCGCCCTGGTGTATCGGGGACAGGTCAGAGCTATCTGCTTAGCGGGCTGGCGGATGACACGAACTACTACATCGCGTTACGGGCGTTGGATAACGCGGGGAATCCATCCGCACTGGTCACGGCGGGGCCCTACCGCACCCTGCGCGCCACCCCCTTGCTGGTGGACGACGTGGAAGGCGACCTCCAGTTCACCGGACAGTTCCCGTGGGCAGTCACCACGGAAGCCAGCGCCAGCCCGAGCCACGCTTACACCGACAGCCCGGGGGCCCTGTACCGGAACCTGCGTGACGTATCCCTGATCCAGAACACCGCGCTCACGTTGACGGGCAACTGGCCGGTGCTCACCTTCCGGGCCAGAACGGACCTGGAGTCCGATCTTGATTTCCTCTACGTGGAAGTATCCGCTGATAATGGCCTGACGTGGGCTCCCCATCTGGCACTAACAGGAATCAGCGGCTGGACCCTTTACAGCGTGCCGCTGGCGCCCTACCGTGGGCAGAGCGTCAAAGTACGTTTCCGCCTGGTCACCGACGGCAGCGTTGTCCAGGACGGGGTGTGGCTGGATGATATCCGGATCAGCACGAGACGAACGGCCACGTATGCGCTGGAGGACAACGTGGAGGGCACGCTGCAGTTCTCCGGCCCCTCCCCCTGGGCGGCGACGACGGAAGAACGCTTCAGCCCCATCCGCTCCTACACTGATAGTCCCTCGGGGCCATACGCAGATTATCTGGATATCTCCCTGACCCAGAACGTGTTGGCGAGTACGGCGGGATTTGTACCCGTGCTCCTATTCTGGGCGACCATAGACGTTGAGCAGGGGTGGGACTACCTCCACGTGGAGGTGTCTACGGACGATGGCGCCAGTTGGCGACGCCTCTCATCGCGCACGGGCACGACGCGCGGCATATTCTACAACCTGCCTCTGACCGCCTTCCTGGGGCAGAACGTTAAAGTGCGTTTCCGCCTGGTCACCGACACCAGTGTTACCCAGGACGGAGTGTGGCTGGATGATATCCGGATCGGCGGCGAGACGTTATTCCCCCTGAGCGCCAACGGCCCTGCACCACCGAGCAGCCTTTCCGTCACCGGCGCCTCTGGTGCGCAGATTGATCTCTCGTGGACGGATAACAGCAACAACGAGGCGGGCTTTGAGATCGAGCGCCAGACGGCAGGCGAGGCGTTCAGCGTGGTCGCCTCGGTAGGCCCCGGGGTAACAACCTACTCCGACACCGACCTTAACCCAAACACGACCTACTTCTACCGCGTGCGGGCCTTCAATACGGTCGCCGATTCCGTCCCTTCCAATGAGGTCAGCGCCGACACGCTGACCAATCTCCCCGCGGCGCCTACCGACCTCAATGCAACGGCTGTGTCGGCCACGCAAATCAACCTTAGGTGGACGGACAACAGTGACAACGAGACAGGCTTCAAGATCGAGCGGAAAACCGCCGGTGGTTCCTTTAGCCAGATCGCCATCGCCGGGCCCAATGTGACGCAATTCGCCGACATCGGCCTGAACGCCAGCACAACCTACACCTACCGCGTACGGGCTACCAACGCCGGGAGCGATTCCGCCAACTCCAGCGAGGTCGACGCGACGACGTTCCCGAACCCCCCGGCGACGCCCTCTGGTCTGGCCGTCGCCGTTGTCTCCCAGACGCAGCTCAACCTCTCCTGGACGGACAACAGCGTTAACGAGACCGGCTTCGAGGTCGAGCGTTCCCGGGACGGAGTGGCGTTCGGCCGGATTGGTGCGGTGGGTCCTCGCGCCGGCACGGGCAGCCTGGTAACCTACTCCAACACCGGTCTGAACGCGAATACCACCTACTACTACCGCGTGCGGGCCACCAATGCGGGGGGCGTTTCCGGTTACTCGAACATTGCCAGCGCTGCCACGCCCCCCGACCTGCCCGCGCCCCCCACCGGCCTGACGGCGAACATTGCCTCGCTGTCGCAGATCGATCTCTCCTGGGCGGACAACAGCGCTAACGAGACCGGCTTCGAGATTTGGCGGAAGCTAGGGAATGGGAACTTTGCGCTACTGAGAACCGTTGGCCCGAACGAGACCGCGTTGACGGATGTCGGGCTGGCCGCCAACACGCCCTGTGTCTACCGCGTCCGCGCCATCAATGCGGATGGCCCTTCCTCCTACTCCAATACGGCCAGCGTGACCATCCCGGTGGGGGGCAGGCTGAAGAGCAGCAAGAGGCTAACGTTCACGCGCACCCCCGCCGGAGGCACGAGCACGCGGAGCCTGGTCATTCAGAACATCGGTTCTGGCCCTCTAGCGGGCAGCATCGACACGCTGGCGGCACCGTTCCGGGTGGTGTCCGGGGGAGGGTACTTTACCCTGGCTGCCGGAGCGAGCCGGACGGTGACGGTGGAGTTTGCGTCCCCCACCCCCGGAACTTTCACCGCCCTGCTGGCGATCGCGAGCACCGATGCCAGCCGGCCATTGGCAAACATATCGGTCAGAGGCACGGCCAGATCGGCCTCACGGGAGATCAGGAGACGGCCGCGAAGGTATGGAGCAGGATAAACAGGGAGAGAACAGGAGTCAGGTTCTACGGGGTATCTTACTCTTCTCCTACGCGGCTGGCCGGGGTAGGGCAGCGGGCGGAGTAGGAGAGCGATCCGCCCGTGATGCCTGGGGGCCGAATCCCCCAGGTTACCTCCTCTTGCCGCCCTGCACGCTGTCACAGATTCCCCGGATGCTTCTGCCTGCGGCCCGGCCTCAAGCGAGCTGGAACGGTATCTCGTCCTGATACCCCCGGTTCCATTGCTTCTCCGGGGAAAAGGCGGAGGCGTCCGCCGCATCGCTTTACACCACACGCGCTAAAGCGGAGCCAGAGACGAAGGGCGAATGAGCTCGCCGTTCCGAAAAATAAGCGGTTGCCGAAGAAGGGAACAACAGGGTTAAACGACAACTGAACAGCGGATGAATCAGTGGTGTTCCGGATCGCTAACGAGCCAACTGATCTCTAGAGGATTACAACAACAAGTTACGCCTGCAAAACGTCAGTACTATAACAACAAGCAACCGTCGGTATCCAGGCCCACCCACGTATAAGCCGTCCTTGTGGCAGCAGCAGAAGCGTGCTGAAAAACCGAACGCCAACCGCCAAGAATACCAAGTTTGAATGCAGATACCGGGTGATGTGCCCCGGCTAACCGTCTCCCGGCGGTTGGTCCGGCGCCTTCTGGAGCGATGATCGGGTCTCCGACGGTGTCCTTCCACGCTTGATGCTTTAATTAGCAGCCGCTATTCGTCACACTTCCGGTGCCCCACAAATTGGGTCGGAGTTGAGCTGCGAGCCCCCTGCTGCGGGCAGGAGGCCGAACTCCCGCGGGACCGTTTGCTGCGGAGGGACAGTTGCGATGAATAAGATGAGGAATACCTACTCTTTCAGTGCTCTGCTGCTGGTCACTCTCGGTCTGGCGGGCGTGCTGTCAGCAGGCAACCATGCCCAGGCGCTGGAGACGGCGCGGCGCCCATCCAAGCCCGCGCAGCGTGTCAGCGCGAGCGAGGAGAAGGCAAGGCAGGCCTACGGCAGGTTGCCGATGGCCTTTGAGGCCAACCAGGGCCAGGCGCCCAAAGCGGCCAAGTTCCTGTCCCGCGGCCAGGGCTACGCTCTGTTCCTCACCCCCAGGGAGGCGGTGCTGGCGCTACTGAAGCCGCCGGGCGCGACGCATCCTGGCCGACGGGGAGGAATCGAGAGTGCGGTCCTGCGGATGCGGCCGGTGGGCGGCAACCCCGCGCCGCGGATATCGGGGCTGGGCCAGACGGCTGGCAAGAGCAACTACCTCATCGGCGACGATCGCCGCCAGTGGCGCAAGGATATCCCTCAATACGCGAAGGTGAAGTACGAGGACGTGTATCCGGGGATAGACCTGATCTACTACGGGAACCAGCGCCAGCTGGAGTACGACTTCATTGTCTCTCCGGGCGCCGATCCGAAGGCGATCACGCTTGCTTTCCAGGGTACGGAGGCGCTGAAGATCAGCCCCAAGGGGGATCTGATTCTGCGCGTGCCGGGCGGCGAGGTCCGCCAGCACAAACCGCGGGTCTATCAGCAGATCGGTGGGAAGAGACGGACACTCTCCGGCAGCTACGTGCTCAAGGGCAAGGACAGGGTTGGTTTTCGGGTGGCCGCCTATGATGCCCGCCAGCCGCTGATCATCGATCCGGTGCTGCGCTACTCCACGCTGGTGGGCGGCACGAACGACGACTACGGCGTGGGCATCGCCGTGGACGCCAACGGCAACGCCTACGTCACCGGCTATACCGGCTCCTTCGAGCGGCCCGAGGACGCTACGCTGAACGGTATGAACACAGCGCCCAAGTTGGCCATCGTCCCCTCGCTGCTGGGTTTCCCCCTTGTGAACCCATTGATGGGTGATCCAGATGTAAGGATCTTTGACTTTGATATCCAGGGCGACCTCACCGTTGACTTCTCGTTCCTCATGAGCTTTTACGACGCGTTCGTGCTCAAGATCGCCCCATCTGGCTCCAGCCTGGTTTACTCGACCTACCTGGGCGGATTCTGGGCTGATGACTTTGGCATGGCGATCGCGGTGGATGGCTCCGGAAGCGCCTACGTAACGGGGATGACGAGGACGACCAGCTTTCCGATGGTCAACCCGGTGCAGTCCCGGAGCGGGGGAGAGGGCGATGCCTTTATTACCAAACTGACGCCCGCGGGCAACGGGATCGTCTACTCCACCTACCTGGGGGGTGGCGGAAACGACATCGGCCGCAACATTGTCGTGGACGCGAGCCGCAACTGCCTGGTGACCGGGATCACTGACTCCCCGAATCTGCCCGTCTTCCGCGCCTTCCAGCCCACGTACGGGGGCGGAGCGCGCGATCAGTTTGTGGCCAATCTGAACGCCGCGGGCACCGCGTTCAACTACCTGACCTACCTGGGTGGCAGTGGCGACGAGGGCGGGCGGGGGATTGACTTCGCCACTACCCCCTACACCGTGTTCATCCCGTTTTTCCTGCTCCTTCCTGAAGACCCGCTCCAGCCGCCCATACCTTTCTTCAGCCTCCACTTTGCCGTCAGTGACCCCCTGGGGCCCGACTACGGCGCGGGGATCGCCGTGGACGCGCTGGGGAACGCTTACGTGACCGGGGGCACCAATTCCCCCGACTTCCCCGTGGTGAACGCCCTCCAGTCCGCGCTCGGTGGCAGTAACGACGCGTTCGCGGCGAAGTTGACGCCGCAGGGCGCGCGTGTCTATTGCACCTACCTGGGCGGCACGGACGACGATGGGGGCCGGGGCATCGCCGTGGATGCGGATGGGAACGCCTACGTAACGGGGTACAGCGCTTCCGACGACTTTCGGACGGTGAATGCCCTCCTGATGCGGAACGACCTGGGGCAGGTGGTCTACGATGGCAGCGTCAAGGGCGCGGGCGCCGACGTGTTCATCACCAAGATCAATCCCGCGGGTTCCGACGTGGTCTCCTCCACCTTCCTGGGGGGAAATGGGGACGATGTCGGCTATGCCATCACGCTAAATGCCAGCCAGCACATCTATGTAACGGGATCTACACGCTCGACCAACTTCCCCATCCGGAATCCGGTCCAGGGCGGTTTGTTCGGCCCCCAGGATGCTTTTGTGGCGAAGCTTTTCCCGTCCGGCCGGGATCTGGAGTATGCCACCTACCTCGGGGGAAGTCAGCTCGAGTTCGGCCTGGGGATCGCCCTGGATCCCACCGGTGTCGCCTACGTCACCGGGTGTACGTATGACCTGTTCCCACCCCCCCTCTGGGTGAACCCATCCAGCTTCCCCACCACGCTGTTCGCTTTCCAGCGACTGATGAGTTTCCCACAGGTGGGGACTGGTACAATCAATCCTAGAAGTGATTACGGCTTCAACGGCCAGTACCCCCTGGTGGACGCCTTTATCACGCGCATCGCCAACCCGCCCCTGCCGCCGAGCGATCTGGCGGTCACCAACTTCACGGAGACTACGGTTGGCCTCGCCTGGGAAGACAACAGCAACAATGAGACCGCCTTCGAGATTGAGCGCAAGCAGGAGGACGGCGACTTCGTCCTGGCCGGCAGCGTGGGGAGCAATATCGTCACGTTCCTGGATACCCAACTGATCTCGAGCACGATCTATACCTACCGCGTGCGGGCCGTGAACGCGGATGGTACGTCTGCTTACTCGAATCAGGTGACCGTAACCACCTTGCCGGAAGCCCCCGCCGCCCCCACTAACCTGATCGTCACCGCCGTTGACCGGACGCGCCTCAAGCTCGACTGGACGGACAACAGCAACAACGAGGCGGAGTTCCGGATTGAGCGACTGGGCGCGGGGGGCACGTTCAGCCTGCTGGCCAGCGTGGCCGCGAACGTGACCACGTACATAGATACTGGCCTGACTCCGAACACCACCTACACCTACCGCGTGCTGGCATCCAACCTGGGGGGCGACTCGGCGACCTCCAACGAAGCGAGCGGGACCACCCTGCCCAATCCGCCGTCCTTCGCACCGACTGACCTGATGGCCACCGCGGTCTCCAGCACGCAGATCGATCTGGACTGGACAGATACCAACCCGGATGCCATCGGCTTCAAGGTGGAGCGCCGAACCGCGGGCACCACGTTCAGGCTGATACGGATCCTCGTGGGCTCGGATACCACCTTCTCGGATACCGGCCTGGCCACGGAGACGACCTACTTCTACCGCGTGCGAGCGTACAACGTATCGGGCGATGGCCCGTACTCCAACGAGGCGAATGCGACCACGCTGGCCGGTCCGCCCGCCATACCGACCGATCTGAGCGCCGTGTCCGTGTCTACGTCGCAGATCGATCTCGCCTGGACGGACACCAGTGCGGATGAGACGGGCTTCAAGATCGAGAGTTCCGCCGACGGTGCGACGTTCGCCACGCTGGCCACCGTGCCTGCCAACCAGACGACGTACTCGGACACAGGATTGGCTCCGGATACCGCCCGCTGGTACCGAGTGCGGACCACCAGAGCGGGAACTGATTCCGAGCCATCCAACATCGCCAGCGCGATCACCTGGCCGGCGGCGCCGAGCGACCTCAGTGCCACGGCGGTCTCCGCGTCGGAGATCGAGCTGTCGTGGACCGATAACAGCACCAGCGAAACTTTATTCAAGATCGAGCGGTCGCCAGACAACGTAATCTTCACGCAGGTGGCGACGGCGAGCGCCAGCGCCGGCAGCGGCGGCACGGTTACCTATACCGACAGCGGTCTGGCAGGAAACACGACCTACTTCTACCGCGTGCGGGCCGCGAACGCGGGCGGCAATTCGGGCTACTCCAACGTGGCCAACGCGACCACGCCCGCGCCGGTGGCGCCACCCGCCGCCCCCTCCGGCCTGGCGGTGGCCACCGTTTCCGACACAGAGCTGCGGCTGACATGGACAGACAATGCCGCCGACGAGACCGGCTTCCGGATCGAGCGGTCGCCAGACAACGTGGCGTTCACGGAAATCGCCACAGTAGGCCCCAGCGCCGGCACGGGCGGGACGGTCAGCTATACCGATAGCGGCCTAACCGCGGACACGACCTATTACTACCGCGTGCGGGCCAGGAATATCGGCGGCAATTCGAACTACTCCAACGTGGCCAGCGCCAGCACGCTGCCTGGGCCGCCCGCGCCGCCGAGCGATCTCAGCGCCGCCGTCAGCTCACCCTCGGCCATCGCTCTCGCCTGGGTAGACAACAGCGACAGCGAGACCGGGTTTGCCATCGAGCGCAGCACCGCGGGCGGGGCGTTCGGCGAGATCGGCCGGGTGGGCCCGGACGAGACATCGTTCACGGACGTGGGCCGATCCGCAGGCGTCGAATACACCTACCAGGTGAGGGCAACCCATGCAGTGAGCGACTCCGCCCCGTCGAACGAAGCCAGCGCCACCATTCCGGTGGGTGGCAAGCTGCAGATAACCCCGAAGAAGCTCGCGTTCCGGAGCACGCCGGTCGGCAGCTCCCGGGCGGCGCGCCTGCAAATCAGGAACGTGGGCAGCGGATCGCTGGTGGTCCAAGTGGGTCCGGCCGGCGCGCCGTTCCAGGTGCCCGGAGGCAGCGCGACGTTCATCCTCCGGCCGGGGGAGATCCGCACCGTGACGGTGCAGTTTGGGCCGCCCACACAGGGCCGGTTCACCGCCCGGCTCGAGATTGCGAGCACCGACGCCAAGAAGCCCGCGACGAGGGTACTCCTCAGAGGTGCGGGCATCTTGTAGGCCGTCTCCCACGGCGGCACAGTGCTGCAGGTCATCGGGGACGCGAGCGCCCAACGGGGGCGCTCGCGTCCCCGATGAGATTGTACGGCGCTGCGCGCCGTGGCAAGGCGGTACGCGCGGCATCGTCCCGGCGGGGCCAATGGATCTGGGGGTGCGGTTGCCTCCGTGGAAGGCGCAGCGGTTAGCAGCGGTAGGGGTGCAGGGCGTCCCGGAATTCTGGTAAGTTGGCGTCAGTCTTGCCGGTCCTGCATGTCACGCGGTTGCCGCCCGCGGCGCTGCCAGGGAATGGAATGTCAGGCGCGTCGCCGTGCGGGTCCACGTGGCGCTACCAGCCGCCGCCTCCCCCACCACCGAACCCGCCGCCGGAGAAGCCGCCCCCACCGCTAAAACCGCTGAACCCTCCCCCACCGCCGCCTCCGCC
>JACQGL010000160.1 GCA_016199525.1 Armatimonadota bacterium
GTACGGGCGTAGCAGCCACAAGCCGGAAGGGAGAAGCAGAGACCACAAGTTGGAAACTTCCTTGGAACTGATTCGTTCCGAACACGTGTATCGCGGGCGTGTCGTCTCCCTGCGCCTGGACGACGTGCGGCTGGAGGACGGCCGCGTCGTCCGCTGGGAGGTGGTGGAGCACGCGCCGTCCGTCACCATCGTCCCTGTGCGCGCCGATGGCACGGTGGTGCTCATCGAGCAGTACCGCCACCCCATGGGCGGCGTGCTGCTGGAGACCCCGGCGGGCAACGTGGGTCCGGGGGAAACGCCCGCGGAGGCGGCGCAGCGGGAGCTGGCGGAGGAGATTGGCTGCCGCGCAGAGGAGTTGATCCCCCTGTGCGGCTTCTACCTGGCGCCGGGGTGGACTACCGAGTATATGCACGCTTTCCTGGCTCGCGGGCTCGTCCCTGCCGATGGCCAGCCGGATGAGGACGAGCGCATCTCCCTGGTGGAGCTGCCCTGGGACGAAGCGATGCGCCGTATGCGCGCGGGCGAGATCGCGGACTGCAAGTCGATGGCCGCCCTGGCCCTGGCCGATGCCTATGTCCGCCGCTGACGCCTCGTCGGCGCCCCACCGCCCCCTGGCCATCCTCACCGGCCCCACGGCGGTGGGCAAGACCGAGGTGGCCGTGGATGTGGCCCTCGCACTGGGCACGGAGATCATCTCCGCCGATTCGATGGCCGTCTACCGCCGGATGGAGGCGGCCACCGCCAAGCCGTCCGCCGCACAGCGGGCGCGGGTCCCGCACCACCTGATCGACGTCGCCGATCCCACCGAGCTGTTCACCGTGGCGGATTACCTCCGGCTGGCCATCCCCCTCATCGAACGGCTGCTTGGTGAAGGCAAGACCCCGCTGGTGGTGGGGGGCACGCGCCTCTACCTGGTGGCGCTCACCCAGCCGTTCGATGTCGCCGCGCCGCCGCAGCCCGCCCTCCGTGCCGCCTGGAGCGAGGTGCCGTCCGAAGCCCTGCACGCGCGGCTGCAGAAAGTGGATCCCGACACGGCAGCCCGCGTGCACCCCCACGATAGAAAGCGCATCGTGCGGGCGCTGGAAGTGTTCGAGGCGACGGGGGTCCCGCTTTCCGTCTGGCAGCGCCAGAGCCAGTACCAGCCGGGGCGCTACGCGGCCAGTACCGTGGTGCTGATCCGGGACCGTGCCGAACTCTACCGCCGCGTGGACGAGCGCGTGGACGCCATGCTGGCCGCCGGCCTGGTGGGCGAGGTGCGCGGCTTTCTGGCCGAGGGCCTCGGTCCGGACACCCCCGCAATGCAGGGACACGGCTACAAGGAGATCATACGTGCCCTGCTGGGAGAATATTCGCTGGCGGAGGGGATCCGCCTTCTGAAGCGCAACACGCGCCGCTACGTGAAGTACCAGCTGATGTGGCTGCACCGCTGGCCCGGCCTGCACTGGGTGCGAGCGGATCGACCGCATGCGGAGGGGGTGGCGGAATGCGTGCGGATCTTCCAAACGGAAACGGCGGTCGAGAAGCCTAACGCAGAGGGAGATGTGTGATGCCGTTTACGCCGGCTCACCCAGCGATCATCTTGCCGCTCAAGCGGCTACGGCCCGAATGGTTCAGCCTGACGGGGCTGATCTTCGGAAGCATCGCGCCGGACTTCGAGTACTTCCTTTACCTGCGCCCCGTGCGGACCATCAGCCACACCATTCCGGGGATCTTCCTGCTCGACCTACCGCTGGCACTGCTGGCAGCTCTGCTCTTTCACCAGGTACTGAAGAAGCCCCTGATCGCTCACCTGCCCGTCCCGCTTGATCGACGGTATGCGGCATGGAGCGCCAGGCCCTGGGCGCTCTCATCCGTGCCCCGGTGGCTGGTCTTCCTGTCGTCTTGCGTTATCGGGGCGGTCTCTCACCTGGTGTGGGACGGCTTTACACACGAAGGCGGGTTCTTTGTCCAGCACTGGCCGGCGTTGACCACCGGGATCTCGGTAGGCGCTCGGCGCGTGCCCTTGTTCAGACTTCTGCAGTACGGCAGCAGCCTGGTGGGTCTGCTGGTTGTGGCCGGCGCGCTGGCATCCGCCGGTGGTCGCGTCGCACCATCGGCGTGGGAGCCCGTTGCTCGGCGCGAGAAAGTGCGATACTGGCTTCTGGTCGGTGTCTGCGCGCTGGCGCTGGGATGGTGGCGGGGCCGGTTTGCGATGCCCACGTTCGCGCTTCGATCCGCCGCAAGAGAGTTCGGCATACCGGCCATCAGCGGCGCGGCCATAGGGCTGATGGTCGCATCAATTCTCTTCCGACGCCGGCTGCGTCGATTATAATCATTGCGGGTACGGCACTTTCACAGGTCGATGCCCGCGTTCAGGCCCCATCGTGCCACCTGACTTTATGGCTGTAACCGTTTTACCATCAACCCGCCCCGCCTTCCCCCGGCCGATCAACCCCTACCGTCCGCCGGAGCCTCACGCCATCGTGGAGCAGGTGGCGCCCGGCAGCATCGCGGCGGCGATCGGCATCCAGCCGGGCGATGAGGTCCTCACCCTCAACGGCCAGCGGATGGAAGACGTGATCGACTACCGCTTCCTCGTCGCCGAGGAGGAGGTGGAAGTGGTCGTGGCGCCGCAGGGGGACCCCGCGCGGGCCTACTCCGTGCTGGTGGAAAAGGACCCCGACGAGACGCTGGGCATTACCTTCACTGCGGACGTCTTCGACGGCATCCGCATCTGCAGCAACAACTGCGACTTCTGCTTCGTGTACCAGAACCGGCGGAGGATGCGCAAGTCGCTCTACATCAAGGATGATGACTACCGCCTCTCTTTCCTGCACGGGGACTTCATCACCCTCACCAATCTCACGGAGCAGAACTGGCAGCGTATCTTCGAGTACCGCCTGAGTCCCCTCTACGTGAGCATCCACGCCACCGACCCCGAGACGCGCGTGCGGATGCTGCGCAATCCCGAGGGCGCCCGCCTGTTCGAGCACCTGCACCGGCTGCGGGACGGCGGCATTCAGGTGCACGGCCAGGTGGTGCTCGTGCCCGGCGTAAACGATGGCCCGATCCTGGAGAAGACGGTAGAGGAGATCGCGCCCCTCTATCCTGACGTGCTGTCTCTAGCGATCGTCCCCGTGGGCCTCACGCAGTGGCGGGAGCGGCTACCGCAGTTGCGGCGGCTGAACGGGGACGAGGCGCGGGTGGTGGTCCGCCGCGCGCGGGCCTGGCAGCGGCGCTGCCAGCAGGCACTGGGCACGCGGTTTGTGTACGCCGCAGATGAGATGTACCTGCTGGCGGAGCGGCCCTTCCCTGGTCCGCGCTGCTACGAAGAGCCGGCCCAGTACGAGAACGGCGTGGGCATGGTGGCCCGCCTGCACGCCGAGTGGCGCCGCACGGAACGCCGGCTTCCCACCCGCCTGCCGCGCTCCCGGCGCATAGCCGTGGTTACCGGAATGCTGGCGGCGCCCGTACTGCAGCCGCTGGTGGAGCGCCTGAACCAGGTCGAGGATCTGGACGTGCGCCTGGTGCCGGTGGAGAACCGTTTCTTCGGCCCCAGCGTCACCGTGGCGGGGCTGCTGACGGGGAGCGATCTGATCGAGGGCCTGCGCGGCCAGGATTTGGGCGACGCGGTGCTCCTGCCCGATATCTGCCTGCGCAGCGGCGTCTTCCTGGACGATGTTTCTCTGGTAGAGCTGCAGGAGGCGCTGGGGGTGCCGGTGCGCGCCGTCCCGCCCACGGCGGCCGGGCTGGCGGAGGGGGTGTCGCTATACGCCACGCCGTGACCCCTTACGGTGGTCAGTCGGTCAGGATTCGCTCCCTACCCCTGATGACCGTGCCCTCTTGCGCCTCAATAGTGGTGATGAGGTCGCCTACATCCTCTTTCGTGCGTACACCCAGCTTCCAGAGGGCGCGCAGGAGGTCGATCAGGTCGAAGACTTCTATGCTCGCAGATAGGCAGTAGTTGCGCGCCCGTCGATCGTTGGTCACGAAGGCAGCGGATCGCGACTTGCAGAGCGCGATAGACTCGGCTTCGCCGTCGCTGAGGGACGAAGGGAGGTTGAGCCGCTGGACGATCTCCTCTGCCGTCAGTGGGCAGAGCGCCATCTTGCCACTTTGCACCTGTTCCACCGCTGACTCGAGGAAGCGGCGGTTCTCTCGCAGCCCGGCTACCAGCTCCGCGTAGACAGCTGGGGCAACGGCGATGTCGTCGCCAGGAAACAGAGCGACGAGTAGCTGCAGCTCCCCGACGCGCGCGAACGTGCTGATGATGCTGGTGTCCAGGAGGATCAGGAGCGTCGCCTTCGGATGCGCTCTGCTGCTTCATCCAGCTCGGCCGGGGGCCGGGCCTCGAGCTCCACTCGGAGGCCACGGCTGGCGAGCAGTTCCTGAAACCGCCAGCGTGTTATACCCGCGAGCTCCGCAGCACGGCCTAACGTGATCTCGCCCGCGAGGTACCGCTGGATCGCCGCTTCAGTGCGCAGATGTGGCTTAACAGCGAACAGCGTCTGCACCGCTTCCCGCACGGCATCCTCCTCGCTCGCGAAGCAGCCGGCGCGCACAATAGCCGCGACATCCGCCTCGATCTCGCCGGCGGCGTTCCTGGTGGTGGTCGGCATCCGCATTACCCTCGTTCGCCATCCATCATACAGGCATACCCTTGGCAAAGCAAGCCGGCCTGTCGAAGCCGTTTCGCCATCGGGGATTCGCCCGCTTGGCGGCGCAGCTCCAGGTACTCCTGGTAGTCCCTCTCTATCTCTGCGTCTAGCTCCTCTTTGTGTTCGTGGTAATAGGCTAATGCGGCGTGGATGTGGGCCAGAGACAGGTGCGGGTGCTGGAAGTGGATCTCCTCCGGGCTCCAGCCGTAGGCGATCTTGTCCAGCACGATCTCCTTCACCTTGGTGTTCGTGCCCTCGACCCAGGCGACGCCCCGGTGGTCGAGCAGGATGCGGGTCTCTAGCGGGACTGGTCTGATGGTGGTGGTTGGCATTGACATGACGGTCTGCCTCCGTGGCGCTGCTGCTGGGTAGCCTACCACAGCAGGGGCAGGGGAGGCAATAGGGGCGCGCCGTGCCGCCCACGGCGGCGGGGCTGGCGGAGGGGACGGTGGAGGAGTGAGACCGGCCTGGGCCACGCAAACCAGCCGCGTTGGCCGTGTCACCCCACTGTGCGATTCCTAAAGTGGTAGGTACTGGACCCGATTGACGAACTGTTCAGGTTCGCCTACGGTTGCGATCAGTTCCAGGTCTTCTATGCACTGGCCGGTGCTGACCCGGAGTTGGTGCGCGTAGATAACTCCGGCAAACATACGACCGGCCTGCTGGCGGAGCGCCGCTTCCCGCAGGAAGTCCTCATCCTGGGTCACGAGTAAGCGACCCAGAGCTGTGGCACGGTCCAACAGATCCGGGTCGTCCAGTTCGTCGGCGCCGTCCTCCTGTGCGGTAAGGACATCTGCCCCCCGCATGCGCAATCCTTCGGTTACTTCCCGCCGCACGTGAACATCCATGTAGAGTTTGACGCTCACGGTCGGAGGCCCAGGGCGCGGATGTGCTTCTCGAAGGGCGTCTCGCCAGCCTGCGCGCGCATCCTGTCCACCTTCTCCAGCTGCCGCGCAATCTCGGCGTCCATCTCTTCCTTGTGGTCGTAGTAGTAGGAGAGCGCCGCGTAGATTTGCGCGAGTGAGAGGTGCGGGTACTGTTCGTGCAGTTCTTCCGGGCTAGAGCCGTACGCCAGTTTATCCAGCACGACCTCGGTGACTCTCACCTTTGTATCGTCAATCCAGGCCCGGCCTTCGTCGTCCAGCCAGATGCGGGTTTTGAGGGTGGTAGTAGTGGGCATTGCTTGCGTGCCTCTGTGCGGTCATGCCCGAGTAGAGTAGCACAACGGGGCGGGGGAAGGCAATGGGGGCGCGCCGTGCCGCCCACGGCGGCGGGGCTGGCGGAGGGGGTGGTGAGCTGGGCTCCAGGCTAGCTTGGCTCGTCGCTAGCTGGCTCAGGGCAGGAGAAGGCTGACAGCGAGCCGGCTAGCAGCCTGGGCACGGCTTCAGTCAGCCGGGCGTCCACTGTTGGGGGCCCGAAGCGACGGAACAGGTGCACATCGAATCGCTCGTCTGGAGCGTTCGTAGTCTTGTCGGCAAGAAGCTCAGCGAGGTCGAGCCGGCCTGCTTCTGCCAGCGCTGCGAGCCACTCCAGGTCGCTCACGTGTATCCACTGCGGGCTCTGCCAGCACGCCTCCGCGTAGAGGCCAGCCTTGTCTGCCAACGGTGTCAGATAAGCAGCCCGCACTACCTTGTCCACCCGCAGATCCGCCAGATGAGTGATGATCGGGAAGAGGCGCGCCGGCCGCGATCCTGCCTCCCTCTCTCCAAACTCGAGGATGGCACCGGTGGCTCTTGACTGCTGCCACATCGGCCGTGTGAGGACCCCGTGGTCCTGGCTCCTACCAACCTGGAGGGGGATCTGGTCGCCGTGCTCAAGCCGCTGGAGTAGGGCCGATGGCGGACCCAGCACCCGGTCTCCTTCACCACCCCGGAGGAATTCGGTCCCAGGACGCTGACCCTTGTGCTCGAAGGGTACGCCAGTATCGGCCCGCTGCAGGTAGTCGTCCCCTACTTGTCGGTCTAGCAAGCCGGGCCTCCGGCATACCCAGGCGCCCCCGCGATCTCCGCTTGCGATGCGCGCCACGAGGCTGTTTGCGTACTCCTCGTAGGCATATCCCAGCGCCTGCTGGAAGTCCCTCTGCTTCTGTGCGTCCTGCTGCTTCAGGTAGTCGCATAAGACAAAGTATGGCTCATCCTCCATCTTGCTGAGGAGGAAGGGAAGCACCGGGCAGACCAGCTCGTCGGGGCGCATCTGGATCAGCGGGCTCTCGCGGAGGGGCACGAAATCGTAAGCGGGACCCGCTTCGACTGGAGGCCGATCCCGTTGCCATTCCTCGAACCTCCGTCTGTACTCCTCAGGCGTCCGAGTCCAGCGGTCGAGCAGCATCTCGATCTCGCGCCGTCCCGATGGAATCCGGGCGCAGACAGCACTCCGCCGAAGCCACCCGTTCCCTGAACTCCAACTGTGAACGCTGGTAACGATGAGCGCCAGGATCTCGAAGAACCTCTGCAGCGTCACGCCCCCCGTGGCAGCCTCGCAGGCCGATGTGGCCTCGGGAAAGTGCTTCGGGAGCAGCTCCACGAGAAGGACGTATTGCCGTGCCAGCCTGGCCAGCGTTGCATTGCAGGGCTCGAAGAGCCGGTTGAACTGCCCGTAGCGGAGCCAGTTGAGGGCAAACGAACGGCGCTCGGGGAGTGTTGAGGGCGTGGCCGCGGCGGTTCCTGAGAGGAAGTCGTTGGCGATTAGGAGAAGCCGGCACAGCCTACGCCGCAGCCCCCATTCCAGCTCGTCGGTGACGGTGTCCCCCTCGCATCGCAGCAGCGCAGCGTGAGCCAGCCACGCCATGTTCTGCTCGGTTATGAACACGCCGCTGGTCGAAGTGAGAGGAACGCGACCAGGCACGTACATCCGGGCGGCAGAGGGCAATGCAGCGGGGAAATCGTCGACTATCGCCCACTTCAGGTACTGGCCCTGCCGACGGGGGTCAGCGAAGTCCTGACCGGCGAGGACCATTTGCAGAGAAAGCCGGGCGATAAACCCCAAGACGCCGTCAAGAGGCCATCGTTCGAGCTCACACGCGACCTGATCCACGCTCACCGGACCGCCGCCTAGCCCCTGATAGGACGCATAACTCCGGACTCCTTCAATATGGCACACGCTGCTCCGCCTTCTCCTGCAACAACAACCTCCCGCAATTTGTTGGCCTGTTCGCCGTAGAGCGGGTCAGTTCCTGCCCTCCCTTGGGGCGGGCGTTCAGACGGGCTGTCGCCTGCTGTGGCGCCTGTCCGCCCCCAGCCGCCGCCGCGCCTCCCGGTCGGCAATATTGCGTAGGCGAGTGGTGATCCGACCCCTGGATGACGTTGTATTACTCACGAGTCGCCCGACACGGTCTAACGACCCAGCTCACCTGCCAGGCCGGCTAAGTGGACAGTATACCTGGGAAGCCCGTCATACCGGTCCGGTCGGGTGCAGCGATTTGTTAGGCGGCTTCGCTGTTGGCGGCTTTGGCTTTCATCAGGCTGCGGAGTGCTTCATTGACTGCTTCTTCAGTAGGAAAAGCGGCGGCCACATCCGGTGCAAGCAGCACGAGATTCGTGCCAGCTTTATACCGCTCGGCATACTTGCCTCGTACCCCTTTCTTCAAGAGTGTTTCATCGTACTCCGGCCGCAGTTCGTCCTCCGGTGGTGTGGCAGGGGCCTCATGCTCGTTCTTCCTCATAGAGCCCTCTTTCTCGGTGTGTTCCCTCTCGCGCACTGATGATACGGATCTGTCCCTCACGATCCGTGTGAGCCACAATGAGCAAGCGGTTACGGTGGGAGATACCAATCGTAATGAAACGGTCTTCCTCGGTAGAATGATCCGGGTCAGGATAGGTAATGGAGAGAGGGTCACCGAATACGGTTGCTGCCTCGTGAAACGAAACGCCGTGTTTTCGCCGGTTCTGTTCAGCCTTATGCCGGTCCCACTCGAACTCTATAACCACTAAGGCTACCCTGGTTGGCACGGGACAGAAATGTCGCAGCCATGGTAGCGTGCGGCGGCCGGACTGGTCAACTGCGGCGCCGCGGCGTGCCGGTCGGGCGGGGGGGGGACGCGCTGGCGCTTTCCGCCGGCGGTGGCGTTATTGTCCCGCAGACCAGATAGAGGTGGCGCGGCTTGTGCGGGGGTTTCGGCCCTTTTTTCATCTCTCACGCGAAGCGCCGTTCCCGTCTCCTCCGCCCCGCCCCCAGCCGCCGCACTGCCTCCCAGCCGAACACGGTGAGCATCGCCGTGACGAGCGATTCCAGCCAGTCGTGCGGGCGCAGGCGGGCGAGCCCGGTGACGGCGGTCACCGGCGGGGTGTAGACCGCCACCAGGAGCAACCCGAACGCCGCCGCGCCCGTCAGCCAGAAGAAGCGATTGCGCCCCAGCGCGCGGGTGCCCGTCTCCGAGAGCAGCAGCGCCGTGAGCAGGATATCGGCCAGCACCAGGGCAGCGGTGGCGATGGCGCGCGCCTCTCTCCCCGCCACGCCGCGCGCCAGCTCCATCCCGTAGAGGGCCAGCGCGCCGAAAGCGATGGCCGTTCCCGTGGCGACAACCCCGGCCCACTCGCCTGCCGTCAGGAGCGGGGCGCGAGGATCCCGCGGCGGCCGGTCCATCAGGTCGGCCGCCGGCGGCTGCGCCTGGAAGACCAGCGCCACGGTGGGGTGGATGAGCAGCTCTAGCCAGAGGATGGTAATGGGCAGTAGCAGCAGCGGCCAGCCGAGCAGCGGCAC
>JACQGL010000163.1 GCA_016199525.1 Armatimonadota bacterium
CTGCTCTACCGACTGAGCTACCTCGGCGCGCAACACGGCCCATACGGGCCGCGTGGGCATTATCCCACGGATGTTCTGGCGGCGTCAAGCGTTATCCGTCCTGTCGGCCGGGCAGGGGTGATGAAAAGACCCTGGCCCTCAGCCAGGGCCTTTGCAGAGTCCTGAAGTTGCGCCGGCGGAACTGCGGGTCGCAGCCCGTACCGGCCGGATACAGGCTTGGTCCCGCGGTCATCAAAGCGCAGTCGCGGCCCCGGAGCCTCATCCAGGACGACCTTGAAAAGGCCGTGGTATCGGGCACATCGGCAGCGCCATCTTCAATAGCGCAGGCATTCCGGGGCTGGCGGGCCTCCTCCGACCGCTACGCCTCGGCGGGCAACTGACGGCCACGCTCATCCTGTTCCCGGGGTTCTGCCTGCTCGTCTTCCTGTTCACGCTGCGTGGGCGAACAGTGATGCGCAGCGAGGGAGCCTTCCTGCTGGGGGCGTACTTGGCCTACCTCAGCTACAGTGTCGTCCGACCGTAGAAGATGCAGGAACCGGGCGAACACGCGGGTAACCAGGCAGCAGTGTCCGGCACCAGCGTTGCCCGCGCCTCCGGGACGGGCGGAAAGGTCATTCCTCCCCGCCCGGAACGTCCCCGGACGCGGACGAACGCGGCTTGGCGCGAGCCATCAGGGCAGTAGACCAGTGAGGATACAATTAGAGCTGGGAGCGCGTCGCCAGGAGGCCAGCATGCGTCGGTTGCCGGGTATCATTCGATTGGCGCTCCCGTACCGTCTCCCGGTAATCGTGAGCAGATCTGCAAGCGGCCCACGGGCGGCTTGCTGTGTCACCTGGCGCGGCGCCTCGGACGGTCTTCCCGACTTGGTTGGGATCGGGACCGCCGGGGGCGTTTCGCGCCTTGAGGAAAGGTGGGAATGGCCTACATTATCTGTGAGCCCTGCATCGACGTGAAGGACAAGGCGTGCGTCGAGATCTGTCCGGTGGACTGCATCTACGAGGGGGCTAAAGAGGGGTTCCCCAATATGCTGTTCATCCATCCGGATGAGTGCATCGACTGCGGCGTGTGCCAGCCGGAGTGCCCTGTGAACGCGATCTTCCCGGAAGACGACGTCCCTGAGGAGTGGAAAGACTACATCCGGATCAACAAGGAGTTCTTCCAGTAAGCAGCCGCCCTGTACGGGCGGGCTGCGCGCTATTCCGAAGTGGGGCGCTGGCCGCACGGGCGACGGCGCCCCACTCCCTATCCGGCTATCGGCAGCCAGCAGCCGGATCAATGGGTTAATGGGTCAAGAGTTAATGAATGCCGCGCACGCCTACTGACCGATAAACTCATTGATCCGTGAACCTGTGGGTTCTTTCGCTGGTGGCGGCGGACTGTTAGCTGCTTCAACTGACCCATCACTCCACACAGCTATGTCCTCGACCTATCGAGCAGTAATCATTGGCTGCGGCAGTATCGGCAGCGCGCACGCGCACGGCTACCTGGGCGCGCGCCAGATAGAACTGGTAGCCGCGGCGGATGTTCATCCCGGGGCGCGCGCCGACTTCCAGCAGCGCTTCCCGGGCCTCCGCTTGTACGCCGACTACGGCGAGATGATCGCGCGGGAGCGGCCCGACCTGGTGAGCATCTGCCTGTGGCACCCGCTGCACGCGGAGGTCACCGTTGCCGTAGCAAACCTGGGGGTCCCGGGCATCCTCTGCGAGAAGCCGATGGCGGTGGATCTGCAGGAAGCGGATGCTATGATCGCCGCTGCCGCCGCCAGCGGGAGCCGGCTCGCCATCGCCCACCAGCGGCGCTTCCTGGCCACCTGGACGGAAGTGAAGCGCCTCATCGCTGCAGGGGCGATCGGCCAGCCGCTAATGCTCTGGGGCGGCATCTGCGACGGTATCCTGAACTGGGGCACGCACGTTATCGACGGTATGCGCTACGTGCTAGGCGATCCTGCGCCCGAGTGGGTGATCGCCCAGGTGGAGCGCAGGACGGATCGCTATGAGCGGGGCATCCGGATTGAAGATCGGTGTGCGGGCCTGGTGAGGTTCGCCGGTGGCGTGCGCGCCGTGCTAGAGATGGAGCTGGAAAAGGATGGCCCCGCCAACGCAGGCGGCTTCACGGTGTTCGGCTCGGAGGGCAGCCTGCGCATGGATGAGCGCCAGCTCGTCATCGGGGGAGCCCATACCAGCCCGGACGAGATCCGTGAGCCGGAGTACGTGGATCCGCACGTAGCGCAGGCGGAGGAGATGGTCGCCTGGCTGGAAGGTCAAGTAGAGCACCGCGGCCGCGCCGAGCTGGCACGGCCGACCCAGGAGGTCCTCATCGCCTTCTATGAATCGGTGCGCCAGCGGGGGCTGGTCCGGCTGCCAGTTACGCCGGGGCCCTTCCCTCTCGACGATCTGGTGGAGAGCGGCCGGCTCCCCGTGGAACAGGAGGGCCGCTACGACATCCGCCAGTTCCTCCTGCGACCGGGGGCGGAGGCGCCTGCCTATCGTCCCAGAAGATAGAGCAAGCAGCTGCGGAACGGCGAAGCATCCGGATGGTTGAGGTGCTCCTGTCCCTTCGTCTGGTTATTTGCTTGCTAACCTACTCGCAGGCGCGGCTCGTGTTCTAAATGCCGAGACTTCACCCCAGGAGGCGGCAACACGCCGCGTAGTCCGCGGGCGACAGCGCATCACGGTGGACGTGGGGTTGTCCCACACATGAGCACGTGGATCAGACGCCTGCTCCGGGCGTCCACCCCGTAGGGCGGCAGGTATCCAGGGCTTCAGGAGGTCGCTCCGCATGTCCCTCCCAACACCCCACCTGTACGGGCCACTGCTTGCCGCTCGCTTGCGGTCCCGGTGCGGTTACCCTCTCCCAACTCCCAACATCTGAACACGACCGAAGGACCGACTTTGGGCCGCGCCGAACGAATCCTTGCCCACTCCGGCCATGCGGGCGCGCCGTCCGCTTTACCTCCCACCATAGCGACCGCCCTCGACCCCACAGCGGTTCGAGGCGCCGCCGGGGGGACCCCAGGGAGGGCCATTATGGATGCCTCCGCGGGAAACGAGTTTTCGATTCGTCGAGAGCTGCGGGAGGAGGCCGTGGTCGTCATCCTATGCGGAGACGTAGATGCCACCCGCTTCGAGGAGGTGCGGTATGCTCTAAGAGAGGCCGCCGCCCAGGGGCGCGCGCTGGTCGTTGTGGATCTCGGCCAGGTTCGTTATATCGAGAGCCTGGGCCTCGGGGCGTTGATCAGCGGCCTGCACTCCGCGAAGTCGGCAGGATGCCGCTTTCGGCTCGCCTGTCCACAGCGATTCATCTTTCGTCTGTTGCAGCTCACCCAGATCGTGCAGGTAGTGGAAACCTATCCAGACCTGGCCTCGGCGCTGGGGGAGCTGGAGGAGCCGAATCCGTTGGCGCACATCGGATCCTCAGCCAAGAATTGAAATCAGAAGGAAGGCGCGCTTTCTGCGAGGAGAGATCCTCCGGCACCGCCCCGGCCGGCGGGTTGCGAGTCGCCCCTGGCTCAACCTGAAGTAGGCCTACTCCAGACGACGGACGACGTGCCGCGCTATAATCTAGGGCCGGATCTATGCGCCGCTGGAGCGCGGCCGCCTCACCAGATTGCTGTCGTCCGGAGTGCCGGCGGCCTGTACGGCACCGGGCCGTACCCTACGGCGGCGACCTTCGAGACAGGGGGACCTGAGCCGTGGCCTGGAACCGAACCCTTTTCCTTATCGCCCTGGCGGCCATCGCCGCCGCTATCGTGGGGTGTAAGAGCCCCGGTCCTAATGCCGCCGGAGCTGGCAACGGCGGCTCGGGCAAGATCATTATCGGTCACTACGCCTCGATGAGCGGTGACGATGCAGTATTCGGAACGACGACCGACCACGGCGCGAAACTTGCCGTAGAGGAGATTAACGCTGCCGGAGGGGTCCTGGGCAGGCAAATCGAGCTGATCACTCTCGATACCCGGTCCACCGATGTGGGCGTGCCCCCGATCATCGATCGGTTCTACCAGGAAGGCGCCACGGCAATCGTCGGCGAGGTGGCCAGCGGACGTACCCTGGCAGCCGCCCCGAAAGTCGAGGCTTACGGCATTCCGATGGTCTCCCCCTCATCCACCAACGTCCGTGTGACCGTGGATCCCGACCGCGGGGTGCGCAAGTGGGTGTTCCGGACCTGCTTCATCGATCCGTTCCAGGGCGAGGTGATCGCCCGCTTCGCCCACGGGAAGCTGGGCAAGCGCCGTGCCGCGATCCTGTTTGACCGCGCGCAGCCTTACAGCGTTGGCCTCGCCGAGTCCTTCAAACAGAACTTTATCCGGTTGGGGGGTCAGGTAGTGGCCGAAGAAGGCTACACGAAGGACGACCAGGAGTTTGGCAGCCAGCTCACGCGGATCAAGGGGCTGGACCCCGACGTCCTGATCGTGCCGGGTTACTACAGCCAGGTCAAGCTCATCGTTACCCAGGCGCGCGGGCGGGGCCTGGACGTGCCTATCGTGGGCGGAGACGGCTGGGACGACCCGCAGGGCCTCACCCGTGGAGCGGAGCAAGCATTCAAAGATACTTACTTCGTCAACCACTTCTCGCCGCTGGAGGAACGCGAGGGGGTCCGCCAGTTCGTGGAAGCCTACCGCCAGCGGTGGCAGGAAGACCCGAACGCCCTGGCCGCCCTGGGGTACGATGCCGTGCAGCTGGTGGCAGACGCCATCAAACGCGCCGGCAGCACGGACCGCACCGCCGTCCGCGATGCCCTGGAGAAGACCCAGAACTACGCCGGAGTCACAGGCACGATCAGCGTCGATGCGCAGCACAACCCCCGCAAGACAGCGGTGGTGGTGAAGGCGGAGGGGAGCCCCTTCCCGCTGGTGGACGTCTATCCGCCACAGTAAGCGAGGCCAGCGTGCCGGGATCTGCCCATCACCTCCTGGAATTTGTTCAACATCTGATCAACGGCCTCTACCTCGGCGGCACGTATGCCCTCATCGCCTTAGGCTACACGATGGTCTACGGCGTCCTGCGGCTGATCAACTTCGCGCACGGGGATGTGGTGATGGTGGGCGCCTATGTGGCGCTGTTTGCGGCGGCGGGCCTCCACGCTCCGGCGCCCGCGCCCTGGTACCAGACGCTGTTGATCTTCCTGCTGGCGATGGCCGCCTGCGCGCTACTGGGGATGTTGATCGAACGCGTCGCTTACCGCCCCCTGCGCCAGGCCCCCCGGCTGGCAGCGCTGATCACCGCCATCGGCGTTTCGGTGCTGCTCGAAAACGGCGGCCAGCTGCCCTGGGTGTTCGGCTCGCAACCCCGCTCCGTCCCCGAACTGGTGCCTCGCGTCAACATCCTGCCCACCGCCTGGGGGCTATCCGTCACCCCCATCGAACTCGTCACGATCGGCGTAACACTGGCCCTGATGGTTGCCCTCCAGATGCTGGTACAGCGCACACGAATTGGTAAAGCGATGCGAGCCTGCTCGATGGATCGGGAGGCCGCTTACCTGATGGGCATCCCGGTAAACCGCGTGATTCTGGTAACGTTTGCCCTGGGATCCGCACTGGCGGCCGCCGCCGGGATGCTGATCGCTGTGAAGACGGGCCAGGCGCACGCCTTCATGGGGCTGATGCTGGGGCTGAAAGCGTTCGTGGCGGCGGTGGTGGGTGGCATCGGCAGCATCCCCGGGGCGATGGTGGGCGGATTCTCCCTGGGGATGATCGAGGAGATGGTGGCGGGCTACGGCTTCTCCTCCTGGCGGGATGCCATCGCGTTCGTCCTGTTGATCCTCATCCTTCTGGTACGCCCCACGGGGATCATGGGGCGTGCGGTGCCGGAGAAGGTATAACGAGCGGAGAGGCGCGTGGTCGTCTGGCTGAAGCGAGGGCTCGGGTTGGCGCTGCTCCTCCTGGCACTGTGGGGGATGGACACGGCCGCCACTAACTACCTGGAGCCTACCTACTACACCCTGCTGGTCAACATCGGCCGATTCGTTATCCTCGCCGTCAGCCTCAACCTGATCAACGGGATCACCGGGCAGTTCTCCCTGGGGCACATGGCGTTTTTCGCTCTGGGGGGCTACGCGGCCGCAGTGGTCACCAAGATGGTCGGTCACCGGCTGTTCGGCCCCGTGCCCTCGGTGAGCGAGGGGATCCCCGCCTTCTGGTACGCGTGGTTTGCGGGCAGCCTGCTGTTCGGCGGGCTCGTGGCCGCCGTCGTCGGTCTAGCAGTGGGGCTGCCGACCCTGCGACTGCGCGGGGATTACCTGGCGATCGTCACCCTGGGGATGGGAGAGATCGTCAACATCGTCATCCAGAACCAGGAATGGATTGGGGGAGCGCTGGGTTTCGCGGATCTGCCCCTATTCGTCCGGCCAGGAACCGGCATCTTCTGGATCTACCTGGTGGCGGTGGCCACCGTGCTGGCCATTCGGAACATTACGCAGACGACGCACGGTCGTGCCCTGATGGCCATCCGTGAGGATGAAGTGGCCGCGCAGGCCATGGGGGTAAACGTCGTCCGTTATAAGGTGCTGGCGTTCATGGTGGGCGCCTTCTTCGCGGGGATAGCGGGCGGCCTCTACGCGCACCAGCAGGGCATCATTACCCCGCGCGACGCCAGCTTCGTGCGCTCTATCGAGATCGTGGTAATGGTGGCGCTGGGCGGCAGCGGCAGTATTACTGGTTCCATTCTGGCCGCCGCCATCCTCACCGCTCTCCCCGAGTTCCTGCGTGAGGCGGTAGGCAGGCTTCCCTACGAGCAGCAGGAAGGGGCGCGGCAGCTCATCGAGCAACTCCAGATGGTAATCTACGCGCTCCTGCTCATCGTTCTCATGTTGGTCCGACCGCAAGGGTTATTGGGCGCGCGCGAACTGAGCCTGCGCAATCTGCTGCGCCGGCGCAAGCCACGCTCCGCTCCCGAGCCGAGCGGCTGAATCTCACTCCCGAATCTATGGCCCATCTGGAACTCGACAAGGCGACCATCCGTTTCGGCGGCCTGACGGCGGTGAGCGAGGTCGACCTGGAAGTGCGGCCCGGGGAACTAGTGGGGCTGATTGGCCCGAACGGGGCAGGTAAGACCACCGTCTTCAACCTGATCACGGGGGTGTATGCACCCAGCGCGGGCGAGATCCGCTTCGAGGGGCGGCCGATCCAGGGACTGCCACCACACCGCATCGCTGCGCTGGGGATCGCCCGCACGTTCCAGAACATCCACCTCTTTCAAAGCCTAAGCGTGCTGGATAACGTACGGGTGGGGCGGCACGTGCGCGCCCGCAGCTCGCTCCTCCAGGGCCTGTTCCTCACTCGCGGCAGCCTGGGTGACGAAGCGGAGATCGAGGCCGCCAGTCGGCGGTTGCTGAACGTCTTCGCCCTGGAGGATGAGTGGAACTGGCGCGCCGGGAGCCTCCCCTACGGCGATCAACGGCGGCTGGAAATCGCCCGCGCCCTGGCCACCGAGCCGCGCCTCCTCCTCCTCGACGAACCGGCGGCGGGCACGAACCCACAGGAGAAGGACGCCCTGATGCAGCTGATCCGCCGCGTGCGCACAGAGTTCGGGGTCTCCGTCCTGCTCATCGAGCATGATATGCAAGTTGTGATGGGCATCTGCGAGCGCATTTATGTTCTGGACTACGGGAAGGTGATCGCCGTCGGCCGTCCGGAAGAGATCCGGAACGATCCCAGGGTCATTGAGGCGTATCTCGGGGAAGCGGTGTAGGCAATCGTGGAGGGTGGAACGCAGGCTGCCAGCCTGCACGCCGGAAGCGTAGTGCGCTGCCGGCCGGTAGCAGCACCACGACCGCGAGGGAGCGGGAAACGAGAAACGGAGTGCCGTGGCACTGCTGGAGATCGAGAATCTGAACGTCTACTACGGCGCCATCCACGCGCTCAAGGGCATCTCGCTGCGCGTGGAGGCCGGGGAGATCGTCACTCTCATCGGCGCCAACGGGGCGGGAAAGAGCACCACCCTGCGCACCATCTCCGGGCTGCTGCGCCCCCGGCCTGGAAGCATCCGCTATGAGCAGCAGGACCTGACGCGCCTGCCGCCTGATGCCATCGTGCGCGCGGGGATCTGCCAGGTGCCGGAGGGCCGTCGCATCTTCCCCAACCTCACCGTCCTCGAAAACCTGGAGATGGGCGCTTATACGCGGCGGGACCGGCGCGGCATCGCGGCGGATCTGGAGCAGGTCTTCGCCCTCTTCCCACGTCTGCGCGAGCGCGCCCGACAGATGGGCGGCACGTTGAGCGGTGGGGAGCAGCAGATGCTGGCCATCGGACGGGCGCTGATGGTCCGCCCGAAGCTCCTGCTGCTGGATGAACCCTCCCTGGGGCTGGCGCCGTTCCTTGTGCAGGAGATTTTCCGCATTATCCAGGAGATCAATCAACGGGGCACCACCCTTCTGCTGGTGGAGCAGAACGCGCACATGGCGCTGGGGATCGCGCACCGGGGCTACGTTCTGGAAACCGGCCGCGTGACTCTGGCGGACACGGGGGCCGCCCTTCTGAACAACCCCGAAGTGCGCCACGCTTACCTGGGGCAGTAACCCTGTCCCGATACCTTTCCGGAGCGAAGAGGCCGTGATGACCAATCCTGAAGACCTGCGCTACTCCCGATCGCACGAATGGGTCCGCGTGGAGGACAACCGTACTACAATCGGAATCACTGACTACGCGCAGAACGAACTCGGCGAGCTGGTCTATGTGGAGCTGCCCCGTGTGGGACAGCGGGTGGAGAAAGACCAGCCGTTCGGTGTGGTGGAATCGGTGAAGGCTGTCGCGGATCTGTACGCGCCCGTAAGCGGAGCAGTTGTGGCTGTCAATGGCGCGCTCGCTAGCGACCAAACCCCCATCAACGAGGATCCGTACGGGCGGGGCTGGATGGTCGTCGTCGAGATGTCCGACCCCCGAGAGATGGATGACCTGATGACGAGCGAGCAGTATGCCACCTTCGTTGCCAGTGGGGCTCACTGAGCGGGCGTTCGCGGAACGCCTTGGCGCGCGTCCGTGGCGGCTGATCCGCACGGACGCTGCGCCGGGCGCGTGGAATATGGGCGTGGACGTGGCCCTGCTCGAGGAGGCGCTGCGCGGCGGCTACCCCGTCTTACGGTTCTACGCCTGGGAGCCGCCCGCCATATCGCTGGGCCGGTTCCAGTGCCCGGATGCGGGCATCCACTGGCCAGCGGTGCGCCGACGGGGCTGGGAGGTGGTGCGCCGGCCCACCGGCGGCCGCGCTGTCCTGCACCAGCACGAGCTAACCTACGCGGTAATCCTGCCTTCGGGGGTGGTCGGCGGGATCGGCGTGCGGCGTTCCTACGCGGTGCTGGCGGAAGGGCTGCGCGCGGGCCTGGCGGCGCTGGCGGGAGGCGCGGCAGGAGCCGCGGTGTGCGGCGGTGGTGCGCCAACTCGCCACGCCCCGGCCAACTGCTTCGCGCAGGCGCTGGAGGCGGACTGCGTTCTTGAGGGAGGTAAGGCCCTCGGCAGCGCCCAGGTGCGGCACGGCGGCGCGCTCCTTCAGCACGGCAGCCTGTTGCTCGACGCGGACCGCGACGCGTGGCGAGAGATCTTCGGCAGCGAGGGGCAATTGCGGTCCCTGCGCGAGATTACTGGCCGTAAGATTACCTTCTGCCAGGCAGCGGCGGTGCTGGCCCAGGCATTCGCAGACACGTGGCATCTCCACCTCTGTTCCGACGCGCTCACCCCCGCCGAGATGCGCGCCGCGGAGAGGGAGGCGGCAAAATGGAGCGTCGGCTGGTCCGGTAGCGCCGGCTGTCCGCCTGCGCAATGACGGCGAATGAGGAGCGGCCCGCAGGCCCCGAACGTCCCGGGCGAAGCCCGAGGACCCTCGGCCCGAAGGGTCGGGGCTTTCGGGGCAGGCATGGATGCCTGCGCCAACGATCAGAAGGCGGATAGGGAAAAGATGCCTTTCCTTCAGTTAAGATGAGCAGCATATCCTCCCTCTTCGACGAACCGATCCCGCTCGCGCAGGCGCGTGAGCGCGTGGAGCAGCTGCGCAAGGAGATCGAGTACCACAACTACCGCTACTACGTGCTGGACCAGCCGGTGATCTCCGATGCGGAGTACGACCGTCTCCTCCAGAAACTCCAGGCGCTGGAGGCGCAGTACCCCGAGCTAATCACCCCCAACAGCCCCACGCAGCGGGTAGGGGCGCCGCCCTCCGGGGAGTTTGCCCCGCACCGGCACATCCAGCCGATGCTCTCCCTGGCGAACGCGTTGTCCTTGAACGAGCTGCGCGAGTTCGATGCGCGTATCAAGCGGTTCCTCGGTTCCCCCGCCGACGAGCGGATTGACTACCTCACCGAGCTGAAGATCGACGGGGTCGCTGTCTCCCTCACCTATCGCGATCGTGAGTTCGTGGTGGGCGCCACCCGCGGCGACGGCTTCACCGGCGAGAACGTGACCCCCAACCTGCGGACAATCCGCGCCATCCCTATGCGGCTGAGGGACGACGCCCCGATGGGCCTGGTCGAGATCCGCGGCGAGGTCTATCTCGACCACGAGGAGTTCCACCGCATCAACCGTGAGCGCGAGGAGGCGGGCGAGGTGCCTTACATGAACCCCCGCAACTCCGCCGCCGGCTCCCTGCGCCAGCTCGATCCGAAGATTACCGCCCGGCGACGGCTCCAGATCTGGTGCTACAGCATTGGCCACGCCGATCAGTACCGCCCCGAGACGCAGGCGGAGCTGCTAGAGGCGCTCTCTCGTTGGGGGATGCGGGTCAACCCCAATCACCGGCTCTGCCGTGACATCGAGGAGGGGGTGGCCTACTGCGAGGAGTGGCGCGAGGAGCGTCGCCACCTCCCCTACGACGTGGACGGTCTGGTGGTGAAGGTTAACGCCATCGCCCTACAGGACCGACTGGGCTTCGTATCGCGCAGCCCACGCTGGGCGGTGGCGTTCAAGTACCCCGCCGAGCAGGCGACCACGCGCATCCTGGACATCATCGTGCAGGTGGGGCGCACGGGGGCGCTCACCCCCGTAGCCGTCATGGAACCGGTCGAGGTGGGCGGAGTGATGGTCAGCCGCGCCACGCTGCACAATGAGGACGAAATCCGCCGTAAGGATGTCCGCATCGGCGACACGGTGGTCATCCAGCGCGCGGGAGAGGTCATCCCCGAGGTGGTGAGCGTGGTAGAAGAGCGCCGCACGGGGCAGGAGCGGCGGTTCGAGATGCCCACGCGCTGCCCGGTGTGCGGAGCGGAGGTGGAACGGCCCGCGGGGGAAGCGGTGGCGCGCTGCGTGGGCGTCTCCTGCCCGGCCCAGCTCCAGCGCCGTATCCTGCACTGGGGCTCACGGGGAGCGATGGACATCGAGGGGCTGGGGCCCGCGCAGGTGGAACAGCTGGTCGAAAAAGGGTACGTGCGGGACCCGGCGGATCTCTATGCGCTCACGGTAGAGCAGATCCTCACGCTGGAGCGGTTCGCGGAGAAGAGCGCCAGGAACCTCTACCAGGCGATCCAGGCGAGCAAGGGGCGCCCTCTGGCGCGCCTGATCTTTGCCCTCGGCATCCGGCACGTGGGCGAAACAGTGGCCCGCCTGCTGGCCGAGCACTTTGGCAGTTTAGATCGGCTGGCGGCGGCGGTGGAGGAACTCAGCGCCGTGCCCGGCATCGGGCCGGAGATCGCCGCCAGCGTGCATCGGTTCTTCCGGCAGGAGGCAACGCGCGCCATACTGAAGAAGCTGCGCGCGGCAGGCGTGCTGCCGGCGGAGGCGGCGCTCCCGGAGGCCCTGGGGAAGGCCCCGAAAGCTTTCGGGGCAGACCTCACGTTCGTGTTCACGGGTGAACTCCAATCGATGAAGCGCTCTGCGGCGGAAGCGCTCGTCCGGCGGCTGGGGGGCAGCGCCACCGGCAGCGTCAGCCGGAATACGTCCTACGTGGTGGCGGGCGAAAAGCCGGGATCGAAGCTGGCCCGCGCCATTGAGCTCGGCGTTCCCGTCCTGACCGAGGACGAGTTCCTGGAAAAGGTGCGCCAGACGGGGGCGTAAGGCGATCAACCGCCAGGATCACCCGCAGGCATTTCGGGCCTGGGGCTTTGAGTATCGGGCCTGGGGAGCGGCAGTCCCAACACCTAACGCCTGAAGGCCAACGCTTATCACTTACCACCGTATTTTGCCTTGACCACTTACTGGGGCATCCGACAACATCCTTCAATCCCCTGTGCAGGCACAGAATAGGTGGCCTGAACGTCCTCTCCTCCCCCCTGGTTGCCCGCTTCTTCCCCTGGTTGGTTATACGCCGTGTTATACGTTGGCACGATCCCGTTCAGTGTGTCCGCTCCTCCCCGCAGGCACGGGCGGGAGGGCGAATTGTCGTAAAACATCATTCTTGCGTAGACGCCCGAGAAACGGCCCCTGGCGCCTGGTAGGGCACTGGGATACCCCTTCCCTCGCAGGCGCATTGCCTTGCCAGCCCTGCCCACGTCAGCGATTCATTTAGTCGTTACCACGCGCAGCAAGTCACCCGCTTGGTGCACAGCCCTGCGTGGCCGTAGGAGCGAAAATCCCTCGGAGAATTCTCGCCTAATCGCTTGACATCCCGCTTCATCGGAGGTATAATGAAGTTGTGGATAGAGATAGAGGGAACGGCCCGCAGGCAAGCAAAACCGCTCCCTCTCAACCGAAACCGGAGGTTTCAGTCATGCCCAGTGTAACACAGACGGCCCAGAACGGCCCCGTCCCCTACACCCAGGCGCAGAAGCAGGCCATCCGCCTGATTACCGACCATCAGTTCCGCTTCGGCAGCAGCGCCGTGAAGATCAACCACCAATGGGTGAACGCGGAGCACGTCCGCCGTGGCGAAGTCGATGCCGCCGTGGTTCTCGCCCACTTCGCCAACGGCCAGCAGGCAAACGGGCACGGGACCGATGCTCCGAAGCCCTCCAAGAAGGAGCGCCCGGGCAGCAGGGACGGCCTGACCCCCGAGCAGCGCCACCAGCTCTATAACGCCCGCCTCTACCGCGTGCAGAAGGAAGGTGAGGGATGGCTGATTGAGCATACCGAGGTTCCCGCGCAGTTCACTGCCTGCCGTGGTGACGGGCACGGGGAGCTGGTCGTGACCAGCAACACCAACGGAACCTACGTTACCACCAGCGAGGGTTGCCACTGTCCCGACTTCGAGAAGCACCACGAGGAGCGGGACTGCAAGCATATGGCAGTCCGCCGCGCGGTGGAGGCCTTCTGCGCTGAACAGCGAGCGGAGAAGGAGCGCCGCGAGCAGGCCTCCGCCATCCGCGAGTTCCCACCTGCGGTGAAGGTCGTTTCCATCACGGACGCCCCGGGCGGCTACGTGGTGACGTATCAGCAGTTCTTTCCCGCCGGTGGGTAGGCGGGGCTTCTGACGAGGGAGGGGCTACGGTCCCTCCCTCACCCTATCATTGGAGGACCGTATGACAGAGCCGATCCGCGAGGAGGAGCAGCCGATCCGCGAGCATACCCGCGTGCTAAAGGTCTATCGCAAGGTGTGCAGCGCCCCTAACTGCACCCGCGAATTCGAGGGACCCGCGCGCCAGCGGTATTGCTCTCACACGTGCGGGATCAGGGCCGGATACTGGAGGAACAAAGAACGGGTTCTCGCCCGCCAACGTGAGCGGTACCGGCAGCACGGGCGGACGAAGCGTGGAGATTGCCACTAACCCACGTTTACAAATGACAATCATGAGTTGACACCCGCGCGCGCGCCAGGGCGCCGTGTTTCGTCACGCTCCGGCATCGCACCGCGTCCCCACGCGGGGGATTCCCGAAGGTGGTTCTGGGTGGTGTACGTTACGTAACGCTCGCGTGCCGTGCTAGGCACTCGGCCCCGTGACGTAACTCTGCCGCCAGGCGCTCAAGGCCGTCACCCGTCAGCCCGAGAGCGGCCAGATCGGCTTGCCACCGCTTGCAGAGCAGGGATGCCCCACGCATTTCCTCGGCCAGCCTGCGTAGCCTC
>JACQGL010000170.1 GCA_016199525.1 Armatimonadota bacterium
GCGATCCTGCGCGGCGCGGGGTTGAGGGGCTACCGGAACGCACTGCCGCTTTTCCTCGGCCTTATCCTGGGGGAGTTCATCGTGGGCAGCATTTGCAACCTGCTGGGTTTGGCGTTCAACTTCCAGCTCTACCGGTTCTGGGGATAGGGGGGATAGGTAGCGCAGGCTTCCAGCCTGCCCGGCGTTCGTGATCCGTGATGCGTGAGGCAGAGAAGCGGAGAGAAAGGTGGGCAGCGGGCGACGCAGGACGACAGCGAGCAGGCGAGTGGTAGGCTAGCGATAATGGAAGGCTGACATGGGAGACACGGGCCAGGCGTGGCGCACCCAGGGTTTGTTCTCCGACCACTACCTCACCGAACGTCTGCCGCAACCGGGCGCCGCTCTTTGGCCCGACCCGGCGGAGGCAGACACGGTTTTCGACTTCGCCCGCGAGCTGCTGGAGAAGACCGAGGTCGGTCTGCGCCGGGGGAACGAAGAGGACTGCGAGGACCGGTTCATCACCCCGCTGCTGCAGCGGCTCGGGTTCGGGTTCACGCACCGGAGGCCGATCCCTGACCAGCGGATGTCGCCGGACTACCTGCTGTACGCAACGCAGGAGGCTGTGGACGCGGCGTTTGAGAAGGGGACGCGAGAGGCGTACTACGCCGAGTGCCTGGGCATCCTGGAAGCCAAGCGGTGGGGCCACAACCTGAGCGAAGAGGCGAGCGGAAAGGGAAAGGCTGCCAGGGGGCGTTCGCCGCACTACCAGATCCGGGACTACCTCACCGAGTCCGACCGGCTGGCCTGGGGCGTACTCACCAACGGCGCGAAGTGGCGGCTGTACTGCCGCGAGGAGCGGGCAAGCAGCTTCTTCGAGTTTGACCTCGCGCGGGTCCTGAAGCAGGAAGGGATGACGGAGGCGGAGGCGCGGCACCAGTTCCGCCTCTTCTACGCGCTCTTCCGGCGGGCGGCGTTCGAGCGGACCAACGGCAGCCGCCCGCTGGACGAAGTCCGCCGGGAAGCCCTGCTGTTTCAGCAGCAAGTGGAGAAGCGCCTGCGGGCGCAGGTCTTCGACTGCGTGGAGATACTGGCGCGGGGGTTCCTGGAGAACCAGCTGAACCATCTGACGCGCTCCGAGCCCCACCTGTCCGCCATCTACGAGAACGCCCTGATCGCGCTGTACCGCATTCTCTTCGTGCTGAACGCGGAGGCGCGCGACCTCCTCCCCCGCCGGCCCACCAACCAGCGCAGCCATCGCTACTACCACTCCTACGGACTGGAGCTGATCCGGTCGCGGCTGCGGGATGCCGAGAAGCGGGAGCAGTACCAGGACAACGGCACCTTCCAGCTTTGGGAACGACTGAACAGCCTGTTCCGCCTGATCAACGGCGAGGCGGCGACGCAGAGCCGCGGGGACAAGAACGAAGAGATGGGCGTCCCGCGCTACAACGGCGGGCTGTTCGACCCCGCGCGGCACCCCTTCCTGGAGGAGAAGCGGGTCGCCGACCAGTACCTGGCCGAGGTACTGGAGATGCTGTGCTACCGGAGGGACGGCAGTACCCTCACGGCCTTCGATTACGCAGGGCTGAGCGAGCGCCACCTGGGGAGTATCTACGAGGGGCTGCTGGAACACCGGCTGGTGATCGGTGAGGACGGCGAGCCGAAGCTAAGCAACCACCGGGGAGAACGGAAGGCGCAGGGCGCTTACTACACTCCGCAGGACTGGGTCGAGTACATCGTCAGGCAGAGCCTGGAACCGCTACTGGCGGAGATAGAGCAGTGTCTGCCCGCGCGGACAGACGAGGAGGGCGTCGAGCCGGACGATTCCTTCGCCGAGGAAGTGCTGAAGCTGAACGTGTGCGACCCGGCCATGGGGAGCGGGCACTTCCTGGTGGAGGCGACCAGTTTCCTGGCGGAGAAGATCGCAGCGCACCCCACCACCCGCCCGCGGCCGGAGCTGAACCTGGACGGCTCCCCCCGCCTGAAGACGGATGGCAGCGGCGAGCCGCTCTTCACCCAGGAGGCGAAGCTGGCCTACTGGAAGCGACGCGTGGTGGAGGCGTGCATCTACGGTGTGGACCTGAACCCGCTTGCCGTGGAACTCGCGAAGCTCTCCCTCTGGCTCAAGACCGTGGACCGCGTGCCGCTCAACTTCCTGGACCACCACCTGCGCTGCGGCAACTCTCTGCTCGGCACCACCCTGGAGGCGCTCCACACCAACCCGGCGGGCCGCAGGAGAAGCGGGGCGAGGGCCACGGGCGGACTGGCCGTGGAGTTCGCGGAGGAGCTGGGGGAGGCCGTGCGGATGGCGATCCAGCAGATCCACGCCATCGAGGGGGTGCCCACGGATACTCTCCAGGCGGCGAAGGATAAGGAGGAGAGCTGGCGGCGGGTGGACCGGGAGCTGATGCCGCCGTTCCGGCGCGTGGCGGACCTGTGGGTCGGCTGCTGGTTCGGCGTGGAGCTGGAGTGGGCCGCCTACTACAAGGCGCTGCGGGACCAGGGCCACGCGTCGAAGCTGTGGGAAGAGCGGCGGCAGGCGGTGGAGCCGGTCCAGCCGTTCCACTGGGAGCTGGAATTCCCCGAGGTGTTCTTCGACGACCAGGGCGCTAGGAGGGCGGACGGCGGGTTCGACGCGGTGATCGGCAACCCCCCGTGGGAGCGGATCAAGCTGGCGGACAACGAGTTCTTTGCGGCGCGGTCCCGGGCGATTGCTATGGCGCCGCGCGCCGCCGACCGGAAGAAGTTGATCGCCGCCCTGCCGAAGACAGACCCGACGCTCTGGGCGGAGTACCAGGCGGCGCGGCAGCGCGCCGAGCAGACGCTGGCCTTCATGCACCGCTCCGGCTTCTACCCGTTGATGGGCCGCGGGGATACGAACACCTACGCCGTCTTTGCCGAGCGGGCGGTGGGGCTCATCTACTCCCGCGGCAGGGTGGGGCTGCTGGTGCCGAGCGGGATCGCCACGGACCATACCACGCGGGAGTTCTTCCAGAAACTGGTAGACGAGAAGCGGTTGGCGGAACTGCTCGACTTTGAGAATCGGCAAGGATGGTTTGAGGACGTTCACCGGAGTTTCAAGTTCAGCATACTCCTGTTCTCGGGCGAGCAATCGCCGCAGGCGGAGGCGCGGTGCGGGTTCTTCCTGCACCGGATGGAGGAGCTGGCGGACGCGGAGCGCACCTTCCCGCTGCGCCCGGAAGATTTCCGGCTGTTCAACCCGAACACGCTCACCTGCCCGATCTTCCGCCGGCGGCGGGACGTGGAACTGACGCGGAAGATCTACGAGCGGGCGCCGGTGCTGGTGGACAAGAGCAAAGGGGAGGCGGGGAACCCGTGGGGGGTGCGGTTCTCCACGATGTTCCACATGACCAACGACTCCCACCTGTTCAAGACGGCAGAGGAGCTGGAGGCGGCGGGGTTCTGGCCGGCGGAGGGGAACGTCTACCGCAAGGGGAGCGAGCAGTTCTTGCCTCTGTACGAAGGCAAGATGGTGCAGATGTACGACCACCGGGCGGCGAGTGTCGTGGTGAACCTGGAGAACGTTCACCGGCCGGCACACGAGAAGCCCACCAGCGCCGCGGAATACGCTGGCCCAGACTACTCCCCAAAGCCGCAGTTCTGGGTGAACGCTGAAGCCGTGAACATGGCGTTGGGCAACGGGCGCTCCAAGTGGTTGCTCGGCTACAAGGACGTAACGGCCCCTACGAACGTGCGCACAATGATCCCCGCTGCCATTCCCGTTACAGCGGTAGGGAATACTCTGTGCCTGATTCTGTTTGGTGCGGGCAAGCCTGGGGCGTACCTGCTGGCGAATCTCAGCAGTTTTGCGCTTGACTATGCGGCTCGCCAGAAGGTGGGCGGTCAACACCTGAACTTCTTCATCGTGGAGCAGTTTCCGGTGCTGCTGCCGGAGCGTTACGAGGAAGAGTTCCATGGCGTGCGGCTGGCGGAGTTCATCCGCCAGCGGGTCCTGGAGTTGAGCTACTCGGCCTACGACCTGAAGCCGTTCGCGGAGGAGCTGGGGTACGAGGGCGAGCCGTTCCCGTGGGACGAGGAGCGACGGCTGCACCTCAAGTGCCAGATGGACGCGCTCTATTTCCACCTCTACGGGCTGACGCGGGAGGAAGCGGCAGAGGTGCTGGAGACGTTCCCCATCGTGAAGCGGCAGGACGAAGAGCGGTACGGGCGGTTTCGGACGAAGGAGCTGATTCTAGGCTACTACAGCGCCTACGCCGCGGGGGACATGGAGGCGTGGGTGGCGGGGTAGCGGGGAGGCTGACGTCTGACGCACCCCGTCCGCGCGCTGGCTATTCCGCGATCCGGGGTGCCCTCCGGGCCCCGCATTCCGCATCCCCGGGGGGCACACGCAGCTTCCGCAGGCTCTCCACCAGCGGCGGAAGGACCTCGATCACCCGGTCAACCTCCGCTTCCGTATTCTCCCGCCCCAGGGTGAGTCGCAGGGCGCCGTGCGCCTCCGATAGCGTGTAGCCAATCGCCAGCAGCACGTGGCTGGGCTCGATGGTCCCTGCCGCGCACGCAGAGCCGCTGCTGGCGCAGATCCCCTGCATGTCCAGGTTGAGCAGAAGCGGCTCGCCCTCGATATGGGGGAAGCGGAAGGAAGCGTGGTTGGGCAGCCGGAGCGCGGGGTGGCCGGTCAGCTCCGCGTCGGGAAGGCGCTCCCGCACGTCCGCGATCAGCCGGTCCCGCAGCGCCTGCTGGCGAGCGAGTTCGTCGGACTGCAGCACCGCAAAAGCCAGTTCCAGCGCCGCCCCCAGCCCGACGATCCCCGCCACGTTCTCCGTCCCTGCCCGTCGGTTGTACTCCTGATCCCCGCCGGTGATGTGCGGCACCAGGCGCACTCCCGTGCGCGCGTAGAGCAGGCCCACTCCTTTCGGGCCGTAGATCTTGTGCGCCGACATAGAGAGCAGATCGCAGGGCATCTCCCGCACCCGCGTGGGGAGCTGCCCCACGGCCTGCACCGCATCGGTGTGGAAGAGAATACCTCGCTCCCGCGCCAGCCGCCCGATCGCCTCCACCGGCTGCACGGTGCCGATCTCGTTGTTGGCGTGCATCACGCTGATCAGCACCGTCCGCTCCGTAATCGCCCCTCGCACCTGCTCCACGTCCACCCGGCCCTGCCGGTCGGGCCGCAAGTAGGTAACGCGATACCCCTGGCGCTCCAGAGCTTGCGCGGTGTGGAGGACGGCGTGGTGCTCGATCAGGGTGGTGATCAGGTGGTCGCCACGCTCCCGGCAGGCAGCCATCACGCCCCGCAGGGCCAGGTTATCGCTCTCGCTGCCGCCGGAGGTGAACAGGATCTCCTGCGGCTGGCAGCCGAAGAAGGCCGCCGCCAGTTCCCGCGCGTTCTCTACCGCCAGCCGGCTCTTTCGGCCCAGGCTGTAGAGAGCGCTGGCGTTCCCGAACTGCTCCCGCAGGTAGGGCTCCATCGCGGCGAGGACCTCGGGGGCGAGCGGGGTGGTGGCGGCATGATCCAGGTAGATCATAGATCAACAGGCTACTGGTTCGCCTGGTACTCCTCCAGCCAGGCCATCTGAATCGCCTCCAGCTTCCCCTCTGTGGAGGCCTTCGGGTCGTCTGCGAATTCTGGCAGCTGGGTCGCCCAGCGGTGCAGGTCCGTGAAGCGGACCTCCAGCGGATTCAAGCCGGGAAACCGCTCGTAGAGCTGGATGCCGATCTCCTCGGCGTCATCCCAGGTGAGTTTCATCGTCGTAACGCTTCCGGGCAGATGGGCAGGTCCACAGGTTGGCACGGTGGTAGACTCCGACTTTCCAACTGAGTGCCGGCCGCTTCCCTTCCCCGACATGGTATCCCAGTGGTAAACGATTGGGAACCGGCCCCAGCAGCCAGGGCGCTGCCGGGGCTACCGTTCTTCTGCCCTGCCAGGAGACGTGGGCGAGGTTTTCTGTTCCCCGTGGTTGACGGGCTGGCACGCCGGTGATATTATGTAACCGCGTTACGTAACTGGGTTACGCAATTTGGGAGAGCGTGATGCGCGAGGCGTGTACCAACTTCGCGGAGAAGCTGGCCGGTCTGTTCAGTGAGATCGTCTTCAAGACGATGACGGTGGAGCTGCTGCGCGAGCAGGATGATCTGGACATCACCCTCTCCCAGCTCCAGGCGCTCCAGTACGTGGCCGAGCATCGCATGAGCTCTGTGGGCGAGATTGCGGAAGGGCTGGGAGTTACCCACCCCGCGGCTGTTAAGGTGGTGCAGCGCCTCCAGGAGAAGCACCTGGTGACGCGCACCGTGTCGGATGCGGATCACCGCCAGGCAGCCGTCAGTGTCGCACCCGCGGGGCGGGCGCTCGTGAACGCCGCCCGGTTGCGGCGCACGGATCGGCTCTCTCGCGTTCTGGACCGGATGAGCCCCGCCGACCGCGCGGCGATGATCCGCGGGCTGGAGGCGTTCGTGACCATCGTCCTGCAGGACGAAGGCGCGCTCGATCAGCTCTGTCACTGCTGCCAGACACTCGAGCCAACCGATTGCGTAGATTTCTCAACCGTGCTCGCGCGGGTGGCCGTCGCCAGCAGCAAGTCCTGACGGTGCGGCCTGTCCGCTGCGGGATGGCAGTGAGAATGGCCCCCTCGGGGTATGCATCGAACGGAGGCAAGCGAGTCCAAGATGGCCCTGAAGCTGCCCATCTACATGGATAACCACGCCACCACGCCGGTGGATCCGCGCGTCCTGGAGGGGATGCTCCCGTACTTTACGCACCGGTTCGGGAATGCCGCCAGCCGCAACCACGTCTTTGGCTGGGACGCGGAGGAAGGGGTGGATCGGGCGCGGGAGCAGATCGCCGCTCTCATCAACGGCGATCCTAAGGAAATGGTGTTCACGAGCGGGGCCACCGAATCGGATAACCTCGCCCTCAAGGGCGTCGCCGAGATGTACCGGGACAAGGGCGATCACATTATCACCTCCGTCATCGAGCACAAGGCGGTTCTGGATACCTGCAAGCGGCTGGAGAAGTGGGGATGCCGCGTTACCTACCTGCCCGTAGACGATATGGGTCTCGTCCATCCCGATCAGGTGGCAGAAGCGATCACGGACAGGACCATCCTGGTCTCAGTCATGTACGCGAATAACGAGATCGGCACGATCCAGCCCATCGCGGAGATCGGGGCGCTCTGCCACCAGCAGGGAGTGCTGTTTCACACAGATGCCACCCAGGGCTTCGGGAAAATCCCCATCGATGTGCACGCGATGAATATCGACCTGCTCTCCTGCTCGGCGCACAAGATTTATGGCCCGAAGGGCGTGGGCGCGCTGTGGGTGCGCAAGCGCGGCCCGCGCGTGCGCCTGGCGCCGCAGATGGACGGCGGCGGCCACGAACGCGGGATGCGCAGCGGGACACTGAACGTGCCGGGCATCGTCGGTTTCGGCAAGGCGGCCGAGTTGTGCGGGGCGGAGATGGAAGAAGAAGCCCGCTGGCTCACCTACCTGCGCGACAGGCTGCGCCAGGGGATCATGGGCCAGCTGGACGAGGTCTTCCTCAATGGCCATCCCAAGAAGCGTCTGTCCGGCAACCTGAACCTGAGTTTCGCCTACGTGGAAGGCGAGAGCCTGCTGATGGGCCTGAAGGACGTGGCGCTCTCGTCCGGCTCCGCCTGCACGTCGGCTTCGCTGGAGCCGTCCTACGTCCTCAAGGCGCTGGGTGTTGGCGAGGACCTGGCCCATTCCTCCATCCGCTATGGCCTCGGCCGGTTCAACACGGAAGAGGAAGTGGATTACGCGAGTAAGAGGACAGTGGAGACGGTCAATCGACTGCGGGAGATGAGCCCGCTCTACGAGCTGGCTAAGGAAGGGGTCGATCTGAAGTCAGTCGCCTGGGTCGTTGATTGATCCAGCAGCGGTGCAAAGCAAGTCCGGCCTGAAGAGAGGGCAGCCTGGCCCATGGAGGGCGTAGATGCCGTATAGTGATAAGGTCATCGACCATTACAACAACCCGCGGAACGTGGGCAGCCTGGACAAGAACGATCCGAACGTGGGGACGGGCATCGTTGGCGCGCCGGAGTGCGGCGATGTGATGAAACTCCAGATCAAAGTCGATCCCGAAACCGAAGTGATTGAGGACGCGAAGTTCAAGACCTTCGGGTGCGGGAGCGCCATCGCCAGTTCCAGCCTGGCCACCGAGTGGGTGAAGGGCAAAAGGGTCGGCGAGGCGCTGGCGATCAAGAACACCGACATCGTCCAGGAGTTGAGCCTGCCGCCCGTGAAGATCCACTGTTCCGTGCTGGCGGAAGACGCCATCAAGGCGGCCATCGCGGATCTCAAGAAGAAGCACGGGAGGAAAGAGGAGACAGAGGCGCTGGCCCGTACGGGCTGATCTCTGTTGGGGGAGTCTATGTCCGAAGCAACGGTCACTGTCCCGACTGCCTCGGGGTCGGCACTGGTTACCCTGACGCCGGCCGCCATTAACCACGTACGCCGGATGATCGAGAAGCAGGGGAACCCGCATCTCATCCTGCGCATGGGCGTGCTGGGCGGCGGCTGCTCGGGGCTTCAGTATCTGCTGCGCCTCGAAGAAGATAAGGAGATCGATCCGCAATTCGACCGGCTGTTCGAGTTCGACGGCGTGCGGGTGGCGGTAGACAGGAAGAGCCTCGTCTACCTGGCGGCTACGGAACTCGATTTCGATCCGAGCGATCTGATGGCGGGCGGCGGGTTCGTGTTCCGTAACCCGAATGCCAGGCGTACTTGCGGGTGCGGTACTTCGTTCCAGACCTAAGCCCGGAGACGATTTCGGCCCCCCGCCCGGGGGGCCTTATTGCGTCTGCGGTGTGGGATAGAGTGAATAGGATGATGGATGTGGTTACCGAGGCGAAGGCGGTACGTGTGCCATCCCGACGGATGTGGAGATGCTGGGCCTGCGCAGAGGAAGTGGCGGCGACCGGGGAGGGGACCTGCCCCCGGTGCGGCAAGATCCAGCCGCTCGGCGCCGAGACGGATTACTTCACCGCTCTCGGCCTGCCACGGCGCATGGCGATCGACCGGGCCGACCTGGAGCGGCGCTGGCACGCGCTCAGCAGGCGCTTCCACCCCGACTTCTACCGCACCGGCGAACCGCGGGAACGAATTGTGGCCCTGGAGAATACGGCGCTCCTGAACCGGGCCTACCGTGCCCTGCGGGACCCCATTGCGCGTGCCGAGTACCTGGTGCGGTTGGAGGAGGGGGCGGGGACGGAAATCCCTTCCCAACCGCCACAGGAGCTGTTCGAGGAGATCCTGGAGATCCAGGAGCTGCTAATGGACTACCGGGCGGCTGCTCCGGACGAGCGCGATGCGCGGCGACCGCAACTGGAGGCGCGGCGACAGGAGATCCGCCGGGAATACGAGCGAGTGGAGCGCTACCTCACGCAGGATCTTTTCCCCCGCTGGGATCCGCTGTCGCCAGAAGCGGCACCATCTCCCACTGAAAAGGCGGTGCTGCTGGCGGAGATAAAGGAAGCGATCGGCAACCGTGCCTACCTTCGCCGCGTGCTGAACGGGCTGGAGGAGGCGCTGTCCGCCAGCGGTGTGGATTAGCGGTGGCCAACGTCCTGCAGTCAACCAGTTTGCTTCAGTAGTTGCACGTTGGTACGTTCTAACTTTCAAACTGGCCGACGTGCCAACCAGAAGGTGAACAGCAACCGATGCCGGCTCTCGATCTGCCCATCGCCGGAGCGCACCGCCATAAGCAGCCGCGGGTCGTGGGAATCGACCTGGGGACTACCAACAGCCTCGTCGCCTACATGGATGGGGACACGCCGCGCGTGATTCCCGACGAGGACGGCCGCCGGCTGCTGCCGTCTGTGGTCTGCTTTCACGCCGATGGCAGCCTCACCGTTGGTGAGGCTGCGAAGCGACGCCTAACAGAGAATGCGGCGCGCACCGTCTATTCTGTTAAGCGCCTGATGGGTCGCGGGCTGGCGGATGTGGAGGCGGAACGCTGCTTCCTGCCCTACCGTCTCTCCGAGCAGCACCTGGACGTGGTACGGATCGAGATCGACGGCCGGCTCTACAGCCCGCCGGAGGTCTCCGCCTGCATCCTGAAGGATCTGAAGCGGCGCGCGGAGGCTCACCTGCGCGAGCCGATCACCCAGGCGGTGATCACCGTGCCCGCCTACTTCAACGATAGCCAGCGGCAGGCCACGCGGGATGCAGGCCGCATCGCGGGCCTGGACGTGCTGCGTATTGTCAACGAGCCGACGGCGGCGTGCCTGGCCTACGGGCTGCACCGCGCGCGCGAGGGGACGGTGGCGGTCTACGACCTGGGCGGCGGCACCTTCGACATTTCTATCTTGAAGCTCCAGGAAGGCATCTTCGAGGTGGTGGCCACCAACGGCGATACCCACCTGGGCGGCGACGATATGGACCGTCGCCTTGCGGGTTGCGTGCTGAACGAAATTCGCGCCGCGGAAGGGACCGACTTTGCCGACAACCCGGCGTTTACGGAGGAGGTGCGCATCGCGGCGGAGATCGCCAAGATCACCCTCACCGATGCGGAGGAGGCGGAGATCCATCTGGAGCTACCCAACGGCAGCCTCTACTACCGCACGCTCCTGCGGGAGGAGTTCGAGGAGCTGGCGGCTCCCATCGTGGCGCAAACCCTGGAGCCCTGCCGGCGGGCGCTGGCGGACGCCGGGCTCACGCCCGAGGAGATCAACGAGGTCATCCTGGTAGGTGGGGCCACGCGGGTGCCGCTGGTGCGCCGGCGGGTAGAGGAGCTGTTCCGTAAGCGGCCGCACAGCGAGCTGAACCCGGACGAAGTGGTGGCTCTGGGCGCGGCGGTGCAGGCGGGCATCTTATCGGGGCAGGTCCAGGGGATGCTGCTCCTGGATGTGAACCCGCTCTCACTGGGGATTGAGACAGTGGGCGGGGCGGTGGAGAAGATCATTCCGCGGAACTCTACCATTCCCACCGGCGCCAGGCAGCGCTTCACCACGGCGGTGGATGGCCAGATATCGGTGGATATCCATGTGCTCCAGGGCGAGCGGGAGCTGGCGAAGGACAACCGGAGTCTGGCCCGGTTTCAGCTGCGTGGCATCCCGCCCATGCCCGCCGGCCTGCCGATCATCGAGGTGACCTTCCTCATCGATGAGAATGGCCTGCTCACCGTTACCGCCCGCGAGGTGCGCACCAGCACCGAAGCCCACATCGAGGTGAAGCCATCCTACGGCCTCACTGACGCGGAAGTGGAGCGGATGATCCTGGAGTCGTTCGAGCATGCCGAGGAAGACGTCCGCGTGCGTCAACGAGTGGAGGCGCAGACGGAAGCGGACCAGGTGCTTGCCCAGGCGGAGAAAGTGTTGCCGCTGGCAGCGGAGTTCATCGCTCAGGGTGAAATGATGGAGGAGGAACGGGAGCGCATCGTTCAGGCCCTGGAGGCGCTCCGGAACGTGCGGCAAGCGGAGGATGCTGCGGTGATCCGCGCCACGCTCGACGAAGTAGAGGCCGTGTCGCGGCGATTTGCGGAGCGGGTGCTCAACCACGCCGTGCGGGAGGCAATTGCCGGCAAAACCCTGATGGAAGCGGCGCGGGAGTAGATGGGTTACAGATGCCCGGTTTTGGCTCTGGTTCCGGTGTCACCCTGCGTCCCCAGAGTCCTTCCGAACGCTGTTGGAAAGACCCCTCGGTGAAGGGCGAAAGTGAGGTTGCGGAGCTAAGATAGGCGTGGCGTGGGGTGAATTGGTCTGCGTGCCCCTGCGGGCCAGAGGCGGAAATGGGTGGGACGAACCCCTACATCAAGCAGGCAGAAGCGCGACTACCGACAAAGCCGTACCAGGTCCGGTTTCTGATCGGCGAGACCGGCGAGGAGCGGGTCATCCAGGTGGATCCGGGGCAGCTTCCCTACCAGCGAAGCGGGCAGCCGGGAAGCATCCTGGATATCGCTCTGGGGCACGGTATCGACCTGGAGCACACCTGCGGCGGAGTGTGCGCCTGCTCCACCTGCCACGTTATCGTGAAGCGGGGCTTGCCCTCTTGCAGCGAAGCAACTGAGGATGAGGAAGACCAACTGGAAGAGGCCCCCGGCCTGACGATTCAGTCGCGTCTCGGCTGCCAGTGCGTGCCGGACGGATCTATGGACGTGGTGGTAGAAATCCCCGCCTGGAACCGGAACGTGGTAAAGGAGGACCACTGAGACGCGGGCAGACAGAACCGCCAATGGGCGCCGATGGACACAGATAGGGATGGGAGGATGCCGGTAGTCGGGCGGCACCGGTACCCGCGGCCCCCCTTCCATTCCTGATTTCTTCATTTATGTTCATGAACATGCACCTGTGGGTTCTTATGCTTTTCTTCTTTGCTGGCATCTATCGGCGTATATCCGCGGTTCTCCTCTCCTCGGCGGTCTCCACACCTCGGCGGTGAGGCCCGATTCCGGCATGCGACAGCCAACGCAGACAACGCGTGTCGAAGCAATCCGCGCGCTCTCCCCGCACGTGCGGGAGATCGTGCTGGCTCCTCCGCCGGAGCCGGTCCGTTTCCGCCCGGGCCAGTGGATCTCGCTGCACCTGCCGGTAGGGGAGAAGCCGCCCCTGGTGCGCGCCTACACGCTGAGTGCCCCGGAGGATCCCTCGGGGCGGCTGGTCCTGTGTCTGGACCGCGTCTCCAGCGGCCTGGGTTCCGAGTATCTGTTCCGCGTGCGGCCCGGGGACGAGTTGACCTTTGTGGGGCCGCTGGGGAACTTCGTGCTGCCGGAACCGCTGACGCAGGATGTGGTATTTGCCGCTCGGTACACGGGAATCATGCCCATCCGCTGCATGCTACTCGACCTGCAGCGCCGACCTCTGCCCGTGGACGTTACCCTCGTCTACGGGGGCCCCAGCCGCGAAGAGCTGATCTACCACGAGGGGTTGGCGGCCTATGCGGCGCGCGAGCCTCGCTTCCACTACCATCCCACGCTCCTGAGGCCCTCGCCGGGCTGGTGCGGTCCGGTGGGCGAGGAGCTGCACCTCCTCCACCCGCTCCTGGGGGGCCGTCCGCCGGACTACCTGCCGATGGTCTGCGGCATCAAGGAGTTCGCGCGGCCGGTCCGCACCTTCTTCCAGGAGCAGGGCTTCGAGCGGCGCCAGGTGAAGGTGGAAACCTACGACTGACGGAAGACGGAAGCAGAACGATGCATCCAGGGCGGTCGAACCTGGACACGTGAACAACCCACCCGCCGTTCGGCACGCCCGCAGTGCCCGGTCTTGATCCCTGGCGACTGGCGGCCGAAACCAATCATCGGCGGTAATCTCATCCCCCGGCGTGCCGTCAATAATCTGCGAGCGCCCATCCCGACCGCCCCGGGACCCGAGAGGAGGGAGGGCATGGCCGAACTCACTTCCAAACCTTCCCCCGTTCAGGCCCGGCTCACCCTGCTCCAGCACCTGGCGCTGGCGTCCTACTGGTTCGCCTTCAACGCGCTCTGGGGGGCGTTGCTGTATGTCGTCATTCCCAAGCACGCCGAGCTGCTGGAGGCGCGGGGCCTGCTCTCGCTGTTCGGCAGTGATCTAGACCGCAGGCTGTTCGGCCACGCCCTGGATAAGGCGGCGGCGGAGGGGATCGCGCTCGGCATCGGCTCGATCGTGGCGGCGGCCGCGCCGCCCGTGATCGGCGCGATCAGCGACCGCTGCTGCTCCCGCTTCGGTCGCCGGCGGCCGTTCATCTTCTGGGGGACGGCGATGCTGCTCGCCGGCCTCTGGGGGCAGTGGTCCGCCTTCCAGGCGGGCAGTTTTCCCGCCTACGTGCTCGCTTTCCTCGTGGTGGAGCTGGGCGCAAACGTGGGCGCGGGCGCCTACAGCGGCATCATTCCCGACATAGTGCCCGCCGCGGAACGAGGTACCGCCAGCGGCTGGATGGCGGTGATGATCCAGCTCGGCACGATCACCGGCGCCACCATCGCGGGGTTCGCTCCCGAGCAGGGGCGGCTCCCGTTGCTCGCTGTGATCGGCCTGTTTGCGGTCTTCACGCTTGTCGGCGTGCGCGAACGCCCTATTGCCCGGGCGGTTCCCTTCCGCGCCCGCGATCTTCTCCTCTGCTTCTGGGTGAACCCCGTTCGCTACCCCGACTTCGCCTGGCTCTGGGTCAGCCGCGCCGCAGTCACGTTCGGGGTGTATCTCATCGTACCGTTCTTGCTCTACTATCTCGCGGACGTGGTGGGTGTAAGGGATCTGCGCCCCCGGCCTTGGGAGCCGCAGCACGTGGTGCCGATCTGGATGGCTACCGCGCTCGTCGCCGCCACGCCGATGGGGCTGATCGGCGCGCGGATTTCGGATCGCGTGGGGCGGCGAATCGTCGTCTGCATCGCCACCCTGGTGATGGCCGGCGTTGGCCTCGGGTTCATCCTCGTGGGCGCGCTGCCCTCCCCAGAGGCGCGGCTGGCTGCCGTGATGGCGCTGAGTGTCCTCTGGGGCCTGGGCTACGGCGCCTTCGCGAGCGTGGACTGGGCGCTGGGGACGGAGGTCCTGCCGCACCCGGAGGACGCCGCGAAAGACATGGGGGTGTGGCACCTCTCCATGACGGTGCCGATGATGTTCGCGCCCATCACTGCCGGCGCGCTCATTCTCACTCACTTCAAGAAGAGCGCGGGCGTTACCGGCTACCGGCCCGCCGGGTACGCGGTAGAGTTCGTCCTGGCGGCGCTCTTCCTGGCGGCGGGGGCGTTGCTGGTGTTCAAGATCCGGAAAGTGCGCTGAGTGCCCCCGGCGGGAAACGCCCGATGGATGTGAGGTCGGCGAAATGGATTGGCAGTGTCGGCTTCCGTGTTGGACGTAACCCCGCTTGTAGGTCAGCTACAAGCAAGACGATCCCCGGCGCTCCTGGCATCCAGGCGGTTCACCCCGGTTTTCACGGTGGGGAACCGCCCGGTACCTGTTTCAGCCGCTGGAGGAACTGCTGCGGCCCCTCAAAATCGACCAGGCGCACATCCGTTCGCTCCTGCCCGTCCGGCCCCAGGAAGATCACCACCGGCAGGCCCTGCACCTTGTACCGGGCGGCCAGCTGCTGGATTTCCGGCGCCGGGGGCTGCCTGGTCATGTCCACCTTGAAGTAGCGGAAGCGCTGCAGCTCCGCCCGTACCGCGGGGTGCGGGAAGGTCTTTTCCTCTAGCTCAATGCACTTCACGCACCACTCTGCGCCGAAGTCCAGCGCCACGGGCGCACCGGATTGCTTCGCCTGCTCCAGCTTTGCCAGCGTCACAGGGGGCCAGACGGCGGGCAGCCTCTCCAGATCCACTTTGCCGCCCGTTTGCGCAATGTCGTGAAGCTGGGCGCTCAGGTCCGCCACCTGCCCGCCAAGCCGGTCGGCGCGCTGGCCCACCTCCACCAGGGAATAGACGCCCCACAGCACGGCTACCAGCCCCAGGATCGCCTTGAAGCGGTGCGTGCCTGCCATCTCTCGCAGCTCGGGGTCGCCAAAGATCAGGTAGAAGCCGGCGGCGATCCAGAAGCCGGCCATCAGCGCCGCCATCACGTCCCTGGGCAGTACGGCGCCGGACTGGAGGAAGAAGAGGGCGGCGAAGATCATCACCACGCCCAGGATGCGCTTCACCGTTTCCATCCACCCGCCGGACCGGGGCAGGGCGCTCACCAGCCCGCTAAAGCTCCCCAGCACCAGATACGGCAGGCCCAGACCAAGCGCCAGCACGAAGAACAGCCCGAAGCCGATGAGCGGCTGGGCCTTGTGGGACGTGAACGCGGCCAACGCCAGGACCACCGGGCCGCTGCACGGGGCCGCCAAAATGCCAACCATGATGCCCATCAGCAGCGCACCGATGTAGCCGGAGCGCGCCTGCGTCTTGCTGGTAAGGAACGATGGGGGTCGGAGTTCATAAAGTCCAAAGTTGGACAGGGCCAGCGCCACAATGATGATCGCGATTCCGATAGTGACGGCAGGGCTGGAGGCCGCGAAACCGAAGACCCTGCCCGTGGAGGCAGCGATGACGCCCAGCGCGGAGTACATCAATACCATGCCCAGAACGTAGAACAGCGCCAGTCTGAATGTCTTGCCCCGCTTTCCCTGCGCCTGCGTGCCAAAGTAGCTAATGGTGACCGGGATGATAGGAAACACGCACGGAGTCAGGTTGAGCATCAGTCCCAGCAGGAAAACGACGCCTAGTCCCAGCGTTAGGCCCCTTTCCCGGAAGAGCTGCTCAATGTCCATCGCTCCGCCGAGGGGGGTGCTGCCGGAGCGAAGCGTGCTGGCAGGGAGTGATCCCGACTTTGTCGGGAGGGAACCGGGCGCGGGCAGTACCCAGCCGCTGGCGTGCGGGGCTTCGCCGGGCGCTACTACCTCCACGGTAACTGCGGGGATCTCCATCGTGCGGGGCAGCTTGCACACACCTCGATCGTCACACGCCTGGTAGGCCAGCGAGCCACTAATTCTGGCGGGGCCCGGTCGGGCGGAGGGGGCCACCTCCACCCGCGCCACGATAACGGGAGCCCCCTGGTAAACGTCCTGAACAGTATCGCTGCCGCCGAAGCGCTTTTTCTCTCCCTCCGGATAATCGATCTTCTTGATGGTCAGGCCCTCGGGCGCCTTCAGATCCAGCTGGGTGGCGAAGAGAGCGGACTTGTGCGCCTGGATGTGCCAGGGGGGCTGGATTCGCACCGCCACCCCCATGTTAAAGGTCCGGCCTACCGGCACACGGGTGAAGTCGGTATGCACCTCCACGGGAAACCCGGGGCTCTGCAGCCCCTGCGCGCGGGCGATCCCGCCTGTCAGAGCCACGATCAAGATCCCGAGGAACAGCCTTCTCATCACTAGGTTCCCCTCGCCGCCGGGCCGGTTACCGGAGGTATCCGCACCTGATGAGCGCCGACGGCACAGAGCCAACTGCCGCAGGCGTTGTCCAGGCAATCAGCACCGGCAGCGTAACCCGGGCTTCTCCCGCTGACCCAGGCTGGTGGCAAGAACAAGGGGCACGGGGCACGCCGTTGCCGATAGCGAGCCATCGGGAGCCGCGGCCGGAGTTCGACCATCCGCCCGGGCGATAATACCCTGGCGTCCGGAAAGCCGCGCCCGCGCCGGGTTTGCCCTGAAGGGCGCCCGCTGGCCACCCAGTCATGTTAACGTGGCCCGGGGAGCGCTGTCAGTCGGAGCGAGCGGTGACGCCAGATCGGCGGGCGCGCGGGGCTTGCTTGGCAGCTGTGGCTCGCCCATCGGCCGTCCCCACGGGCGCCGGGGCGTGCAGATCTACCACCGGGAAGAGTGCTTCCGTCCGCGTGATTGCCAGAATGTTGCGGACCGGAAGGGTGGGTTCGGCCAGCGCCACCTCCCCGCCGCGCGCCCGGGCCTCGCGAGCGAGCGCGATGAGCGTTCCCAGGCCGCGGCTGTCGATGAAGTGCAGGCGACGCATGTCGAGCACCAGCCGCGGCCCGAGTTCGTCCAGGTAGCGGCGGAGCGTCACCTCCGCGGTGCTAGCGGTGGCAGCATCGAGGTGGCCCTCCAGGACGACGGCCGCGCCGTCGTTTTCCCGTCGCAGAAAGATACCTAAGTGAAGGCGTGACATTTGCTGAACGCTTTGGGCTGCCGAAGAGAGGCGAGTGTATATTACCCAGCCTCGCACGGTCGCAAACCAGGCGCTCCACTCGCCTGCCGGCTCCATCAGTAGCGAATGGCTGTGCCCGGGCCCGGGCGCGTGTCTGTTAGACGCCCGGGATCTTATCCGGCACGGGGGGCCGCCACGGACCACGGAATGGCCTTCCGGACGATACTATTGTGGCAGAGCACGTGGTGAGGTATTCCGCGAATCAATTGACGATCTCCGACGAGCCCGCTGTCCGCCGACTGGCGGAGTACTACGCGCTTCGGTGCGCGCCCCGCCCGCTCGCCTACCGCAGTCGCGCAGCGTGGGTGGCCCGCCGGTCCGAAGTGCGCCGGCAGGCGCGCGCCGCTCTGGGTATCGATCCCGCCCCCGAACGCCTGCCGCTCGACGTGCGCGAGGGCGGGACGCTCGTCCGTTCGGGCTACGAGGTTCGCCGCTTGTACTGGCAGACCTGGCCTGGCGTCTACGCCAGCGGATGGCTCTACCGGCCTGCGCCGCTGTCGGGTCGCGCGCCCGCGGTTCTCAATCTGCACGGGCACTGGCCGGGGGGAGCCGCCCATCCCGTGGTCCAGTCCCGGCTCATCGGTCTGGCAAGACTGGGCTACGTTGCCCTGGCAGTCGATGCGATCCACCTCTACGGCTACGAGGTGGGCGTGAATCCTGCCGGGGTGATGACCTGGAACAACATGCGGGCGCTCGATCTGCTCACCTCGATGCCGGAGGTAGACCCGGAGCGTATTGGCGTCACCGGCGCCTCGGGGGGCGGCCTGCAGACGATGTACCTCCTGGCGCTGGACGACCGACCCCGCGCCGCCGTGCCCGCGGCGATGATCACCTACTTCCACCGCATCCTGTCCCCCGAGAGCCATCCGTGCGCGTGCCATTACGTTCCCGGCATCATGCGGGAGATGGATGCTCTTGAGTTGATCGCCGTCTTCGCTCCCAAGCCACTCCTGTTTCTCACCGTGGAGAGGGATTGGACGCGGCTCTTTCCCCAGCACGAGCTGCTGGAGTTTCGCAGCCTCTACCGGCTCTACGGACAGCCTGATCGTCTGGATCACGAACAGTTTCCCGGCGGCCATGATTACAGCCGTCCGATGCGGGAACGGATGTACGCCTGGTTCGAGCGGTGGCTGCGCGGCCGGGAGGGCGCCGTTCCTGCCGAGCCGGAGCACGAGCCGGAGCCGCCCGAGTCCCTCCACGTGCTGGACTGCTCGCCGCCGGAGCATCGCGGTTGGGACGCGGTGATCGATTACTACCGCGAGCGCGCCGTCCGCCAGCCCCCGCGTCTGGAGAGCCGTGCCACCCGCAAACGGTGGCAGGATGACCTGCGCGCCGCACTCCGCGACCTGGTGGGTGATGCGGAGCCGCCTGCAGCTCTAGAACTGCAAACGCACGCGCGGATGTCGTCCCCCGGCTATCGGCTGGAGAAGATCAGCTTCGCCAGCGAGCCCGCCGTGCGCATTCCGGCACTGCTGCTCGTTCCCGAGGGGGCACAGGGCGCCCCGGCCGCCGTGTTGCTCCACCCGGGGGGGAAGGCGGGCTGGTTTCGGGACGGGAGGCTGGACTCGCTGCCGGGCGAACTGCTGGCCGCCGGCTGGGTGCTGCTCCTGCCCGACGTCCGTCTGCGCGGGGAGCTGGCGCTCGACTGGCAGCACAATTGCCTTATCTGGGGTCGGCCGGAGGCGGGCATGGCGGCCCGCGATGCGCTTACCGCCGTAGACCTGCTCTACCGCCTCCCAGAAGTGGATTGGCGGCGGCTCCTGCTGGTTGGGGTGGGGGATCAGGGCGTCGGCGCGCTCCTGGCGAGTGGCTGGGATGAGCGCGTCGCCGCCGTGGTGGCGGACTGCGTGGGGACCGCCTACCGCGATGGGGGCGAGGGATTGCCGCTCATCCCGAATATCCTGCGGGTGGGGGATGTTCCGCAGATTGCCGCGCTCTCCGCGCCCCGCCCGCTCTGGCTCTTCAACGTTCCCTCCGCGCGGATGAACTTCCCCTCGCTGCGCTATTATGACTTCGCGCGGCGGATGTACCAGTCGCTGGGCGCAGCGGAGGCGTTGCGGATGATCCCGACGCAGTCGGGACCACTGGCCGTCCCGACTGCGTCGGGACTGCAGGAGTGGCTGGCGCACCAGTGGCGCCGGCTGCCGCGCGCCTAGAAGCCGGGTCAGTGCACGATGAGCAGAGACCCTTCCACCCGCCGCAGCAGGCGGTCCGCAACGCTGCCCACCAGCAGGCCGCGCAGGCCGGACGCACCGCGCGCGCCGATCACCAGTAGGTCCGCCTGATGATCGTGCATGGCGGCGATGATCTCGCCTGCGGGGTCCCCTTCACGCACCGAGGTAGCCACCGGGCGGTCGGCGGTCGCCAGGGAGGCGCGCACCTCTTCCACCAGCGCCTCCGCCGCCCGCCGCTGGGCGTGGCGGACCTCACGGACGGTTTGCTCGAACTCGGTCCGGTTGGTGGGGAAGAGGCCCGGGAACGGGTGGTATGGCTTGACCACCGTCAGCAGGACGAATTCGGATGCGGCGGGGAGGGGGAGCCGCGCCGCGAACTCCATTGCCCGCGCGGCGTTCGGCGAGCCGTCCGTAGCCAGCAGCACGCGGCGCAAGCCGTTCGTGGGCGCGCGGGCGAGAAGCACCGGTCGGTCCGCGTGTCGGGCCACGTTGCTGGCTACGCTCCCAAGCAGGATTTCCTGCAGGCCGCTAAGGCCTCGGTGGCCGAGAACCACCAGGTCGGCCTCCCAGGCGCGCGCCGCGGCCAGGATCGTTTCCGCCGCGTCGCCGACCATCGTGTCGGGCTCGGCCTGGAATCCGGCGCTGCGAAGGGCCTCTACTTCCCCTTCGGCCATGCTAGCCGCCGCCCGCCGTTCCTCTTCGAGAATGCGCTCCAGCGCCTGCGGGCCGGCATAGAAGCTATCGACATAGGGCCCCACCCAGGCGTTTGGGGCGGTGATCACGGAGAGAACGCGTACCGCTGTCACCCGCGTGGGATCAAGCGCCGTCAGGAATATCCGCACCGCACGGGCCTCTCCGGATCCGTCCGTTGCCAGGAGGATCTTCATAAGTCTATCCCTCCCTGGTGAATCCCCTGGGGAACCATCCGCCCTGCTGATGATACCCAGGCAACCCGGGGGAGCGTACACGGCGGGGATCAGCCGGATTGGCTATTGCCCGCCGCCCGTACGGGCCCCGCGTGTGGGCGCTGCGTCCAGCGCTATCGGCCCGCGGCCGGAAGAAGGGTGTACTTCAGATCGCCCGACACCTGCATGTAGACTGCCTGTTTGATGGGTTCTATCTTGGCCAGCGGGTCTGACCCCTCCCGCCGTATCTCCAGGTCCACCGCCAGCTGCGTGGAGACCAGCACATCGAAGGTGCTGCGGACGATCTGGCCGCGTTTGAGATCGACCACCGTCTGGCCGGCCAGGGTGTAGGAGGCATCCGCCAGTCGGGTCTTACCCAGCCGGAACTCCGGCTTGCCAAGCGCGATGCTGCCCTCGGTAGTGACGGTCGCCAGCTGGCGGCCGCCTGTTTGGCGCACGGATTGCAGGGTGTGGGCGAGGGTGACGGTAAGCGGAATGGCGCCCGCTTTCTTCTGACCCGCCCGGCTCACCGGCACGTAGCGCTCCTGAACGGAATCCCAGGTTTCCCCAATCTCTACCGGCCGGTTGGGAAACTCAAGGTTGGCCAGCCCGCACAGCCCGCTTCCGAAGTACTGCGCCGCCTGCGTGGGGGGTAACAGGCCGCCGATTACCAGCGTGGGACCGCCCGCTGCAGAGAGAGTGCGACCGTTGTCTGCCACCTTAAGGGCGGCGCCCCCCGGCGAGAGGAAGACGGGCAGCGTGCGCTCCAGCGGTAGATCGTCCCATTTCCCGGTGAGGCGATGCGTCGCTCGGCCGCTACTCATTGTGGCGATGAAGCGGCCGGTCTTCGTCTCCTGGCCCTGCTGGGTCTCCAGAGTCCCCTTCGCCTTGATCTCCAGGTTAGCGCTCGTCAAACTGCCTGTCACGGTGGCAATGCCGCCCCGCGCGCCGGTCACCCGCTGTTCGAGGCGATAGCTGCCGTCCACCCCCAGGTCCAGGCTCGAAGGCAGCTGCAGTCCGGGCAGCGGATCCACCATTACCTCAAGCTTGCCGGTGATTCGCCCTACAAAGCGCTGGGTCTGTCCAGCAGCAAAACGATAGCGCAGTCGATGGGAGGCCACGCGCTGGTGAGAGGGTGGTGGCTGCTGGGGCGGCGGCTGCGCCCAGCCGAGCGCCGCCGTGGCGGCCAGACACACACTGCTGATCCACATCAACCGCATCGTTCCGACCTTTCTCCCGGCACTGCCGCCGGACTCTATGGAGCCTTATGCCCATCTTCAGAATTAGCAAGACGCGAAGGAAGTCCTTGTTAAAGAAGCGATCCTTGCCCTATCAGCCGGCCGCTCGCGCCCGCGTACGCGCAAGACGAGCGCCGGACCTGCTGCCGCGGGAAGAGGATGCCGCGGTAGCAGGCCTCGTGTTAACGGGTCCCTGGCGTTGGCCAGGCCATCCCGGCGCAGGCGGGACGACGCCGCGTGCCCGCGCGCATCAGCGCTTCCGCCGCACGGCGGACTTGGCGGGGGCGGCGGTGACAGGGGTATTGGTGACCGTTACGTTGAAGGATCCATCCAGGGAGAAGCTGGCGTTCTGGCCTCCCGCTCCCTGGCCTCCGAGGGCGCCGGGATCCATCCCCATCGCCAGCGAGAGGTTGACGTCGTGTTTGCTGCTGGAAATCTCGCCGCGGCCAATGTCGAAGTAGGTCACGCCGGTCACGTTGGTGTTCATATTGGTAATGGAGATCGGCCCTGCGCCAGCGGATTCAGGGACGGAGATACTGGCATCCGTGTCGATGACCGCCAGCCGCCGCATTCCCTTAGCGATGATCTTCCGCAGCGTGTGAATGGCGCGCATCTCCATATTCATACTGACTCCCCGCCCCAGCCCTGCTCCAGGCGGTCCGATAGGTATATTCATCTGCTGCGTCTCCTCCCAGGCCTCGCCTACCTGGAGGGGATGATCGGGGAGCTGGAGCGCGAATCCGCCCGCTCCCATCCCCGTCTGCCCCGTCCCGGGGAAGCTGCTCATCACCGTGCTGGCGGGGCCCTTCACGGAGAGTATCTTGCCGAGCCGGCTGATGCGCATAGTGAACGGCTGCCGGAGCAGTTTGGGATCCATCCCGGGCATTCCCGGCGCACCTGCCCCACCCGGTGGCATGGGCATGTTCTGCCCGTTCATGCTCATGCTGAACTTGCCGTTCTGGTAGCGCATCACCATCGAATTGCCCATAAGGTCCATCAGGATCTTCAGGGCATCCAGGCTGGCGGCGACGGTGCCCGTGCCGTCCTTGGCAACCGTGGAGACGTGCTGGAGCATGCTGGCCTCACCGCTCATGGTGATCGGCATCTGGTTCGGGGCACCCGCCGGCCCGCCTTCGATAGAGACGGCCATTTCCCCTTTCAGTTTCATTGCCAACCGTGACTTGCGGCCCCGGATCCACTTGTAGGCCAGGCGCACGCCTTCCGTCGTCGGAGGCGCGGGCGGCGGGGGCGCCTCCTGAGCCAGCAGGGTGCCGCCCGCGACCAGGGCAAGCAACGCTGGGGCCCATCGCAGAGTGTGTGTCATCGTCGACGGATCCTTTCTGGTGAGGCTGCCGGGGGATCGGAGGAGGGCCGTGGATCGGCCCCTGGCAGGCTTCCCCAACGCCGCCGGGCCCGGCAGGAGCTGACGTGGGTATGTCAACGATATGTTCCGTGTCTGGTTCCTCGAATCCCCTGTTCCCGCTTCCCGCCCTCACACTCCCCGCGCTGCAACATCGGCGGCGAGGCGTCGCCCCGCTGCCAGGATGAGCCGCTCGCAGTCGGGCGTCAGCATCAGTGTCCCGTAGTAGCGGTAGGCCACCTCCACCTCGTAGCCGCCCTGGGAAAACGCTGCCTCGGTAGGGATGTAGCCCACACAGCCATTGCTGTACCCGAGGGCGACAGATCGCGGCAGGGGCAACGCCTGCTTGAGCCGCTGGCCCACCTCGGTGAACGTCTCCCCCGCCGTGGCAATGAGGGCTACATCCCCGATGCGGAGTGCCTGCATTTCCAACGGGCAGGGAGGCGCGGGAGCGCCGGCGGCGGCGCGGTAGTCGCGCGCCCAGGCGGCCATCGCCTGGGCGCCGGGGAGTTCGTAGGCTGGTCGTGACCCGGCAGCGACCTCCGCTTGCACCTGCGCCAGCCGTTCCTTCATCTCGGCCACCGCCGCATCCGCTTCTGCCGTGGAGGGAGCGTACTGCGGCAGATCCACCAC
>JACQGL010000171.1 GCA_016199525.1 Armatimonadota bacterium
ATGATGTTATCCACCGCACACCTGATCTTCCATCGGTCCCGGGAAGTGCATAACACGCTCTAGGGGCCGGGGAGTGGGAGCAAAGACTGTGCTAAGGTGCGGCGATCAGCGATCCGCAACGACGTGGACATCGATGCCCTCCGCCAGGCGCACCACGTCGTTGATGACGGAGCCCTGCAGGCGCTCCTGCCAGCGGGTCCGGCGGGATCGGCCCAGGAAGATCTGGGTCACCTGGCGCTCCCGGGCATACTCTGCGACCGCCCGGGCAATGTCGCGGCTCTCGATACAGGCGGTCTCGCAGTCCAGCGTCCGCGCCAGCTGGAAGTCCGCTTCCACATACTCGCGCTGCTCCTCCGGGAGTGACTTCAGCCCTCCCGGCGGCGCGACGAAGAGCGCGTAGCACTTACCGTGGACCCGTCGGGCCAGACGGGCGCCCCGGCGGACGAGCAGCGTGGAAGGGCGCGTCGAGGAGATGCAGACCAGGATCCGCTCCTGCACACCCCAGGCCTGGGCCATCGCCTCTTCCCGACGGTAGGCCTCCAGGTCTCTATCCGCCTCCTCTGCCACTTCAAGCAGAGCCAGCTCCCGCAGGGCGGAGAGGTTCGCAGAGCGGAAGAAGTTCTGAAGCGCCCGCTCCACGCTCTCTGGAGGGTAGATCTCTCCGCGTTTCAGGCGTTCCCGCAGGGCCTCGGGCGTAAGATCGACGATCACGACCTCATGCGCTTCGTCGAGAACGCGATCCGGCATCGTCTCCCGCACGCGGACGCCGGTGACCTGGGCGATCTTGTCGTTCAGGCTCTCGATGTGCTGGACGTTGACCGTGGTGATCACGTCGACGCCGGCGTCGAGGAGCACCTCCACGTCCTGCCAGCGTTTCTCCCGCGGTGATCCCGGGGCGTTGGTGTGCGCCAGTTCGTCTACCAGGACCACCTGCGGCCCGCGGGCGAGGATGGCATCCACGTCCATCTCTTCCAGCACGGTCCCCCGGTACTCGACCTTCCGGCGGGGGATCACCTCCAGGTCGCCGAGCTGTTCCACGGTGCCCTTTCGGCCGTGCGGTTCGAAGTAGCCCACGACGACGTCCTTGCCTTCGGCCTTGAGACGACGGCCCTCCTGGAGCATCCGGACCGTCTTGCCGACGCCGGCAGCGAAACCCAGGAGGATCGTCAGGCGTCCGCGCTTCGCCCGCCGCTCTTCCTCCTGGATCCGCTGGAGCAGCTCTTCCGGGGTCGGTCGCTGATCCGGCATACCCCCGCCTCCTGGTCTGGTTCACTGGTCTCTGGCTAGGGGTTCCTGGTGGCGCTGCCGATCATCGGTGTGACCCACGCACCAGGGCGAACCACAAACCCCAGACAGGGAACCGGAAACCTCACCAGATCCGAGTGGGACCCAGCCCCGCCATCGCACGGACCGTCTCCCACTGTGACCGCGTGAGACCGTCGACGAGCAGGTTGTCAGGCGGGAACTCCGCCTGCTCCCAGAGGTAATCGGAAAGGGACATCCTGCAGAGGGTGTCCCAGATCGCGTGCTCCGGTGGGAAGTCCTGGCCTGTCCGCTCCCGAACGAGACCGCGGACGCTGGCGGTGATGTCCACCGTGCAGCGACGGATCTCTCCGCCGGGCGCCTTCACCTCGAACGCCCGGCGCACCCGGAGCGCTTCCGTCTCCTGGCCGCCCGGAGGGAGCGGCACAGGCCAGAAGTGATAGCCGTTCAGGGTGCGGAAGCTGATGTATGGCACGTCGAGCTCACGCCCGGCCGGGAATAGCTCGGGCGGCAGCAGCCGGGTCAGTGAGAACTCTTCGGTAGCCACGGCCGTCCGCGGCTGGGCCAGTGCTGCCTGCGCCGCGCCCCGCAGTGTGTCGGGAGTGAACGGCTTGCGGAGGAAGTCCCTCGCGCCCGCCTTCATCGCCTCGACGGCCAGCTCGATGGTGCCATAGGCCGTCACCATGATCACCCGGGCGGCAGGATCGCGCTCGCGGATCCGCCGCAGGACCTCCAGGCCTTCCACTCCGGGCATTCGCTGGTCCAGCAGCACCAGGTCCCACCCCTCGCCCGAGCCAAACTCCTCCAGCGCTTCCGCACCGGACGCCGCTGTCTCCACCCGGTGGCCGACCGCTTCCAGCGCGAACCGCATCGTCTCGCGGATGTTCTCCTCGTCGTCGACGATCAAGATATGTGCGTTAGACATCGGTACCTCTCTTTGTATCTTCCCTATCGCCATCCTGGTCCGCAACCGGCACGGTGAAGTGGAACCTGCTGCCCCGCTCCGGCCCCGACTCCGCCCAGATCCTCCCACCGTGTGCCTCAACGATCTTCTTGGCGATAGGAAGACCCAGCCCCGCTCCTCCGGCTGTGGCGCCTGGAACCTGGACAAACCGCTCGAAAACCCTCGGCAGGTACTCGGGAGGGATGCCCTCGCCCGTGTCACTCACCGTGAAATGCATCTCCCCACCTTCCGGCTGGGCCGTAACCCCGACGTGTCCTCCGCCTGGCGTATGCCGGATCGCGTTCTCGACCAGGTTGCCCACCACCCGCGAGAGCTGATCCAGGTCGCCGAACACCAGCGGCAGCACGGCATCGACGTTGATCTCCAGCGCCACTCCCTTCGCTGCTGCCCCGGGCCGCAGCGGCCCGACGGCCAGCTGGACCACGTCCGCCGGGCTGACGGGTCGACGGTTCGGCACGGCTGTACCCGCCTCGAGACGGGTGAGATCAAGCAGATCCCGCGCGAGACGATCCAGCCGCTCCGCATCCGATGCGGCCATCCGGACCAGCCGCTCCTGCCTGTCGGTGAGCGGCCCTGCGGAGCCCTCCGCCAGGAGCTGGACCGCCATCTGCATAGAGGTGAGAGGCGTCCGCAGCTCGTGGGAGGCGATGGAGATGAACTCGTCTTTCAGCCGGTCCAGCTCGCGCACTCGGGTCACGTCTTCCAGCACGGTGACGGTTCCGGCCACTTCGCCCGAGTCTCGGAGTAGCGGGGCGGTTCGGATGCGGAAGCAGCGTTCGCTGCCGTCCACACTTACGCTGGCGAGCCCGCGCTCGCCCTCCGGAGCGACCGCCCGCCTCCGCTCCATCGCCTCCCGGACGGCCCCGGTGAGGGGCTCCAGGGCTAGCGCTTCGATCGGCTGGCGTTTGCGATCCGTTTCCGCCCCAAATAGGGCCTCCGCCGCCCGGTTCAGCCCGATGATCTCTCCTTCCGGCCCCGTCACCACGACTGGCTCGTAGAGGCTGTTGATGGCCGCTTCGGCCTGCTGCTCCGCCACCTGGAGCCGGCTCGCCTCTCGCTCGCGGTACTCGTGGAGGTGGACCGCCATCCGGTTGAACTCGTCCGCCAGCACCCCGACCTCATCGCGGGTACGGACCTGGATCCGGAGGTCCAGGTCCCCCTCGCCGATCCGCTTCGCCGCATCCGTCAGCCGCACTATGGGGGCGACCAGCCGCCGGGACAGGTTGACCGCGTAGAAGACGCCGAAGAGGAGCAGCCCCAGCGCGAACAGGACCGCGGCGCGGGAGGCATCCGCCGCCTGCCGCTCGGCCCGCCGCTGCGCCCGGACCATCGCGTCCTGGTTCAACTGGAGTAGATCGTCGCACCGGTTCTTGAGACGGATGAACGCAGGCTCCGTCTCAGCGAAGTAGACCCGGCTTTCCTCCGCGGGCGAGAGACGCGCGTACAGGAACGCCCTGGCCTTGCGGGTGTACGCCTCGAACTGCGCGCCGATGTCGCGGATGACTTCCAGCTCGCCGACCTCGGTGATGTTGTCCGCCGCGTCCGCGTAGCTCTGCGCGAAGCGCTGCCGGTTCGTCTCGTACTGCGGCACCGCCTTCTGGTCGTTGCCCGCAATGTGGAACGTCATCGCGCTGTCCTGTCGCTCCACCGTCTCCTTCATCCGCTCGGCGTCGAGGACGCTCCGGTAGTTGCGGGCCATGATCAGCCGTACCGAGCGCCCCAGGACCACGAAGTGGTAGATGCTCCAGGCGCCGCCCGCCACCACGCTGAGGACCAGCAGCGCGTAGGAGAGCAGCAACTTGTGGCGCAGGCTGCGCATCGTCAGGTGTTCAGGGCTTGGAAGACGGCGGGGCGCCCCGCAATCGATCCAGTTCCAGGTTGAGCAGGAGCACGTTGACCCGCGGCTCGCCGAGTAAGCCCAGGTCGCGGCCTTCGGTATGCCGCCGGACCAGCGCCACCACGTCGCTCTCGGCCAGGCCTCTGGCCATTGCCACCCGCGGCGCCTGGAGCAGCGCGTTCGCCACCGAGATGTGCGGGTCGAGTCCCGACGCGGAGCGGGTCACCGCGTCCACCGGCACCGGGGCTCCGGCGGGCAGCCCGTTCTCCTGGCGGTACCGCTCCGCGAGCTGCTTCACGCCCGAGTAGGATTCGTCGCTGTCCTTCGTCTCCCGATCGTCAGGCAGCCCCTCGATCAGCTTGGCGGAGGTCGGCCCCAGGTTCGTGCCACCGGAGGCCGTGGGATCGTAGCCCGAGCCCGCCGCGGAAGGCCGGGGATGGAAGTGCTCCGGACGGCTGAACGGCTGGCCGATGAGCCGGGAGCCGATCACCCTCCCATCGGCGCTCTTGATCAGCGAGCCGTTCGCCTGCGACGGGAACACCGCCTGAGCGATCCCCGTGATCAGCAGGGGGAACAGCAGCCCCGTCAGGACTGCCAGGGCAATCGTGGCCCGTATCGACGGGAGCACCTGTTTGAACATCCGTCTACCTCTCGATCCGTGGAGGCGCTCGAAGAAGCCGGCCCCCTCTCCCGAACGCCGAACGCCTACCGCCCGGGCGCCAGCCGCAGCAGCACGATGATCTGGTCGATGAGCCAGATACCCGGGAACGGGGCGACGATGCCGCCCACGCCGTAGAGGAGCAGGTTGCGCCGCAGCAGCGCCGCCGCGCTCAGCGGCCGGTACTGGACGCCCCGCAGCGCCAGGGGCACCAGCGCGATGATGATCAGCGCGTTGAAGACCACCGCCGCCAGGATCGCCGACTCCGGCGAGTGCAAGCGCATGATGTTGAGCGCCCACAGGGGACCGTGACCCCCAGCGGATGCCGCGTAGAGCGCACCGAACATCGCGGGCAGGATGGCGAAGTACTTGGCCACGTCGTTGGCGATGGAGAACGTGGTCAGCGCCCCGCGGGTCATCAGCAGCTGCTTGCCGATCTCCACGATCTCGATCAGCTTCGTGGGATTGGAGTCGAGGTCCACCATATTCCCCGCCTCCTTCGCCGCCTGGGTGCCGGTGTGCATCGCCACGCCGACGTCCGCCGCCGCAAGCGCCGGAGCGTCGTTGGTGCCGTCGCCGGTCATCGCGACGAGCCGGCCGCCGGCCTGCTCCTGGCGGATGAGCTGCATCTTGGTTTCCGGCGTGGCCTCCGCGAGGAAGTCGTCCGCGCCCGCCTCGCCCGCGATGGCCGCGGCGGTGAGCGGGTTGTCGCCGGTGATCATGACCGTGCGGATGCCCATTGCCCGGAGCTGGTCGAACCGCTCCCGCATCCCGCCCTTCACGATGTCCTTCAGGTAGATCACGCCCAGCGCACCCCGCTGGTTGTCGGCGACGACCAGCGGCGTGCCGCCCGCCTGGGCGATGCGGGTCACCTCCTGTTGCAGCTCCGCGGGGAAGGTCATGCCCAACTCCCCCACGTAGCGCTTGACCGCGTCCGCGGCCCCCTTGCGCACCTGCCGCCCGTTCAGGTTCACGCCGCTCATGCGCGTCTGCGCGGTGAACGGGATGAACTCCGCCTCCCTCCGGGCCAGCTGGCGCTCCCGGATGCCGAAGGCTTTCGCCAGAACCACGATCGAGCGCCCTTCCGGCGTCTCGTCCGCTAGCGACGAGATCTGGGCCGCGTCCGCCACCTCCTGCTCCGTGATGCCAGGCACCGGGATGAACTGCACCGCCTGGCGGTTCCCGAGCGTGATTGTGCCCGTCTTGTCCAGCAGCAGCGTGTTCACGTCACCCGCCGCTTCGACCGCCTTGCCGCTCATCGCGAGGACGTTGTGCTGCATCACGCGGTCCATCCCCGCGATGCCGATGGCGGAGAGCAGCCCGCCGATGGTCGTCGGGATGAGACACACCAGCAGCGAAACCAGCGCGAACACGTCGGGTGCTGCCCTGCTGCCGGCCTGCTTCACGGAGAAGATGGCGAAGGGCAGCAGCGTAACCACGGCCAGCAGGAAGACGATCGTCAAACCGGCCAGCAGGATGTTCAGCGCGATCTCGTTCGGGGTCTTCTGCCGCTCGGCGCCTTCCACCAGGGCGATCATCCGGTCCACAAACGTGTCGCCGGGATTGGCGGTGATCCGGATCCGCAGCCAGTCGGAGAGCACGGTAGTGCTGCCCGTCACCGCGCTCAGGTCGCCTCCGCTTTCCCGTATTACCGGCGCGGACTCGCCGGTAATGGCGGCCTCGTTCACGCTGGCCACGCCCTCAATCACGTCGCCGTCGCCGGGGATCAACTCGTTCGCCTCCACGCGGACGATGTCGCCCTTGCAGAGGGCGGTGGCGGGAACGGTTTCATGGCCGCCGCCCGGCAGTTCACGGCGGGCGGTGGTCTCCGTCTTGAGGCGCCGGAGGGTATCCGCCTGCGCTTTTCCCCGACCTTCCGCCATCGCTTCGGCGAAGTTGGCGAACAGGACGGTGAACCAGAGCCAGACGGCGATCTGGATCTCGTACAACAGCGTGCGGAACGCCAGCCCCTGCCCGATGTCGCGGAGGAGCAGGAGGGTGGTCAGCAGCGCGCCGATACCCACGACGAACATCACCGGGTTCTTCGCCAGCGCGCGCGGGTTCAGCTTGATGAAAGCGTCCTTGATCGCTCGCCGGACGATGGGCGGGTCGAAGAGCGGCCTCCGCCTGGGATGTCCGAAATTGTCGAGTTGGCGCATCGCGATCACCCCTGCTGTCGTGTCCTCATCTCTTCATCCGACGTTCAGAACAACCTGCCGCCGTGCATCAGGAAGTGCTCCGCGACCGGTCCCAGGCAGAGCGCGGGGAAGAAGGTGAGGGCGCCAACGATGATCACCACGCCCACCAGCAGCGTCACGAACAGCCCTCCGTGCGTGGGGAAGGTTCCGGCGGATGCCGGCACGTGCTTCTTCGTCGCCAGCGATCCCGCGATCGCCAGCGCCGGCAGCATCATCAGGAAACGGCCGATCAGCATCGCCAGGCCGATCGTGAGGTTGTAGAACGGGGTGTTGACGGTGATGCCTGCGAAGGCCGAGCCGTTGTTGCCCGTCCCGGAGGAGTAGGCGTACAGGATCTCCGAGAGGCCGTGTGGGCCGCTGTTGTTAATGTTGTTGTAGGTCGGGCCGTAGTAGGTGCTGCTCAGACCCACGCGGTTGAGGGCGCTCTCCGCGGGCAGATCCATTACTGAGGCCAGGGCGGTGAAGATCAGGATGGAGGCAGCCCCGGCGAGGATGAAGAGCATCGCCATTTTCACTTCCTTCTGCTCGATCTTCTTGCCCAGGTACTCCGGCGTGCGCCCGACCATCAGGCCGGCGATGAAGACCGTCAGGATCGCGTAGATTAGCATTCCGTAGAGGCCGGATCCCACGCCGCCGTAGATGATCTCGCCGAGCTGGATGTTCGCCAGGGGGATCATGCCCCCGATGGGCGTGTAGGAGTCGTGCATCGAGTTCACGGCACCGCAGCTCGCGTCCGTGGTGATCGTGGCAAAGAGCGCGGAGTTCGCCAGGCCGAAGCGAACTTCCTTGCCCTCCATGTTGCCGCCCACGTCCCCCAGCTGTTTCGTGGAGGTCTCGACGCCCTGCCGGGCGACGTTCGGATTGCCCTGCGCCTCGAAGTGGTAAGCGGTCAGCACGCCCGTGAAGAAGAGGACGTACATCGCGGCCCAGAGCGCCCAACCCTGCCGCGTGTCCCGCACCATTCGGCCGAAGGTGTAGCACAGGCCCGCCGGGATCAGGAAGATCGAGAGCATCTGGACGAAGTTGGTGAGCGGCGTGGGGTTCTCGAACGGATGGGAGCTGTTCGCATTGAAGAAGCCGCCGCCGTTGATGCCCAGCATCTTGATCACCTCCTGCGAGGCGACCGGCCCCTGGGTGATCGTCTGCGCGGCTCCCTCGAGCGTGGTCACGCTGGTGTAGGGCGCGAAGTTCTGGATCGCCCCTTGAGAGACCAGGAAGAGCGCGTAGACCAGGCAGATCGGCATCAGCACGTAGAGGATACACCGCGTCACGTCGTACCAGAAGTTGCCGACCCCTTGCGCGGACCGGCGGGCGAAGCCGCGGATCAACGCAATGGCTGCGGCCATCCCCACCGCCGCGGAGACCCAGTTGTGCAGCGCCAGCGCCACCATCTGCGAGAGATAGGACATCGTGTTCTCGCCGCTGTACGCCTGCCAGTTGGTGTTGCTGGTGAAGGATGCCGCGGTGTTGAACGCCAGGTCCGGCGTCATCGGGGTCGCGTAGGACGGCGCCTTGGCCGTGGAGAAGCCCATCGGGTTGAGGGGCAGCAGCCCCTGGAGACGCAGGATGGCGTACGTGAACAGCATCGAGACGAGGGAGAACGCCAGCAGCGCCAGCGCATAGGTGGTCCAGCGCATGTCCTCCCGTGGGTCCACGCCGAACAGGCGGTAGACCAGGCGCTCGACCGGACCCAGAACGGGATCCAGCCACGTGCGCTCCCCCTGGAACACCCGGGCCATGTAGAGGCCCAGCGGCTTCGTGAGGACGAGCAGGATCAGCGAGAACAGGGCGATCTGTGCCCAGCCGATAACGGTCATCGCGTCACCTCTTGTCAGAACCGTTCCGGGCGGAGCAGCGCATAGAACAGGTAGACGCACAGTCCCACCGCGACCAACCCGCTTAGAACGTAGTCGAAGGTCATCGCCAGGTACCTCGCGACCTCAGCCGCCGACCCGTGCTCACAGCCGATCGCAGCCGCGCACGTAGGCGGCAGCGACCGCGAAGAAGACCACGGTCAGCAGCACGAGCGCCACGTCCATCTCACACCCTCCGTACCCCGGTGTCGGGCCCGTGGGCAGCACCTGTGCGGGTACGCCGATCCCTGTCCAATGGCGGCCCACGAGGAAGTGTAATGAAATGGATGCTAACGAGATGCTAAGGAAATACCGGGCGGTGTAAAGATCCCGCCAAGATGCGATGGGGCCACGCTTCAGGGCCGGTAGCGGAATCGGTAGCCGACGCGCGGCTCCGTGTGGATATAGCGGGGGCTCGTCGGGTCGGCCTCGATCTTGTCGCGCAGGTGGGCGATATGGACCCGTAGGGTGCGCGTGTCGTCGACGTACTCTGCGCCCCAGACCTTCGCGAGCAGCTGGCGATGAGTGAGCACCCGCCCTTCGTTGAGGACCATGGTGCGCAGCAGCTCGTACTCGGTGGGCGTCAGGTGGATTGCGACACCCGCCAGGCAGACAATGCGGCGCGCGAAGTCGACCTGGAGGTCTCCCGCCGTGAAAGTGGGCGTCCCCGGCTCGTCGCCGGCGCCGGCGCGGCGCAGCACGGCTCGCATTCGGGCGATCAGCTCATCCAGGCTGAACGGCTTGGTGAGGTAGTCATCGGCGCCCAGGTTCAGGGCGTCGATCTTGTCCCTCTCGTCCTCGCGCACCGACAGGACGATGATCGGAACGTGGCTCCACTCCCGGAGCTGGCGGCAGACGGCGAAGCCGTCAGTTCCGGGCATCGCCAGGTCCAGGACGACGACGTCGGGCGGGTGGAGCGCGGCCTCGTCCAGGCCCTCCTCGCCGCTCGCGGCGACGGTCACCGCGTAGCCGTTCCGCTCCAGGCCCGCGCGCAGCGCCCGCCGGATCTGCGGCTCGTCGTCGATCACGAGCACGCGCGTCATGAGAGGCGCTCCTGGGGCAGCACGACGCGGAAGACCGCGCCGCCGCCCTCCCGGTTGCGCGCGGTGAGCGTGCCGCGGTGTGCCTCGACCAGGCCGCGGCAGATCGAGAGGCCGATCCCGACCCCCGGCACCGCGCTCTCGCCCAGGTGGGGGCCGCGGTAGAAGCGGTCGAACAGACGCTGCTCCTGACCCGGGGGAAGGCCTGGTCCCCGGTCGAGGATCTCCATCACCAGCCGGTCCTCCTCCTGGAAGGCGCGCAGCTCCACTTCGCTGGTCGGTGGGGAGTACTTCAGCGCGTTGTCCAACAGGTTGTGGAGTATCTGGCCCACCTGCACAGGATCCAGCCAGACTTCGGCGACCGCCGCATCGAGGAAGACCCTGACGCGCCGGTTAGCGTCGGCTGGCAGACCCGTGCGGGCCGCCTCGATCACTTCCGCCAGGGCCGCCTCCTCGCGCTGCGGTCGCCACGCGTCGCTCTCCAGCCGCGAGAGGGCCAGAACGTTGCTCACCATAGCATTAAGACGGTCCGCCTCCTGGATGATCCCGAGCTGCAGGTCGCGCTGCGCTGCAGGATCCGCGTGCCGCGGGTCCTGGAGGCAGGCGGTGGCGCTGGCCTTGATCGAAGCAAGGGGGCTCCGGAAATCGTGGGAGATCATCGAGAGGAGCGCGGTCTTGAGCCGGTCCGCCTCGCGGAGCGCCTCCGCGGCGGTCTGCATCCGGCCCAGGCGTTCCCGCTCCAGCACGACCGCGGCATGGTTAGCCAGCGATTGCACCACCCGTCGCTCCTGCTGGCTCATCGCGCGCCCCGGCCGCAGCTGGAGGCGGAGCGTGCCCAGGGCCCGACCTTCTGCGACGAGCGGTATGCTTTCGGCTCCCGCCGGGAGCGCGCGGGCGACCGCACCGCCGGCAGAGTTCGGCAGGCCATCGCTCTCACTCTGCCAGGAAGCGATGACCTCAGGCGCGTCCTGTTCGGCTCCATTGAGGACAGTGGCGGCGGTCACAGGCACCACCTCCGCGATCCGGCGCAGCACGGCCGCCAGCGTTCCCTGAAGGCTCACCTGCGAGGCGACCGCCCAGCTCGCTTCGGCCAGTGCCGCCGTCTCCCGCTCCCTCAGGCGCGCTTCGTCGACCTGCGTGCGCAGGCGCGCCGTGAGGTGACCAGTGACGGATGCAATGACCAGGAACATCAGCAGGGCGAGCCACTCGCCCGGATCGGCGACCGTGAACCGGTGGAGCGGTTGGACGAAGAACCAGTCGAAGGCCGCGAAGGCGATGAGAGAAGCGAGGATGGCAGGGCCGCTGCCGAAGCGCAGCGCGGTGCCGATGACCACCAGCAGGTAGAGCATCGAGATGTTGGGGATGCGCCGCGTCCCGGGAATCGCGTGGATGAGCCCCGTCATCGCCAGAGCGCCCAGCGCGGCCGCGGCGTATCCCCAGATGCGGCTTGCCGGCCCTCGGGCGCTGGAGCCGAGGCGGCGGTCGGCCCGGGCTCCAGCGCGCCCCGCGGCGGCTGGGCGTGGGCAGAGGACCTCGCGCGTTGAGGCGGCGTTCACCGGTCGCATGCTCTCGACGAATCTAGCACCACGATCAGTTGCTGTGCCACGTTCCCGGATCATATGTAGCACGGTCCTGCGGCGGAATCGACATTATCGGGCTGAGGGACGCCTACCCGGCTGCTCGCTTGCGCGCAACTGCGCGCTTGCTTACTCCACGCCATAGCGTGGGGGATTCAGGGCTGGTCGGTCGAAGATAGGACGGGCCAGCCGCCCTCTTCCAGAAGCACCGCCTCGTCCGGCCCGGGCCAGGGCGGCATCGTGAGGCAGAGGAAGATGAACGGCCCCGGCCCCAGGCTGCGGAACTGGAACCGGCAACTCCGCGGGATGGGGAGCGCATCGCCCGGCTGCGCGATCACGGTGCGCACCTCCTCGTTGGGAAGCTGTCGCCACACCTCGCCCCTACCCGCCAGCACGTACCAGATCTCCTCTACCGTGCGATGCACGATGGGGATGGAAACCTGGCCCTCCGGCAGGCACACCTCGCACAGGCTGCCGCGGGTGATGTCCTGCTCCGGACCGGTGACGAGCAGGCGGATCTCCGAGCCATCGGGAGCGAGAGTATCGGGTTCGGAACGCCGGCGAACGATGGGGAGCATAGCGGCAGGAAGGGAACCGCAGCTGAACCCCGAAAGCTTTCGGGGCAGATAAGGGACGCTCGCGCGCGGCGACGCACGGGCGGGCCGGGGGTCTGTTCGCCGGCACCGCGCCGGATTCCGCCTGCGGGAGGAACGTAGTGGAGCGTGCGCCTGGGGGAACGGGCGGGTACCGGCGCTCGGATTAGTTCCGCATGATGAGTTTGCGAAGGTCAAGCGGGGGCAGGGACCGCCATTCGGTGGGTTCGTGAGTTCCCGAGTTCAGAGGGTTCAGAGGCGAACGGGTCGGTGGGAAGAGCAGCCGCTCACCGATTCCTGTGGACCTGTGAACCCGCCGATCCGCCCGCTGCTCTCCTCCCGTTGGGTGGGCCACCGGCCCAGAGACCTTCGACCCCGGCGGCCGGAACCCGGTTTTCCCCGATTCCGGCCGCCAGGCTCTCGTTGCCCCACGCGTGTTCCTCTCCCGAACCCGGTCCCGCTACCGGCGCCGGCTCCGGAAGATCTCGTAGACAGCACCATCTGTTAGGGATACTACGAACAGATTGCCATTTGGGCCCGTTTGGATATCGGTGCCGATGCCGAAGTTCCGCCCGAACAACAGGCTCTCGCTCTCCTGCAAGTCGAACTTGAAGCGGTTGTCCGCCACGCGGTCCTGCAGACGGGGATCGTCCACGCCGATCTTCCGGCGGTTGCCGGTCAGGTTGAAATGGAACAGGTGGCCGCCCTCGAGGAAGGTGCGCGCCGCGCCCACGAACAGATCGCCATCGTACTGCGGCCCCAACGCCCGGCCTCTCATGAAACCGATTCCTGCCGGAGCCACTTCGAACTTCCAGCTGAACTCCGGATCGCTGAAGTGGGCGCCAGGCAGCATGAACAGCCGCGACAGCGCCTCCTGGGGCGTATCGGCGATGTTGGTCGGCGGCCACCGTACCTGCTGCAGTCCGAAGTAGGCAGACCCCAAGACCGGGTCGATGCCGGGGCTGGTCTCGATCGCCTTGTATTGCGCGATGCGCTCTACCGGCCCCATGATCTGCACCCAGCCCGAGTTGAAGCCGGGATCAGCGATGTTCAGCTCGGTGAAGGTGTCGTCGCCGTTCTCCTGCTCCCACAGTCTGCCGGACCTGGGATCGAACGCCATCCCGAAGCTGTTGCGCAGACCGTAGGCGAAGATCTTCTGGATGTTGGCCCCCACTTCTCCGCCCATGGCCGCGCCCGCGGCGAAGAACGGGTTGTCGGTGGGCGTGGTTCCATCATCGTTCAGCCGCAGGATGACGCCGGTGAGGTGCGCGTTGTCCGGCTCCGGCCCGCCGAACTGGTCATCAGGTATCCCTGGACCGAAGGGGCCGTTGACCAGGTTTTGCAGCTGCCCGCGCCGGCCCACATCACCGATGACGATATACAGCTTGCGGTCGGGCCCGAAGCGCAGCACGCCGCCGTCGTGGTTACCCCGAAGGGGTTGTCCTGCATCGGCCTGGAAGGCGCGCAGCCGAATGAGATTCTGATCGAACGTGAGGGAGGAGCCGTCCCACATGAACCGGTCCACCCGGTTGCCCAGGAGCGGCGTCTCGCTGAGCACGCCCGTGTCCGCGCCGGTGCTGCTCTCGGTCCAGTACAGGTAGACCCCGGGGTTCGCCGGGAAGCTCGGGTGCAGGGCGATCCCCAGCAGGCCGCGCTCGGAGCCGAAGTTGACCGCCAGGTCGAGCACCGGGCCCTGCACGACGCCGTTACTGACGCGCAGCACCTTCCCTGTGTTCTTCTCCAGCACGAGAAAGTCATTCGCCGCCAGGAATGCCAGGCTAGTCGGCGTGACCAGGCCGGAGACGACGGTCCGCACTGCTAGGTTGGGATCAACCACCGAGGGTATCGTGGAGTTCAGGGCCTGGACTGGTCTACTGGCACGAGGCAGGAAGGCTGCCACGCCGGCTGCCAGCAGGAGCGCTGCCGCAACCAAATTCCCGCGGCCTGATCCGCGCGCACGGGGGTGCTCGACGGGCCATGCCTGCCTGGTGTCGTTTCGGCTCATCTGCTTGTCTCCTTGACAGGTGCGTGCGGCGGGAGAGGGCCCGGCCCGCAACGGGTCGAACACCCGCATGGATGGGGTGCGCTTCGCTATTGGCTAGGCCTCTGGCGCAACAGGGCTAGTGCCATGGGAGGGAAGCCAAACGCAGTTGTACCGTTATGTTAGCAGCGGCGCCTGTGGCGAATCCTTTGGTACTTTGAGGACAAGCCGGGGCTCCCGCTCATCCTCCTGGTGTGCGGTGGGCTGAGCATAGCACCGGGATGCGGCGTGCAGCGAACCAGGAGGGACTACCTGGTAGAAGCAATAAGGAGAGGAGGATCTGCCTTGCCAGACCTGAAAGCGGCAGTTATTGGCTGCGGCGGCCGGGCGCGGGACCACGCGCGCGGCTACCGCGAGATCGACGGCGCCCGCCTGGCGGCGGTGTGCGATGTGGACCGTGAGCGGGCCGACCGCTTCGCGGTGGAGTATGAAGCGAAAGCCTATTACGACGCAGAGGAAATGCTGGCCGCGGTGCGGCCGGAGGTCGTGTCCATCGTCACCCAGGCGAAGGACCGCGCGGCGCTGGCGCTGCTGTGCGCCAAGGCGGGCGTGCGCGGGATCTGCGCCGAGAAGCCGATGGCGCTGACGATGGCGGAAGCGCACGCTATGGTAGAGGAGTGCCAGGCCCGCGGCGTGGTCCTCACCGTCAGCCATCAGATGCGCTACGATCCCGCCTTCGAGATCGCGCAGCAGGCTATCTCTCGCGGCGAGATTGGGGAGCCGTACTTCCTGCGCGGCGTCTGCTATGGTAACCTGATGGAGCAGGGGACCCACCTGGTAGACATGCTCTTGTGGCTGGCAGGCGATCCGGAAATCGAGTGGGTGATGGCGCAGGCCGCTGACTTCGAGGGGGTGGCCGGCAGCGCTCACCCTGCGCCGATGTGGACAGTGGGCTACCTCGCCTTCCGCAACGGGATGCGGGCTACTCTGGAGGCAGGGCGGCGGCTGCGTGGCGTCCCCTCGGCCACTATTCCCTGGTACAACAAGCGGGTCGAGGTGCTGGGGACAGATGGGATGAGTGACTCCGTGGTCGCGGGCTACTGCCGTATCTTGAGCGGCAAGGCCGCTGGATGGCAGGAGCACGCTACCGGCGTGGCGGGCTGGAACGCCGCGACCGGCCGGTTCCTGGCGGATCTGTGCCGCGTGGTCGCGGAAGGAGGGGAGCACCGAAACCATGCGCGCATCTCCCTGCGAAGTTTCGAGGCCATCCAGGCGCTCGCGGCGTCGGTGGTGAACGGAGGCATCGTGCACCTGCCGCTCCCTCGGGACGCCGACCCGCTGGGAGAGCTGGCGCGGTACGGAGGTTAGCATTGCCCGCCGAAACCACCAACGCGCGGTGAGTGGCAAGGGAGGATGAAGGCATGTGACAATCGTGGCGAATGCCGGCACGTACTGAGGGCGATAGAACAGATGGTAGAGGGGGCCGGGGAAGCAGAGGGAGCGGCTTCACCCGCGTGCCGGGAGGCGCATCCGGCAAGGATGTGGGAGAACTGCACCGCACGAGAGCAGCCGTCCCGAAAGCCAAAGCTTTCGGGACGGCGCCGCTGATGTAAGGGGTCCCTATATCGCGAGGTGCAGGGCTACTGTCACGCGTTCCTACGGGACGTTGTGGCAGGAGACCTTCTGGGTGCACCACTTTAGCGAACGCAGCGTGCGCGAACTTCTGAACAAACTGAGCGAGGCGATGTATCGCCCTGCGGCGCCGGTGCCCGTCGCCGGGGAGGAGGTGACAGCGCTCGTCGGACAGGCACTGGTGGTCATCCCCGCGGGAGGGTTCGGCACGCGGATGCGCGGGGCCGGGATGCCGGAGGGAGGGATTCAGCAGAAGGCGCTGCTGCCGCTGCCGGGCGGTGAGACGCTGATCGGACGGCTCGTGCGGCAGTACCGCGAGGCCGGATTCAGGCGTTTCCTGGCGCTGGTGAACCACGAGGGGCAGGCGGTGGCGGAGCACCTGGGGGATGGCGCGGCGTGGGGAGTGGAGATCCGGTGCAGCTTCGATCCCATTCCCGCCGGAGCAGGGCGGTCCGGCGCCCTCCGGCACGCAATGGCCATGGGGTTGATCACGCCGGAGGATCGCCTCATCGTCCACAACGCCGATTGCCAGCTGATGGGCTACCCAGGCTGCCTGTCTATCGATCTGGCGCGAGCGCATCTGGCGACGCGGCGGCAGATGGCGGCCGTGGCCACCCTGGTGGCGGTGGATGGGACTCCCTATCCGTTCACGGGGATGCGCATCCAATGCGGGCGGGTGACGGAGGTGGCGATGTACCCGTTCATTCCGCTCCCTACCCACACGGGGATCACGCTGCTGGACTGTGAGGCCCAGCAAGATCTGCAAGAGGAGCCCGATGCCGGGGGACGCGGAAATTTCGAAGCCACGCTGTTCCCGCGCTGGGCGGGCGAAGGCAGGCTGGGCGCGCTGGTGATCTCGCACGCGCACTGGGTGGCGGTAGACGACCAGAAGTCGTACCAGAGGCTGTGCGGCTACCTGACGGGCCGGCAGAGCACGGGGAGTTAGCGAGTGCGGCGCCGCGGGGGAGTGTGGATGTAGATCGGTCTGCATGCCCGATACCTTTCCGATCCACAATGCAAAGGCCCTTCTGAACTCCTGGGCATTACGAGATGAAAGCCACGCTGCTGGGGCGGCGACAATCCGGCAAGAGTACCCTGTTCAGCGCGCTCACCCGCACGCCGCTCAAGGAGACCGGAGGTTATGGCCATGAGCGCCGGATCGCGGTGGTGGAGCTGCCCGACCCGCGGGTGGACCGCCTGGCGGAGATCTACCGGCCTCGCAAGGTCACCTATCCGTCGCTGACGTTGATCGACCCCGCTCCGCCCACCCCCGGCGAGCCTGGGGTGCTGACCGCCGCGGCGATCGCCGATGCCCGCGCCAGCGAGGCAATCGTGGTCGTGGTACGCGCGTTCACCAATCCTGCTGTGCCGCGCGAGACACCCCTGGATCCGACAGGGGACCTGCGCTTGCTGCAAGAGGAGCTGCTACTGGCCGACCTGGCGATGGTCGAGACGCGCCTGGAGCGGCTGGAAAAGGAGGCGCGGGGCCGGCCGAAGGGAGCCGCGGGCGGGGCCGCGGAGCGCGCCGTCCTGGAGAAGGCCCGCGCGCATCTGGAAGCGGGGAGGCTGATGCGGCAGCTCGATCTGACGCCGCACGAGCGGGAGGCGGTTCACCATCTGGAGTTCGTGACCATGAGGCCGCAGGTCGTGGTCGCCAACATCGACGAGAGGCAGGTAGGCCAGCCGCCGTCGCCCGCCCTGGTGGTATTGCAGACGGCGGAGGAGGGCGAGGGGACGCGCGTGCTGGCGATCTGCGCGCCTCTGGAGGCGGAGCTGGCGCAGCTGGAGCCGGAGGAGGAGGCGGCCTTCCTGGAGGAACTCGGCCTGCGCGAATCCGGGCGCGTCCGCCTGGGCCGGGCGCTCCTGGAAGCGGGAAACCTGCTGACCTTCTACACAGGCGGCCCGCCGGAGGTGCGGGCGTGGACGCTACCTCGCGGCGGCAGCGCGCAGGATGCCGCAGGCCGCATCCACTCCGATATGGCGCGCGGGTTCATTCGCGCTGAGGTGGTGGCCGCAGACGATCTAATCGCTGCGGGAAGCGAGCGGCCAGTCCGCGAGCAGGGGCTTTACCACGTCGAGCAGAAAGGCTATCGGGTACAGGACGGGGACGTGATTACCATCCGCTTTTCTGTGTAGCGAGCGGCCAGCCTGCCCCGAAAGCTTTCGGGGCCTGCGGACTGTGGCCCGGGCAGAATAGGCCCGGGGAGCACCATCTGCGCCGGCGCTGAACTTCGGCGTGCGAGGAGAACACCAAGTCAGGTGAGGGGCGCCCGAACAGATGCGAGGTAGTGGACAGCGAAGCGGCGCGCCCGCCGAGAATCATCCGGGATGGGAGTTCGTTAGCCGACGATGGGATCAAGCAGCCAGATATTCTACCTGCTCGCTGCGGCGGGCACCGCGTTGCTGGCCGCGGCGATTTCGTGGCTGGTAACGCCGTGGGCGCGCTCGCTCGCCATTCGCTTTGGGGCTGCCCACGCGCCACGCCTGCGAGATCTGCACCGCGAACCGGTTCCTCGCTGGGGCGGGCTGTCGGTATTCACCGCGTTTATCCTGTCGCTGGCCGTCGCGGCGCTGGCCGTTCACCTGTACGGGCGGCCTTTCTTCACTTCCAGTCTTTCCCAGGGTCTGGGTCTACTGCTCGGCGGCACGCTGCTGACCGTGCTTGGGGCGTGGGATGATCGCCGCGAGATCTCGGCGGGAAAGCAGCTCCTCGCGCAGGTGCTCTGCGCCACCCTGGCCTGGCAGCTGGGGGTGCGGATCCGGTGGGTGACACACCCGTTCGTGTCGGGACACAGCTTCGATATTGGCTGGTTGTCTTATCCGGTGACCGTGCTCTGGCTGGTGGGGGTGACCAACGCCGTCAATTGGATCGACGGCATCGACGGGCTGGCGGCGGGGGTGAGCGGCATCGCGGCGCTAACGCTGACCCTGATGGCGGTGCGGGCGCAGCAACCGGGGCTGGTTCTCGTCGCGGCAGCTCTGTTCGGGAGCCTGATGGGCTTTCTGCGTTATAATTTCAATCCGGCGCGCATCTTCCTGGGCGGCGGGGCGTTGTTCGTGGGATTCATGCTGGCGGGAGTGGCCACTACGGGGGCCTTCAAGCGCGCGGCGACGATGGCAATCGCCGCGCCGTTGCTCATCCTGGGACTGCCGCTGCTGGATACGGTGGTGGTCATCTTCCGGCGCTGGCGCGGTGGCCGGCCGATCTACCAGGCGGATCGGAGCCATCTGCACCATCGCCTGCTGGCCGCAGGCTACTCCCAGCGGCAAACCGTCCTGATCCTGTATGGCATCAGCCTCTGCCTCAGCCTCATTGCTTTCGGCGCTTACCTGGCGCTCGTCCCCGCGCGATAGGGGCCTCTTCGTGGAGCGTCCATGAGCCGCCCCCTTCACATTCTGTGCATCATCGGCACGCGGCCGGACGCGCTCAAGATGGCGCCCGTGGTCCTTGAGCTGAGGCGCTTCCCCGATCAGGTTCGCACTACGCTGGTGGCCACGGGCCAGCACCGCGAGATGCTCCAGCAGGTGCTGGACGTCTTCGACCTGCGCCCTGACGTAGACCTAGCGATCATGCAGGCGCGCCAAACGCTGGCGCAGATTACCTGCCGGGCCCTGGAGGGTCTGGATCCGATCTTCACCCGCGAGCGTCCGGATATCGTGCTCGTTCAGGGGGATACGACCACGACGTTCGTGGCCAGCCTGGCGGCGTTCTACCACCAGGTGCCGGTGGGCCACGTGGAGGCAGGGCTGCGGACCGACAACCGCTACGATCCGTTTCCGGAAGAGATCAACCGGCGGTTGACCACGGCGCTGACCACAGTTCACTTTGCGCCGACGCCTGCTGCCGTCGCCAACCTGCGCGCGGAAGGGGTGCCCGCGGAGGCAATCCACCTGGTGGGAAACACGGTTATCGACGCGCTGCTGATGGTGGCGACGCGGCCGTATGAGGAGACAGACCCGACGCTGCGCGCGGCGCTGGCCGATGGCAGGCGGCTGGCGTTGGTCACCGCACACCGGCGAGAGAACCTGGGCGAGCCGCTGGCGCGGATTTGCGCCGCCATACAGCGAGTGGTGCGCGAACACCCGGACGTGCAGTGTGTCTTTCAGATGCACCGCAATCCTGCCGTGCGGGAGGTGGTGACCGGGGCGCTGGCCGCGGAGCCGCGGGTGAGGCTGGTGGAGCCGCAAGAGTACCGCGCCTGGGTGAACCTGATGAAGCGCTGCACGCTGGTGCTGACGGACTCGGGCGGCATCCAGGAGGAGGCCCCCGCCCTCGGCAAGCCGGTACTGGTGATGCGTGAGACGACGGAGCGGCCCGAGGGGATCGAGGCGGGCACAGCGGAGCTGGTGGGAACGCAGACGGCGGCGATTGCCGCCGCCGCGCACCGGCTGCTGACCGACGAGGAGGCCTACCAGCGTATGGCGCGCGCGGTTAATCCCTACGGGGATGGCCACGCGGCGGAGCGCATATGCGAGGTTCTGCTCCAGAAGCTTGGGGATGCGGAATAATGTGTGGGTGCAGGCGAATGGGCCTGAACACCCCACGCTGAGCCTCTCCCCCGGAGCGCGTGACTTCGCGTACCATTTCTGACATGGTTTATACTGGCGATTCGGTACCCCGGCGTGCATCCACTATGGCCCTGTTTCGCGGCAAAACGGAATGGCTGGGCGGCATCTGGCTGCTGCTGCTGCGCATCGCGCTGATCGCGGCGGTGGCCTATTGCCTGTGGCGCGTCCGCTTCATCCTGGCCACCACGCTGGCGGCAGTGATGCTCGCCTACGCGGTTCTGCCGCTAACCGTGGCTCTGGAACGGCTCGCCCCGTTCAAGATCCTGCGGTACCGTCCCCGGCGGCTGGTCTGCACGACCATCGTGTTCGCGCTGCTGGGCGTGCTTGTCTTCTGGACGGCGAGCGCCATCGCGCGGCCTCTGGTGATGGAGGTGCGGGAGTTCTTCGAGAGTATGGACGTGCATGCGCGAGAGTTCGACCGGCGGTTCGAGGCAATTAAATCGGACTATGACCGTCTGCCAGACCAGGTGAAGAAGTGGCTGGAGAGCCTGGACTACGGCTCCATGATGGCGGGGATCGGAAACCAGCTCAAGCACGTGGTGGAGCAAACAGCGCACTACACCATGTTCCTGGTGGATCTGATTCTGATCCCGGTGCTGGCGTTCTATTTCGTCACCGAAAGCGGGAGATTCAAGAAGGAATTTGCGTTTCTGGTGCCGCGTCGGCGCTGGCGCGACGCGATTTATCTGCTACGGGAGTCGTCGGCCATCCTGCAGAGCTACGTGGTGGGCCAGTTCATCCTGGCGGTACTGGCGGGGGTGGTGGTCTGGGGGCTGTTGCAGGGGCTGGGGGTGCATTACTCGCTGGTGCTGGGCGTGGTGGCGGGCGTTACTCGTGCAATCCCCATCGTTGGGCCGATTATCGGCGGCATACCCATCGTCCTGCTGGCCACGCTGCAGTCCTGGGAGAAGGGCCTGGCGGTGCTGGTGGCCTTCACCTTGCTGCACCTGATCGAAAGCAAGCTGATTATGCCCAAGCTGATCGGCTACCGGATCAATCTCCACCCGGCGATAATTATAATCGTACTCCTGATTGGGTACGAGTTCTGGGGAATGTGGGGGATGTTCGTGGCTGCGCCTGTGGCAGCGATCATCAAGGTAATGATCAACCACTTCTGGGTAAGGCCGGCGCGCCGTCTCACCAGGAGATGGGGAGCGCCACTGAAGAGTACGAGGGAGGAAACAGGCATTGAACGAGGTGTTGAGCGTCCCGCAGTCGTTGGCACTGGGAGTCATCCAGGGTCTCACTGAATTCATCCCCGTCAGCAGCACCGCGCACCTGCTTATTGCCCCCCACCTCTTTGATCTGCCGGAACCGACCCATCCCCACGCGTTTGACACCATCATTCAGGCAGGTACTCTTCTGCCGGTACTGCTTTACTTCCGGCGGGACTGGCTCCGCATGCTGCGCGCGCTCGGTCGGGTGGTGGGGCGCCGGAGGGCAACCAGGGACCCGGACGAGCGCCTGGCGCTGTTCCTGCTGTTCGGCACCCTTCCCGCGCTGGTGGTTGGCCTTCTCGTGGAGAGGTGGATTGAGGGCCTGGCGGATCTGAATCATCATCCCCTGGGCATGCTGGTCATCGGCGTCGCGCTTCTGGGGTTCGGGCTGGTAATGCTCTGGGTGGATCGGCGCGCCCGGCGAACGCGCGTCGCCGAGCACATGGTGGCTGCGGACGCCTGGTTCATCGGGTTTGGGCAGGCGCTGGCGGTGATCCCGGGCGTATCCCGATCCGGCGCCACGATTACCGCCGGGCTGATGACGGGCCTGACGCGGGAGGACGCAGCGCGGTTCAGCTTTCTGCTTTACGCTCCGGTGATGGCCGCCGCCTCCGGCTGGAAGCTGCTCAAGCTGCTGCGCGCGCCCGAGGCCCTGCCGACGGCGGAGTGGATCGGGATGGCGGTGGCCACGGTGGCGGCAGCGATAGTGGGATATGCCTGTATCGCCTTCCTGCTGCGATACCTGCGTCACCGCTCCCTGGACCTGTTCGTCTTCTGGCGCGCCCTGGTGGGGGCGCTGCTCATCGGGATGTTCTTTGCCCAGCGGTGAGATCCAGCCGCATCACTCGCTCTACCCGCGCGCTGTCGGGACCGCACGGCCGCTCCTCGCCCGTGTAGACGAAGCCCCGGCTGCGGTAGAGCCGCGCGGCGCGGTGGTTGGTGGACTCGTGGGTGAGCTCGATCGCGCGCAGGCCCAGGGCGCGGGCACGGGCGATCAGATCGTCCATCATCGCCCCGCCGACGCCCAAGCCGTGCAGCGCGTCCGCTAGGCCGATGCCCAGGGTGGGGATCCCCTCCCTGCCCTGGTCCAGGCCCCAAAGGAAGCAGTAGCCCACCACCGCGCCGTCCTGCTCCACCACCAGCGTGAGGTCGTGCCGCTCCCCGTGCCGCGCGATGCGCCCGGCGAACTCCCGCCGGCAACCCTCGGGATCATCGGGGTTGTGGGGGCGGAAGAGGTACTGGGAGCGGCGGGAGAGCCGCTCGCGGATGAAGGCCAGCAGCGCCTCCTCGTCCCCGGGGCGGACGGGGCGGAAGCGGAGGCGGCGGCCGCAGACTTCGATCTCCTGCGTGTGGGTGAACGGGTCCATCGGGTGCGGCGGGCCCGTCGCGTGGACTGGCTGCTGTACCCGCCTGCGGCGTTCAGGTGGCGTGGTACACCTTGGACGCGGCGATGAGGACTGCCTCTTCCTGCAGCGCGTCGAAGACGGCTTGCTTCAGCTTGTCGGTGAAGCGGGAGATCGATGAGAGGTTGGGGTCGAACCGGATGGAGGCGTCCGTGTAGATCATGTTGATGCGGTCTTGCACGGGCAATCCGTTTTGCGAGAGGTAGCTCCCGTGCAGTCCCCGAATGATGGTGCAGCCGCCGAAGGTGTAGGTGAACTCCTGTTCCAGCGTGTCCAGGAGGTTCTGATAGCCGGGGGTAGGCAGGTCCGGAACGTAGACCTCAATTCTTGCCCTTTCGGACAGAGGCAACGAACTTCTCCTTGCGTTCGTCGAACGCTTCCATCCGCTTGAGCGTCTCTTCCTCTGTCAGCTTGGCCCTCTTGGGCCGTTCGACCTTCATCTGCTGCGCTTCCTTAAGCCCCTTGGTCATTGTCGTCTCCCTTGGTCGTCGTCCAAGGCAATCAGTTCAGCTTGCGGCACTGATCGGCACGATAGTGTACCCCGAAACGACGGAACAGGGCCGCGGTCACGCCGGCCGGATGCTATGACAGAAGCCGTGCCTTGGCCCTCTGGAACTCGTCATCAGAGAGTAGTCCCCTCTCTCTCATCTCGGCCAGCCTGGTGAGCTCTTCCGCAAGACTCAGTGGATGGCTTCCTTGAGGAGTCCGGAGCCGCTTCATCTGCGCTTCGATGTACTCCTTGATCTTGAGCGCCAGTTCGTTCTGTCCAGCAAACATGAACGTATTCTCGTCTGATGCCGCGGCGAGCACACCCCGTCTGCTTTCGTTTCCACCTGGGATCGTGAACTGCAGGTAGCCGCTCGTCAAACCGGACTTCTTGAACTGGATCCCGGTGATGCAGACGATTGGGATGGACTTGGTTCCATTGATGCCCTTGCTGAGCAAACCGAGGACGCCCTTCGGCGTGATGTCTATCTTATCCTCGTACACTTCCAGCAGTTCCCCGACGCCCTTCATCGTATAGACCGGTTCCATGTGTCCACCCCGGGTTCGCCTGGCTACCCACTGCGCCGCCACCGGCGCAACAAGTGAGCAAGCGCACCCGCACTGCGCGCAGTCACAACGCTCGCTCCTGACGTGCACAGACGCCGCAGGGGCAGCATGATCCATCGGCACCACTGGGCTGCGCGGCGAGACGCGGGCATCTCCGCTCTATAAGCAATTCTACGGCGAGCCACAGGATCCGTCAACCACACGCTCTTACCCCAAGCCTGCATCACTTCGAGGCGGCACGCCGGGCCGGGATTGTGCTATAATCAAACAACAATTCGTATCCCCGGGAGGCTCTCCCATGGCCCGCACGCGAACCCGGTTTGTTTGCCAGAACTGCGGCCATCCCGCAGTGCGCTGGCTGGGCCGCTGCCCTGACTGCGGCGAGTGGAACAGCCTGGTGGAAGAGGTGGTTGCGGATGCGGACCCGGCGCTCACCGGCGGGGACCGGCGGCTCTCGGCGCCGCAGCCGATCGTCGCTGTGTCGCTTGCCGATTACCCTCGTCTGACGTGCGGCATTGCGGAGCTGGACCGCGTCCTGGGTGGCGGTCTGGTGCCCGGTTCCCTGGTGCTGATCGGGGGTGATCCGGGGATCGGCAAGTCCACTCTGCTCTTGCAGGCGACGGCGTGCCTGGCACGGGCGCACGGGTGTGCCCTCTACGTGAGCGGGGAGGAATCGGCAGAACAGGTGCGTATGCGAGCGGATCGCCTGGACACGCTCGCGCCCGAACTCTACCTGCTGCCGGAGACGGACGTGGACCTAGTGGAGGCCCACTGCCAGCAGCTCCGGCCGCGGTTCCTGGTCATCGATTCGATCCAGACGATGTTCGACCGCAGCCTGGCGTCCGCGCCGGGCACCGTCAGCCAGGTGCGAGGCGTGGCGGGGCGGCTGATGCGCCTGGCGAAATCCACCCAGACCGCCGTCTTCTTGGTGGGCCATGTTACCAAGGAGGGGACGATCGCGGGGCCGCGCGTGCTGGAGCATATGGTGGATGCGGTGCTCTACTTTGAGGGGGACCGGTTCCAATCCCACCGCGTGCTGCGCGGAGTGAAGAACCGGTTCGGCTCCACGGATGAGATCGGGCTGTTCGAGATGACGGAGCGCGGCCTGCTGGAGGTGCCCAACGCCTCCGAGGTGCTGCTGTCCCAGCGGCCCGTGCACGGCCCCGGGAGCGCGGTGGCGGCGGTGATCGAGGGGACGCGCGCGCTGCTGGTAGAAGTGCAGGCGCTGGTGGCCCGCAGCTACTTCACCGCCCCGCGACGGATGACCACCGGGGTGGACTACAACCGGACCTGTATGCTGCTGGCCGTGCTGGAGAAGCGCTGTGGCCTGCGGATGTCGGATAAGGATGTCTATGTGAACGTGGCGGGCGGGCTCAAGCTGGTGGAGCCAGCGGTGGACCTGGCGATCGCTGTGGCGCTCGCCTCCAGCCACCGCGACACTCCCGTGGACCCGGTGACCGTGGTTGCGGGGGAGGTGGGCCTGGCGGGCGAGATCCGATCCGTGCATCAGACGGAGAAGCGGCTGAAGGAGGCGGCGCGGCTGGGGTTCCGGCGGGCGCTCACGGCTGCTTCGCCGCGGAACGGCACATGGCGCCCGCCGCTGGAGCTGGTGGGCGTGGCGACCCTGGCTGAAGCGCTGGACGCGGCGCTGGGGGATCAGTATCGCCGCCCGCCGAAGGAGGCGGATGCGTTTGCGGAGGGGGAGGAAGGATAGCGTAAGAGAAACCTGTGAAACTAACTATGAGGTAGCAATTGTCCTCCTGCAGAGGCCAGGCGCCGGGAGGAGGCCGTCTTATGCCCAAATACGAGGACCGCGCGAAAGCTCGTATCCGCTCTGGCGTGCCCAGGTTCGTCCGGGTTCTGGAAGCGGCCGGTCAGCGTGGGATCACGGAGGCGGATACTGTCGCCCTGGTGCGCCAGATTATGGGCGACCTGCTGGGTTATGATCCTATCCTGGATGTCACCGGGGAGTACGAGTTGCGTGGCCGATATGCCGATCTGGCCGTTAAGATGGATGGCAAGCCCCGCTTCTTCGCAGAAGTAAAAGCTTTGGGCCGCAAGCTACGCCCGCAGGATGTGCAGTAAGCCGGGGATTACACCTTGCGGAATAGCCTTAACTGGGCCGTGCTCACCGACGCGAACGTCTGGCAATGCTATGCAGTGACACGCGGTGAACCCGTCAACTATGACCTGATTTTCGAAGTGCGTCTCACGGATACCGCGCAGCCGGTGGATGAGAAGGTCAATCTGCTTTATATGCTCTCGCAAGAGGGGCTTTGGCAGGTTGCTGTAGAGGGCTTCTGGGAACAGCAGCAGGCGGTAAGCCCAATCAATGTCCTGCGTGCTCTTCTTGCGGAGAGCACTGTGAACCTCTTACGCCGGGAACTGCGGGCCCTGACGGGCTACCGGGCCGAGACGGAGCGGCTGCGGGAGGTCTTGATTCACCAGGTAGTACGCGGCGACGTTTACCAGCAATTATTAGAGAAGCAGCCATCCCTCGCCCGCACCGGTAAGGGCAAGGTGAAGACCCGCCAGGCGCAGCCGCTGAGCGCCAAGTGCTTCGCCTACACGCCGGATCCGGACGACCCATCTACGTGGAAGCTGCCGTAGCGTAAGATAGACGGCACCCCCGATGAGCGGCATCTGCGTGCGGCTGTAGCGGCCCTGTCACCGGGCGGATTCCGCGGCAAGCGTGCGGAGATACCGCCGGACGACGTTGATGCGGTCAAGGTGCGCTTGCGAATTGCGTACGAGGAACTGGGGCGGGAGCCTCCAGCAGCTCTACTCACAGGCGAAGAAAGGCTTCCCAAGGCCTGATCTGCCCGGCCCGGGGGGGACAGCGTTACCCCCAGGCGGTCCTCACAGCTGCGACGGGACGTCGAGAGGGGGTATCCGTGCGGTGGCAAAGACGCCGCATGCGGTGGGCTGGCGGGCGCACCGCCCCGGCATCGAGTGCTGAACTGAACGCCCGGCAGAGGGCTCATAATGAATCTTACTGTTAAGATTGGGCAAGAAGAAGATGGTCGGTGGATTGGTGAGGTGCCGGAGCTGCCTGTGGTGATGGCCTACGGGGAGACGTGTGAAGAAGCGATCAAACGGGTGCAGATCACGGCTCTCCGTGTTCTCGCAGATCGCCTGGAACGCGGCGAGAGCGCACCCGGGTAGGGATGCTCGGCCGCTACTCCCTCACTTCTACCCCCCTATACCTCCTCAGCCACGGCGCGCGCACCACCACCGCCCCCACGGTCAGGAGGCACGCGATCCCTCCGGAGACCACCGAGAACGGCGCCCCGCGCCACCCCGCCACCAGGCCCGCCTCCATTTCCCCCAGCTGCGGGCCGCCCTGGAAGAAGATCATGTTGATGGACGTCATCCGGCCGCGCAGGGCGTCGGGGGTCACCAGCTGCCGGATCGTCTGCCGCAGGACGGTGCTCACGGTATCCGCCGCGCCCGTGCCCGCGAGCGCCAGGAAGCTGACGGCGAAGCTCTGCGAGAGACCGAAGGCCACCGTCGCCAGGCCGTAGGCGAACACGGCCCAGAGGACCACCGCCCCCTGCCGGCGGATGGGCGGCGCGAGCGCCATCCCCAGGGCGCCCGCCAGCGATCCCACGGCGGAGGCCGCCGCCAGCCAGCCGTACCCGGTCGGTCCCACGTGCAGGATGCGGGTGGCGAACACCGGCAGCAGGGAGTTCGCGGACGCGAAGAAGGTGGCCACGAAGTCCAGCAGCATCAATGAGACCAGCAGCCGGGACCGCCGCATGAAGCGCAGCCCCTCCAGCACGGCGGGCAGGCTGATCGCCGGCCGCAGATCCTCTGCGTCCTTCGCGGGCGGCCGCATCGCCAGCAGCGCGACGATCACCGCCAGGAAAGACGCTGCGTTGACCAGGTAGGCCTGCCCCACGCTGTGCTGCGCGATCACCAGTCCCGCCAGCGCTGGCCCGATGACGGATGCCAGTTGCGAGCTCATCGAGTTCAGGCTCACCGCCTGAGCCAGCCGCTCGCGAGGGACCAGCGTGACGACCATCGACTGCCGCGCCGGGCCGTCGAAGGCGATGGTCGCCGCGTTCAGCCCCGCCACCACGTAGATCGGCCACGGGTGCCGCAGCCCCAGCAACGACCACGTCCCCAGGCCCGCGGCGAGGAGAGCCATAATGCTCTGGGAGATGAGCATCAGCCGGCGGCGATCCAGCGCGTCCGCCACCACGCCACCGATCAGCGCGAATGTCACCAGCGGGATGACGCGCACCAGGCCGATGGCCCCCAGCGCGTAGGGGGAACCGGTGAGCGCGTAGAGGTGCCAGAGGAGCGCCGCGCCCTGCATGCGCGAGCCGATCATGGAGAGGACCTGGCCCACCCAGAGCAACCGGAAATCCCGGTAGCGCAGGACGGCGAGCGGGCCTACCGGTTCGTTCGGCAGAGACATGGGCAACGGATGCGGGCGCGAGGGACGGTATCCTGTTCCTTCCGCCAGAGGCAAGTTCCTTTCAGCGCTACAGGGATCGCCGCGCGCGCCGGTGAACCGGTTGGCGACGCCCCTCCCCGTACCGGAGGCCCAGATGCCCACCGCGCTCTACTCGCTCCCGGCCGAAGAGGCCGTCGTCGCGCTCGCCCGCGAGCTGGTGCGCATCCCCACCGTTAACCCACCGGGGAGCGAGGCGCCGGGCGCACGCGTGGTGGAGGCATGGCTGCGCGAGTGCGGCTTCGAGACCACGGTCGTCCCCTATGGCGAAGGCCGGGCGCACGCGGTTGGTCGGCTCCGCGGTTCGGGTGAGCGGCCGGGGCTACTGTTCAGCGGCCACCTGGACGTTGTACCCCCGGGCGAGGTGGCCTGGCAGCGAGACCCGTTTTCTGGCGCTCTGGAGGAGGGTCGGCTATGGGGCCGGGGGGCGTGCGATATGAAAGGCGGGGTGGCCGCGCTGCTGGTCGCCGCGCGCGAGATGGCGTTCTCCCCTCGATTGCGTCGGGGTCAGGATCGGAGCCCGCTGCGAGGCGATCTGACGGTGGCGATCACCGCCGACGAGGAGCGCGGCTGCCTGGGAGCGGCGGCGCTGGCGCAGGCGCCGCTCTTCGCGGGGCTGGGGGCCGCCCTGGTGGCCGAGCCGACAGGGCTTGACCTGTTCATCACCGAAAAAGGTGCGCTCTGGCTTCAGGTAGAGATGTTCGGTAAAACGGCGCACGGCTCGATGCCGGAAATGGGGGCGAACGCGATCGCGGCGATGGTTGATCTGCTGGCGTGCCTGGAGCGGGAGATCGGCGCGGGTGGATCCCTGCGTACGGGCGTGCCCGAGCATCCTCTCCTGGGTGCGCCGACCATGAACATCGGTACGATCGCTGGCGGCGTGAAGCCCAACGTGGTTGCCGACCGTTGCGTTGCCGAGCTGGACTTCCGCACCGTGCCCGGCCTCCCGAACGACGATCTGCTGCGGCGCGTGGAGGCACTTGCCCGCGCGGTAGCGGCTCGCCGGCCAGGCATCCGCCACCTACTCACCTGCCGCGCCACCTGCGAGCCGGTAGCCTGCCCCCCCGACTCACCACTGGCGACTGCGCTGCGGGAGTCGGTGCGCGCTGTTACTGGCGACGAGCCGCGCGTGGGTGGGGTCCCCTACGTGACGGAGGCGTGCGTGTGGGTGCCACGCCTCGGGATGCAGATGGTGATCTGCGGCCCCGGCGACCCGAAGATCGCCCATCAGCCCGACGAGTACGTGGAGGTGCGCCAGCTAGCGCAGGCGGTGGAGATCTACCGTCGAGCGGCGGAGCAGCTTCTTCTGTAGGTGGGTGGGGGCCAGCGGATAGCGTTGGGGGCGGATATGCCAACGCGCACCACCCAGATCTCCCCTGCTCTCCCGTTTCCTCCCCGATTTCATCGGGACGTTCCGCACTCTCTTACCCTGATGCCCACCCCGCCTCCCTCTGCCCACTGCGCCTTTGCGGTTCGGGTGGCTACTCTAGATTAGCCGTCCCCAAAAGGCCTCGGGGGGGGTCTCCCGGGAGATGGATGCCGCTCCCGTCGGAACCCGGTCTCATCTGCGTCTGCCGAGTATCAGATTGACATGCGAGGGAAAGATGCACCCGGTATGGATGGGGCACCGGAAGAGCGACGAGGTGAGCGGCCCCGCGCCGTGGGCGGGATGGCGCTCCACATGCTCGCCCAGTTCGGCTACGTAGGGAGCCTGGTATTCCACAACGCCTTTCTGCCGATGCTTAGCGGGGCCGAAGAGCGGGATCGCGTCTCCGCCCTGGGTACAGGGCTTGGCTATGCCGCGGGCGTGCCGCTGGCTCTCTGGCGCGTTCCGGAACTTAACTCCGCGCGCGCGAGGGAGACGCGCGTAGCATCTGGGCCCGGCGTTCCGGATCCTGGCGGCAGGTGTTCAGCAGATCGATGAACCGATCCACGCCGCAATCCAGGTCTACGGAGCTGAAGGCGAGGTCCCAGGGGCCATAGGCGGGGGCGGTCGCCAGCAGTTCTCGCTGCCGCGGGGTGCCCTGGTGGGTGGTGAGCAGAGCGGCGCGGGAGCGGAGCCGCAGGCCGGCCAGGAAAGCCAGATGAGGGCCTGCGTCCACCAGGTTATCCCAATCTACCCGGTAACGGCCGTACTCCCCGAAGACCTCGATGCCCTCCGGCGTGAGGCAGATCCAGCTCCGGCGGCGGAAAGCCGCCGCCACGCCGCCAGCCACGGCCACGAGGGTAGCCACGCCGATAAGCGCGGTGAAGAGGGTCGGCAGGATGGCGCCGTGCTGGGTGGCGCGGAGGGCGGAGAGCGCCGTGGCCAGCCCGCCCAGGAGCCCCAGCAGAGCGGTGGCGCGCAGCAACCGGCGCCGGGCGGGCCGGATGAGCAGGCCGGCGGGGGGATGGGACCAGTTGGGGTTGGCTGCCATAGGCCCTGGCGTGCTTCCGGGTCGCTGCGCCGCGCCGGGATGCAGCGCAGACCTGGCACCAATCTTGCCTCTTCTTATTACGTCCCCCGGTGAAACGTGCCGGGGAGGAACCGAATGAGGTGGGAAGTTGATGCCGCATCGCAGCGCGCGCCAGTTCGTCACGCTGCCGACCTGCGTGAAGC